>CAIJPE010000091.1 GCA_903822435.1 uncultured beta proteobacterium | reverse complement strand
TGGCGCTTCAGGTCCTGGATGAGGGACTGCAGGTCGCGCGGGTTGGTCACCAGCACGGTGTGCGCTCCCTTCTTCAGGAACACCAGGCTCGAGGTCAGCGCATACACGTGATAAAGCGGCAGCGGGCAGACGAGTATCTCTGCACCGTCCACCAGGTCCTGCGCCAGCCACGCGGACATCTGCTGCAGGTTGGCCACCATGTTGCCGTGCGAGAGCACCGCGCCCTTGGCCACGCCGGTGGTGCCGCCCGTGTACTGCAGGAAGGCGGTGTCCTCGGCGGTCAGCGGCACGGGATCGAGCGTCAGCGCCTGGCCGGCGCGCAGTGCTGCGTTGAAACCCGTCGCGCCGCTGATCTTCCAGGCGGGGACGAGGTGCCGGACGTACTTGACGACGATGTGGGTCAGCACCCCCTGCAGGGCAGGGAACAGGTCACCGACTTCCGTGGTGACTACGGCCGTGGGCATGTCGGCGTTGCGGTCCAGCACCACCTGCAGGGCATGGGCGAAGTTCTCCAGCACCACCACGGCCACGGCGCCAGAGTCCTTCAACTGGTGTTCGAGTTCCGGCGCGGTGTATTGCGGGTTGACGTTCACGGCCACCAGGCCGGCGCGCAACACGCCGAACAGGGCCACCGGGTACTGCAGCAGGTTGGGCATCATCAGTGCCACCCGATCACCCCTGCGCAAGTGCAACTGCTGCTGCAGGAAGGCGCCGAAATCGCGGCTCTTCTGGTCGAGTTGCGCATAGCTCAGGGTCGTGCCCATGTTGCTGAAGGCCGTCTTGGGGCCGAAGCGCTCGCAACTCTTCGCCAGCACTTCGGGCAACGAAGCGAACTCCTGCAGATCGATCTCCGACGGCATGCCGTCCGGGTAGTGTCGAAGCCAGGTCTGCTGCATGGAAGCCTCCCAGGGGTCCGCCGGGCCCGGCGCGCGACCGGATCGGACATCGCGCTGCCCGTGTCCTATTGGTCTCCCACCCGTCCCCTGGCTTGTTGACGTGGCTCAATGACGGGCCATTTGGAAGATCGATCGGTCTATCCCACGCCGCATCGCGGCCGGCCCTGGGGGTGGCACGCGGCGTCAAGGCGCCAGAATGGTGTCCCGCCATCTGCGCTTGCCGCCATCTTCAACCCATGGGCCCTGATCGGAAGTCCCCGCCACCCGCCCGTCATGGCTTGCTGCGGCTGTTGCCGGCGCCCGTGCGCGGCGTCCTGACCGGCGCGTTGCTGGTGGCCAGCACCGTGTTGCTGACCGCAGCCATGGCGTTGCCGGCACTGCTCAAGCTGCTGTTCAGGCCCATCGCCGTGCGCCGTGCCTGCGACCGCATGCTGACCGGCCTGGCCGCAGCCTGGGTCGCCACCAACAACGCCTGGATCGTGGCCGTCAGCCCCGGCGGCGCTGCCTGGGACGTGCAGGGCCTGGAAGGCCTGAATCCGCGCGGCTGGTACCTGGTGTCGAGCAACCACCAGAGCTGGGTCGACATCCTGGTGCTGCAGCGGATCTTCTTCGGTCGCATTCCGTTCCTGAAGTTCTTCCTCAAGCGCGAGCTGATCTGGGTGCCGGTGATCGGCCTGGCCTGGTGGGCGCTGGACTTTCCATTCATGAAGCGCGGGCGCGGCAAGGGCTCCCGGGGCAGCGACCTGCAGACCACGCGGCAGGCCTGCGAGAAGTTCAAGCGCATTCCCACCTCGGTGATCAACTTCGTCGAAGGCACGCGGTTCACGCCGGCCAAGCATGCGGTTCAGCGCAGCCCTTACCGGTACCTGCTCAAGCCCAAGGTCGGCGGCCTTGGCGTGGCCTTGGCCACGATGGGCGAGCAGTTCGAGGCCCTGATCGACGTCACCCTCGTCTACCCCGCGGGCGTGCCCCGCTTCTGGGATTTGCTGTGCGGCCGCGTCCCGCAGGTCGTGGTGCGGGTGCGCCAGCGCCCCATCCCCGATGCGGTGCTGGGCGGCGACCCGGTCGGCGACAAGGCCTATCGCCAGCGCCTGGCCGACTGGACCGAGGCGCAGTGGAGCGAGAAGGACGCGCTCATCGATCGGCTGAAGGCCAGCCCGGGGCCGGCGTAGCGCGCGTTCTCCCAACCCGGCAGTTCGCCAGGCGGCTGCACCGACAATGCGGTGGATGACCGATTCAACTTCGGACTCGCAGCGGCCACTGCAGCTGCTGAGTCTGGCTGCCTTTGCCAGCATGGCGTCCATGCGCTGGTGCGACGCCTTGCTGCCCGTCCTGGCTGGCGAATTCGGGGGCACCACGGGCCAGGCCAGCGCCACCGTCTACGGATTCGCCATTGCCTATGGGGTGATGCAACTGGTCTACGGCCCCATCGGCGACCGGCTGGGCAAAGGCGCCGTGGTCGCCTTCTGCACGGCGGCCTGCACCGTAGGCGCCCTGGCTTCGGCCATCGCCCCGAGCCTGGGCTGGCTGGTCGTGGCGCGTGCCCTGTCTGGCGCCACGGCCGCCGGCATCGTGCCGCTGACCATGGCCTGGATCGGCGACCGCGTGCCCTGGGACCAGCGGCAGCCGGTGCTGGCCAGGCTGCTGGGCGCCACGGTCACCGGCATGATCGCCGGGCAGTGGCTCTCGGGCGTGTTCGCCGACACGCTGGGCTGGCGCGCCGGGTTCTTGGCCTTGGCACTGCTCTTCGTCGTCGCGGGCGTTGCCATGCGCCTGAGCTTTCGCGAAGCGCCGCCGCGGCCCGCCCAGGGCACGGTACCGGTCACGAGCCTGCAGCGCATGGGCGAAGTGCTGGCCAGCCCGCAGGCCCGGCGGATCCTATTCATCACCGCCCTGGAAGGCGCTTTCGCCACCACGGCCCTGGCCTTCGCGCCCAGCCACTTGCATGCGCGTTTCGGCGTGGCCGTGTCCACCGCGGGCGCCATCGGGGTGCTTTACGGTGCCGGCGGCCTGCTCTACAGCCGGGCTGCGCCGTGGATGCTCGCCCACCGCCGGCCTTTGACGCTGGCGCGGGTGGGCGGCCTGATGGCGGGCGGGGCCTGGGTGCTGTTCGCCCTGGCGCCCGCGGTCGGCTGGACCTTGCCGCTGTGCCTGCTGGCGGGCCTGGGCTTCTACATGATCCACAACACGCTGCAGACCCAGGCCACGCAGATGGCGCCCACCCAGCGTGGCACCGGCGTGGCCCTGTTTGCCAGCGCGCTGTTCATGGGCCAGTCGGTGGGCATGAGCCTGGCTTCCTGGCTGGTGGACAGGACGTCCACCACCAGCGTGCTGGCGGGCTATGGCCTGGGCCTGGCGGCCGTGGCCGCGGGGGTGGGCCTGGCGCTGGCGGCGCCGCGCGGGCTGGACCAGGCTGCGGCCGACGCCCAGGTGGTGCCTGCCGGCGAGAATGCCGGCTTGCGCAACACGAAGGGCCATGATGGATTTCGATGAGGTCGTCCGGGGTCGCCGGAGCATCCGGGGCTATCTGAAGAAGCCCGTCCCCCAGGCCTTGATCCGCGAGGTGCTGGAACTGGCGATGCGGGCGCCGACGTCGCTGAACACGCAGCCCTGGAATTTCTACGTGGTCGCCGGCAAGGTGCTCGACCGCATCCGCCAGGGCAACGTCGAACGCAACCTGGCGGGCGTGCCCGATTCGCGAGAGTTCAGGATGGGTCCTGGCTACCAGGGCGTGCACCGCGAGCGGCAGATCGAGATCGCCAAGCAACTGTTCGCCGCCATGGGCATCGAGCGCAACGACCTGCCCAAGCGCCAGGAGTGGGTGCTGCGGGGCTTCCGGCAGTTCGACGCGCCCGTGTCCATCGTGGTTACCTACGACCGCTCGATCCAGGGCAGCGACATCGCCCCCTTCGACTGCGGCGGCGTCGTCAACAGCCTGGTCCTGGCGGCCTGGTCGCGCGGCCTGGGCTGCGTCATCAACAGCCAGGGCATCATGCAATCGCCCGTGGTGCGGGCCGAGGCCGGCATCCCCGACGACCAGGTCATCCAGACCTGCGTGGCCCTGGGTTGGCCCGACGAGGCCTTTCCGGCCAACGCCGTGGTCTCGCGGCGCAAGTCCGTGGCTGAGGCCGCGGTTTTCGTGGGCTTTGAAGACTGATGCCGGGGGATTGCCGCCACCCCCGCTAGACTGCGCCGAACAGGCTGGATTCATCGCATGCACGTCAGTGTCAACGGGTCGCGTTTGTATTTCGACGTCGAAGGCCTCGGCCTGGTGCCGGAGGGCGCCACCATGCGCCAGCGGCCCACGCTGCTGCTGCTGCATGGCGGCCCGGGCTTCGACCACACCGGCTTCAAGCCTGCCTTCTCGGCCCTGACGGACGTGGCCCAGGTGGTGTACCTGGACCATCGCGGCAACGGCCGCAGCGAGCGCGGCGACCCTGCTACCTGGAACCTGGCGCAATGGGGTGACGACGTGCGCACCTTCTGCGACACGCTGGGCATCGAAAGGCCCATCGTCTACGGCGTGTCCTTCGGCGGTTTCGTGGCGCAGTCGTATGCCACGCGGCACCCGGGCCACATCGGCAAGCTGGTGCTGACCACCACCGCGGCCTGCGCCGACTGGCCCGTGGTCTTCGACGCCTTCGAGCGCATCGGCGGCCCGCAGGCCCGGCGCCTGGCCGAAGACTACTGGCTCACCCCCACGCCGCAGGCGCGGCTGGCCTACCGCGAGAAGTGCCACCCGCTCTACAACACCCGCCGTGTCCGCGACCCGGATGCCCTGGCCCGCGCCATCATTCATGATCCGGTCAACCTGCACTTCGCCACCGACGAATTCAAGCGCATGGATTTCCGCCCGGCCTTGGCACGGGTCGCTTGCCCCACGCTCGTGATGGCCGGCGACAGCGACCCGATCACGCCGATGGTGATGAGCGAGGCCATCGTGGCCAGCCTGCCCCAGCACCTGGTGCGCTTCGAGCGCTTCGCCGACTGCGGACATGGCATCGTGGGCGATGCGCCCGAGCGCCACTTCTCCGTGCTGCGCGAGTTCATCCGTGCCTGATCCCGGAAGCGGCTTCAGGGGGCCCTTCACATGCAATTGAATGCGGCCTGGCGGGCATCGATCAGCCAGCGACTGGCGGCCTGGCCGGTCCAGGCCATCGCCGAAGCCGGCCGGCCGCGCGCCGCGGTGGCCCTTGCCCTGGTGCAGGCGGGCCACGGTGCCGGGCTGTCGGGTTTCGGCCAGCAGGCGGCCTGGAGCGAGGCGCCGGCGCTGCTGCTCACGCGGCGGCCCGCCCACATGCGGCGCCACGCGGGCCAGTGGGCGCTGCCCGGCGGACGCATCGATGAAGGTGAAACACCCGAGCAGGCGGTGCTGCGCGAACTGCAGGAAGAACTGGGCCTTGCCTTTGGCCCCGGTGAAGTGCTGGGCCGCCTGGACGACTACCCCACGCGCAGCGGATTCGTGATCACGCCCCTGGTGGTGTGGGCGGGCGCCGCGCGGGAGATCCACCCGGCCCCTGAAGAGGTGGCGTCGGTGCACCGCATCCCGTTGACCGAATTCCTGCGCGCCGATGCGCCGATGCTGGATGCGCCGCACGAGGCCGGCGGCCCCCCGGTGCTGCGCATGCCGTTGGCCGACAACTGGGTGGCGGCCCCCACCGCGGCCATGATCTACCAGTTCCGCGAGGTGCTGCTGCTGGGGAATGACACCCGCGTGGCGCACTTCGACCAGCCCCGCTTCACCTGGCGTTGAGCGTGCCCCGGGTTGTCCCGGGGCCTCACACTCGGGGCATGGCCAAACGCATGCGAAGACCGACCTGGGCCAAGGCTTTCGAGCGCGGTTTCACCGCGATGGGCAAGAAGGCAGCGGCGGCTGGCACGGGTGTGCTGACCCAATGGATGAGGGCGGCCGCACCGGCGCGAGCGGCGCCGACAGGCGCGGGCGCCTGGCTGCCGGGCCTGGTCATCGGGGCTTCGGGCACGTTGCGGTTCAGGCTGTTTCGGCCGGCCGGGGTCCGCCCGGGCGAGCCGCTGCCCCTGATGGTCATGTTGCACGGCTGCAGCCAGGATGCCAGCCGTTTCGCCGCCAGCACGCGCATGGACCGCCTGGCCGCGCGAAAGCACTTCATGGTGCTGTACCCCGAGCAGGATCGCCTGGCCAACGTGCAAGGCTGCTGGAACTGGTTCGATACCGACTCGGGCCGCGCCTACCGCGAGGCAGACCTGATCCTCAAGGCCATCGACCAGGTTTGCGCCTTGCACCGCGCGGACCCCCGGCGGGTGGCGGTCGCCGGCCTCTCGGCGGGGGCCAGCATGGCGGCCTTGCTGGTCACCCGGCACCCCGAGCGATTCCAGGCCCTGGTGATGCATTCAGGCATCCCCCCGGGCACCGCGCATTCCGCGCTTTCGGCCCTTCGGGCGATGCGGGGCCGGCGGCCCACGGCGCCACGGGCTGCGACGTCCGATGCGATGGCGGCCCATTGGCCGCCCTTGCTGGTGATCCAGGGCACCGCGGACGGCGTCGTCTCGCCGGAAAACGGCCGGGCCGCCACCCAACTCTGGGCCGATGCGTCAGGGGCCAAGGCGCTGCCCCCGCGCACCGTGCAGCGCGGGCGCCGCTACCCGATGTCGGTGACCGACTTCAAGCTCTCGGGCCGCATCGTGGCCACGCTGGTGGCGGTGGAAGGCCTGGCCCACGCGTGGAGCGGCGGCGCTCCACGGCAGCCTTACAGCGACAGCCAGGGGCCCGACGCCTCGGGCATGGCCTGGGCCTTCGCAGCCCGGCAGTTTCCACGCTGACGCCGCAGGGCCGGGGGCTACTGGAGCGTGGTGCTCCAGCCGCCGCCCAGCACGCGATAGAGGGCCACGCTGTTCTGCAGGCCCAGCGCCTGCAACTGCACCAGCGCCTGCTGTGCCGCAAACAGCGAGCGTTGCGCATCGAGCAGGTCGAGGTAGCTGGCCGCGCCGTTGCGGTAGCGCAGATCGGACAGCCGCACGCGGTCCTGCTCGGCTGTCACCTGGGCCAGCTGGGCGCGCAGTTGCTCACCCAGCGTGGCCCTGCCGGCCAGGGCATCGGCCACCTCGCGGAAGGCCGACTGGATCGCCTTTTCGTACTGCGCCACGGCGATGTCGCGCGCCACCTGCGCCAGCTTCAGGTTGCCTTCGTTGCGGCCGGCGTCGAAGATCGGCTGCAGCAGCTGCGGTGCAAAGCTCCAGGCGAAGGTCCCGCTCTTGAACAGGCCGCCCAGCTGGTTGCTGGCCGTGCCGGCGCTGCCGGTCAGCGTGATGCGCGGGAAGAAGGCCGCCCGCGCCGCGCCGATGTTGGCGTTGGCCGCGATCAGCTGCTGCTCGGCCTGCCGCACGTCGGGGCGGCGCGCCAGAAGGTCCGATGGCACGCCGGCCGGCACGTCGGGCAGGGCGGTGATCGGAGCCGCTACCGGCAGGTCGTCGGGCAGTGGCTGGCCCACCAGCAAGGTCAAGGCGTTGAGGTCGAGTGCCCGTTGCCGCTGCGTCTGCGCCAACGCCACCTCGGCCTGCGCCTGCAACGACTCGGCCTGCCGCAGGTCGAGCTGCGAGCTGGCGCCGTTGTCGAAGCGCAGCCGCGTCAGCCGGGCCGAATCGTTCCGGGTGGCCAGTGTCTGGCGGGTCACGCGCAAGAGTTCGTCGTCGGCCTGCAGCGCCAGGTAGGTGCTGGCCAGGGTGCCGATCAGGCTGATCTGGGCGGCCTTGCGCGCCTCGTCGGTGGCCAGGTACTGGGCCAGCGCCGTATCGGCCAGGCTGCGCACGCGGCCGAAGAGGTCGAGCTCGTAGGCCGTGACCTGCACGCCGGCCGTGATCAGCGTGTTGACCGAGCCCGTGCCGGTGGGCTGCCGCGATCCGGTGAGGCCCGCGCTCACGGTCGGCCATTCGTCGGCGCGCCGTACATCGAACTGCGCCCGGGCCTGTTCGATGTTGAGCACGGCCACGCGCAGGTCGCGGTTGTTGGCCAGAGCCAGCTCGATCAGCCGCCGCAGCCGGACATCGACGAAGAACTGCTGCCAGGGGATGTCGCTGGCGGGCGTGCCCGTGGCGGCCTGGGCTTGCGGAAAGGTGGCGGCCACCGGCGCTTCGGGCCGCACGTAGGTCGGCGCCATCGAACTGCACCCGATCAGGGCCGCGCCGGTCAGACCGGCAAAGAACGCGGCGCGCTTCATGCGGGCTCCTCGGTGCGGGCTGGCGGCGCCTTGAAGAAGCGGCGCACGACCACGAAGAACACGGGCACGAAAAACACCGACAGCGTGGTGGCGCTGATCATGCCGCCCAGCACCCCGGTGCCGATGGCGTGCTGGCTGGCCGAGCCGGCGCCCGAGGCCACCACCAGCGGAATCACGCCCAGGATGAAGGCCATGGACGTCATCAGGATCGGGCGGAAGCGCAGGTGTGCGGCCTGCAGTACCGCGTCCAGCGCGCTCATGCCCTGGGACTGCAGTTCCTTGGCGAACTCGATGATGAGCACGGCATTCTTGGCCGACAGCCCGATGATGGTGATCAGGCCGACCTTGAAGTACACGTCATTCTCCAGCCCGCGCAGCCCGGTGGCGATGGCCACGCCCAGCACGCCCAGCGGCACCACCAGGATCACCGCGAAGGGGATCGACCAGCTCTCGTACAGCGCTGCCAGGCACAGGAAGACCGCCAGCAGCGAGAAGGCGAACAGCACGATGGCGGTCGAGCCCGAGAGCTTCTCTTCACGCGATTGGCCCGTCCACTCGAAGGCGAAGCCCGGGGGCAGCTGCGCGGCCAGGCGCTCCATCTCGGCCAGGGCGGCGCCGGTGCTGGAGCCGGGGGCGGGCTCGCCAGCGATGCGCATGGTCGGGTAGCCGTTGTAGCGCACGGTCTGCATGGGCCCGGTGATCCACTCGGTTGTGGCGAATGCCGACAGCGGCACCGGCTGGCCGGCGCTGTTCAGTGCGTTGATCTTCAGCAGGTCGTCGGGCTGCATGCGGGTGGGGGCGTCGGCCTGCACCACCACGCGCTGCACGCGGCCGGCGTTGGGGAAGTCGTTCACGTAGGACGAGCCCAGCGCGGTGGATAACGAGGCGTTGATCGAGGCGAAGCTCACGCCCAGGGCGCTGGCCTTGTCGCGGTCGACGTTGAGCTGCAGCTGCGAGGCATCTTCCAGCCCGTCGGGCCGCATGGCCGTGAGCACCTTGCTCTGCGCCGCCAGGCCCAGGAACTGGTTGCGCGCGGCCAGCAAGGCTTCGTGCCCGGCGCCGTTGCGGTCCTGCAGCCGGAAGGCGAAGCCGTTGGCCCGGCCCAGCTCGGGGATGGGCGGGGGGCTGACCGGAAAAATGAAGGCATCGCGGATGCCCGCCAGGCCGCCGAAGGCGCGGCCGACCAGACGCTGCGCGGAATGTTCGGCGCCCGGGCGTTCGTCCCAGGGCTTGAGCGTGACGAAGCCCAGGGCCGCGTTCTGGCCGGTGCCCGCGAAGCTGAAGCCCAGCACGCTGACGATGCTGTCCACCTCGGGCTGCTTGAGCATGTACTGCTCGACCTGTTTCATCACGGCGCTGGTGCGGTTGACCGTGGCACCGGGCGGCAACTGCACGTTGACCAGGATGTTGCCCTGGTCCTCGTTGGGCAGGAACGAGGTGGGCAGGCGGCCCAGCATGAGCACCACCGCGCCGATGATGGCCGCATACAGCACCAGCATGCGGCCCGTGCGCCGAAGCAGCTTGGCGACCCAGCCTTCGTAGGTCTTGGCCGTGCGCGTGAAGCTGCGGTTGAACCAGCCGAAGAAGCCCCCCCGCGCGTGGTGGTGGCCGGCCTCGACCGGCTTGAGGATGGTGGCGCACAGCGCCGGCGTGAACGACAGCGCCAGGAAGGCTGAGAACAGGATCGAGCTGACCATCACCGCCGAGAACTGGCGGTAGATGTTGCCGATGCTGCCGGCAAAGAAGGCCAGGGGCACGAACACCGAGACCAGCACCACGGTCACGCCGACGATGGCGCCCTGGATCTGCCCCATCGCCTTGCGGGTGGCCATCAGCGGCGACAGGCCTTCGTTGCTCATGATCCGTTCGACGTTCTCGACCACGACGATGGCGTCGTCCACCACGATGCCGATGACCAGCACGATGCCGAACATGGTCAGCACGTTGATCGAGAAGCCCAGGGCCAGCAGCACGGCGAAGGTGCCCATCAGCGCGATGGGCACGACCATGGTGGGGATGATCGTGTAGCGGAAGTTCTGCAGGAACAGGAACATCACCACGAAGACCAGCGCCACGGCCTCGACCAGCGTCTCGACCACCTGCTTGATGGAGATCTCGACGAACTTGCTGCTGTCGTAGGGGATGGTGGCCTTCACCCCGGGCGGGAAGTAGCGGCTGAGTTCATCCAGCCGCTTCTTGATGGCCTTGGCGGTGGCCAGGGCATTGCCGGTGGGCGAGAGCTGCACGCCGATGCCCGAGGAAGGCTGGCCGTTCAGCCGGGCCTGCGGGCTGTACGACTGCGCGCCGAGCTCGATGCGCGCCACGTCCTTCAGGCGCACCGTCGAGCCATCGCCGTTCGCGCGCAGCACGATGTTGCCGAACTGCTCGGTCGTGGTCAGTTGGCCGCGCACGATGACGGTGGCGAAGATGGATTGCGTGGGCACGTTCGGCAGGTCGCCCACGGTGCCCGAAGCCACCTGCGCGTTCTGCGCCGAGATGGCCGCCGTGACGTCGCCCGACGAGAGCTTGAGGGCCACGAGCTTGGCGGGGTCGATCCAGATGCGCATGGCGCGCTCGGTGCCGAACAACTGGGCCTGGCCGACGCCGGGTACGCGCTGGATCTCGGGCAGCACGTTGCGCGAGGCGTAGTCGCCCAGCGCCACCGGATCGAAGGCAGGATTGTCGGAAGACAGGATGGTGAACAACAGGAAGTTCGAGCGCGCCTTGTCCACCCGCACGCCTTGCTGCACCACGGCCTGGGGCAGGCGAGGGCTGGCGCGGCTCAGGCGGTTCTGCACGTCGACCTGGGCCAGATCGGGGCTGGTGCCGGGCTCGAAGCTCAAGGTGATGGAGCCCGTGCCGTCGGCCTGCGCCACCGATTCGAGGTAGATCAGGCCGGGCGAGCCGTTCATCTCGCGCTCGATCACCGACAGCACGCTGTCTTCCAGCGTCTGCGCCGAGGCACCCGGGTAGGCCGCCGAGACGATGATCGAGGGCGGCGCCACCGAGGGATATTGGGCCACCGGCAACTGGGTGATGGCCACGCCACCCAGCACCAGGATGAACAGGGCGATCACCCAGGCGAAGATCGGCCGGTCGATGAAGAAGTGCGACATCGTGCGCGCCTACTGCCTGGCAGCCGAAGCCGACGGGGTGGCCGCGGAGGCTGCCGCAGAAGCGCCGGGCGGGCTCCAGGGCACGGGCTTGACGGTGGCGGGACCGCGCAGCTTCTGGAAGCCGTCGACCATCACCTGCTCGCCGGGCTGCAGTCCTTCCAGCACCACCCAGTTGCCGTCCTGGCCGGCGCCCACCTTGACGGGGCGAGGGCTGACCTTGCCGTCAGCCCCCACCACCATCACCGTGTCGCCGGCGGACCCGCGCTGTACGGCCTGCTGCGGCAGCAGCATCGCCCCGCTGACGGCCGCCTGTTCCAGCCGTGCCCGCACGAACATGCCGGGCAACAGCACGCCCTTGGGGTTGGGCACCTCGGCGCGCAGCGTGATCTGGCTCGAGGTGGGGTCCACACTCAGGTCGCTGAACAGCAGCCTGCCCGGCAAGGCGTACACGCTGCCATCGTCCAGCACCAGTTTCACCGTGGCGGCGTCGCCGCCCGCACGCTTGAGCTGGCCGCTGGCGATGGCCGCGCGCAGGCGCAGCACGTCGGCCACGGGCTGCGTGAAGTTGACGTACATCGGGTCGATCTGCTGGACCAGCGCCAGTTGCGTGGCCTCGCCCTGGCCGACCAGCGCGCCTTCGGTGACCAGCGCGCGGCCGATCCGCCCGCTGATGGGGGAGGTGACGGTGGCATAGCCCAGGTTGATCTGCGCCGTCTGCACGGCGGCCTTGCCCGCGGCGACGTCGGCTTCGGCCTGCTTCTGTGTGGCCACGGCGCTGACGTATTCCTGCTGGCTGACGGCATTGGCCTCCAGCAGCGGCTTGTAGCGCGTGGCCTGGGCCGAGGCCTGCGCCAGGTTGGCATCCGACTTGGCCAGGACGGCCTGGGCGCTGGCCAGGGCCGCGCGGTAGGGGGCGGCGTCGATGCGGAAGAGCACCTGGCCGGCCTTCACGTCGCTGCCTTCGCGGAAGGCGCGCTGCAGCAGGATGCCCGCCGCCCGGGCGCGCACCTGCGCCACGCGGCTGGCCTCCGTGCGGCCCGGCAGTTCAGAGACCACGCCCAGCGTGCTCGGCGCCACGGTGACCACGCCCACCGGCACCGGCGGTGGCGCCGCGGGCGCAGGGGCGGGTGCAGGAACTTCACGGCCGCAGCCGGCCATCAGCGCGCACGCGCCGAAGACGGCGGCGCATCCTGCGCCCCACCGGGTGTTCCTGAGGAACCGGGCGCCTTGCCAGACAGACATGCAACAGACCTTTCGAGGAGATGGGCCGGCTCCCCCTGACACGGCTGCACGGGGCTTGAACGGCCGAGCTACTATACATACATGGGCGAATGTATGTTCGCCACACGCACACCGCACCGACAGGGGTTCACCGATGGCGCGTCGTACCAAGGCACAGGCGCAGGACACGCGAAGCCACATCCTCGACATGGCCGAGCTGGAGTTCCAGCGGCACGGGGTTTCGCGCACCTCGTTGCAGGAGATCGCGCGTGCCGCCGGCGTCACCCGCGGGGCGATCTACTGGCACTTCCGCGACAAGTCGGACCTGTTCAACGCCATGATGAACCGGGTGGCGCTGCCGCTGGAGCGCGAGATCGCGCGCAGCGCGGACCCCGCGCTACCCGATCCGCTGGGGCAGATCCGCGCCAGCTTCATGGCTGCGTTGCGCACCGCGGTCTCCGACCCCCAGGCCCGCCGCACCTTCGAGATCGCCCTGCACAAGGTCGAGTACGTGGATGAGATGCAGGCCGTGCGCGACCGCCGCACCCAGGGCCTGGCCGAGCGCGTGGGCCAGCTCGAAAGCGGCCTGAAGCGGGCCGCCCGGCTGGGTGCGCTGGGCGGCCGCGTGCCGGCCCGCGCCGCCGCGATGGGCGTGCACTCGCTGCTCGATGGCCTGCTGCACAACTGGATGCTCGACCCCGAAGGATTCGACCTGCTGAAAGTCGGCCGGCAGTGCATCGACGCCTACCTGCGCGGCCTGCAGCACCCGGCACCGGCCGCCTGAACGGGCCCCGGGCGGCGCCGCCCCGCTCAACCCCCGCTCAGCGCCAGCACGAGGGCCACGTCGTCGTCGGGCTGCATGGGGTGCCGCAGGTCGCGCACGCCCAGGCCATTGACGAACACCCGCATGTTCGGCCGCAACTGGTTTTGCTCGTCGACCACCCGGAACCGCAGGCCGGGGTAGCGGCGGTCGAGGTCCGAGAACAGCGCGTCCAGGGTCTCGCCGGCGGCCTCCGCGTGCGAGACCCGGGTGTAGGACCGCAATGCCCCGGGGATCAGCACCTTCATGCCAGCGCGGCCACTTCCACCGCGTAGATCTCGGGCAGGTGCCGCGCGATGGTCGACCACCGCGTGCCTTCATCGCGCCCCAGCCACAACTCGCCGCTGGTGGTGCCCAGGTACAGCGCCGGCACCGGCTCGGCGTCTGCGGTCATCGCCTGGCGCTTCGCCGTCCACCAGGCCTGCTCCTGTGGCAGGCCTTCGTCCAGGCGCTGCCAGGTGCGGCCGGCATTGCGCGTGGCGTAGACCGCGGGGCGCCCGCCGGGGCTGGTGCGCGGCCAGACGGTGGTGCCGTCCATCGGGAACACCCAGGCCGTGTCGGGGTCGGTCGGGTGCACGACCATCGGGAAGCCGATGTCCCCCACCCGCTTGGGCATCTTGCGGCCGATGCGCAGCCAGGTGTCGCCAGGTCGGTCCAGGCGGTAGATGCCGTGGTGGTTCTGTTGGTACAGCCGATCGGGCCGGGCAGGGCACAGTCGCATGCAATGCGGGTCGTGGAAGCTCACGTTCGAAGCGTCGAAGCCCTCGATCACTTCCATGCCCTGGATCAGCGTGGACCAGCTGGACCCGGCATCGTGCGACTCGTGCACACCGCCCCCCGACATCGCGAAGAACAGGTGCGACGCGTCGCGCGGGTCGACGATGATCGAATGCAGCTTGGGCCCGTCGGGCGTGCCGTCCTGCACCGTGCCCATCCATTCGCGGAACCGGGCGTCCTCGTTCACCGAGGGCAATGGCGCCCAGGTGGCACCGCCGTCCTCGGAACGGAAAAGCCCTTGCGGCGATGTGCCGGCGTACCAGGTGTCGCGCTCGCTCGCGTGGCCCGGCGTGAGCCAGAAGGTGTGGTCCACCGAGCGGGCCGGCAGCGTGGTGGAGGTGTTGGCAAAGGCCGGTGGCTGCCGGGCCTCTTTCCAGGTCCTGCCCATGTTGGTGGAGCGGAAGATGGTCGGACCCAGGTGCCCCGTCCTGGCCGCGGCCAGCAGCGTGTGGCCGTCGCGCGGATCCAGCTGCACGTGGGTGATGGTGTGGCCCAGGAAGTGCGGTCCATCGGCCTGCCAGGCCCTGCGGCGGCCATCGCCGTGGAAGATCCAGGCTCCCTTGCGCGTGGCCACCAGGATGACCAGCCGGCGCGCCGATGCCGGTGGCTTGCGGGCAGCCCGCTTGGCGGCCGGCGCGGTGGACGAAGCGGTGGATCGAGAGGTCGTGGTCATGATGGCGTCTCGTCGTGGCCGAGGAAGGCGCCTTGCTCGACGAGCCGGCGTTGGAGGTCCCGTATCGGGATGTCGTGCACGGAGGTGGCGCGTTGCAGGGCCAGGGCGGCGGCCGTTCCCGCGGCTTGCCCCATCACGAAGCAGGCACCCGACACGCGGGCCGCCGACTGGCCTTCGTGCGTCATCGACGCGCAGCGGCCGGCCACCAGCAGGTTGTCGGCACCGCCCGCGGTCGCGCGCCGCGGCAGCAGCATGCGGTAGGGCAGCTGGTTGAAGCCGCGTGACTCGGGGATGGGGGGCCAGGCCCATTGCACGTCACCGGCCACGTGCTGCTCGAGCGGCCATCCGTTGACGCCGATGGTGTCGTCGAAATCGGCGCATCGCAGAACATCGTCCGCCGTGAGCATGGCTTCGCCGACCAGGCGGCGCGTCTCGCGGATGCCGAGTTGCGGCGCGATGTCCAGCGCATAGGCCTCCTCGAAGCCGGGTACCTTGGTGCGCAGGAAGTGCAGGTAGTCGACGATCTGGCGGCGGCCTTCGAGCTCGCCGGCGCTCAGCGATGCGGCGTCGGTGCCGTCGGTGGCGGATCCGTCGCGGTTCTTCATCTGGGTGACGTTGACGCGCCATTCGTAGGGGTGCTTTTGCGGCCGCACGATGGCGCCGCGCCGCGGAAAGGTGAACTCGCCCGCGGCCTGCGCCGCGTCCATGCGCTGCGGGATGGTGTGCCAGGCCTGCCCGGCCCTGTCCGCGTCGACGTTGCCCACGCGGAACATCAGCGTGGGATACATCAGCCGGCCGGCTGCGTCGCCCTTCTCGGTGGGCACGCCCGCCCATTGCGCCAGGTCGGCATCGCCCGAGCAATCGATGAAGCAGCCGGCCTGCACGGCCAGGCGGCCCGACTTGGTTTCCACCAGCAGGGCGTCGACGCGGCCCGTGCTGCCGCGCGTGACGCCCACGGCCAGTGCGTGGAAGAGCAGGTGCACGCCCGAGGACACCAGCAGCTGGTCGGCCGCGCACTTGAAGGCCGACATGTCGTAGGCCTGTGCGTTGATCTTGCCCAGCACGCGGTGCGGCTCGTTCAGCCCGCCGAGTGCGCGCATCCGATCGAGCAGGTCGTCGGCGACACCGTGCACCACCTGCCGGATCTCGCCGTGGACGTTGGCGTGCAGGCCGCAGAAGTTGGTGACCCCCGCGGCCGTGCCCATGCCACCCAGGAAGCCGTAGCGTTCGGCCAGGAGCACGCTCGCCCCGTGGCGCGCGGCGGCAGTGGCAGCCGCGATGCCGGCCGGCCCGCCGCCCAGCACCACCACGTCGTAGCGACCGAACAGCGGCGTGTGCCGCGCCGGCTCATGCACGACGGGGGGCGCTTGGCGGAGGGGTTCGTTCATGGATCTTGAGGCGGCAGGGCGGTTCGCGCGGCACCGGATGATCCGCTGATCGGGCCGGGCTTGGAAGACCCGCGAATACCCGGCCGCGGCGGGTCCCTCAGAACCGCGCCCCGGCGGATAGCCGCCACATCGATTCGGGGCTGAAGTTGACATAAGGATCGTAGGCCGCGCGCACGAAGAAGGCCGGCCAGTCGTAACCCAGGCTGGCGCCCCAGCGGTGGATGGTGGCGTCGTCCACCAGGCCTTGCTTGAAGAGCAGGTCGATGGTCAGGCGGTGGTTGTCGGGCAGCGGCGTGCGGTAGACCAGGTGCAGGTGGCGCTGGTCGGGGTTCTGACGGTTGTCGCGCACCCACTGCGCCTGGTAGCTGGCCCCTCCCTCCTCGCGCAGGCCGGCCGACAAGCTGTAGGAATCGTTGGGGTCGAAGTTCAGGTTGGTATTGGGGCGCAGGTTGGTGCGGCCGAAGCCGGCGCCCACGAACCAGGTCTCGCCGGTCTCCACGCCCAGGCTGGCCGCGGCGTAGCGGTGCGAGGCGACCTGCCCCGCGGGCATCCAGCGCAGCCCGCCGGCCTCGAGGTTGGCATCGGCGCCCAGGCGCCATTGGCGCTCGTCTTGAGCGGGCGCGTCGAACAGGCCCAGCCAGACGTTGCCGCTGCCCAGGCTGCGGCGCAGGTTGAGGTCGGTGGCGTTGCCGCTTTCGGTGGCATGGTAGCGGCCCACGGTCAGCTTGAAGGGCCGCTGCACCGGCTCATCGGCTGGCGCTTGTGCGGCCGCGAAATCCAGCGCGAACCACGGACAGGCCAGCCAGGCGCAGCGGGCAAGGGCTAGGGCGAGGGTGAGGGCGAGGGCGGACGACGGGTGCCGGCACATGGGGTGTCTCCTTCGGGCAGGGCGTTCTTTCCGTCCCAGCATAGAGCCGCGCGGGATCGGGTCGCGCACCGGTGGGCGCCGGACGCGGAAATGAACGCCGTTCAGGGCCTTGTTCGGCGGATCGGGAGCTTTCGCAGCCGGCGATGCTGCAGCCACCCCCGTGCCACCGTCGCCACCCAGGCGCACATCGCCGGCGCGGCGTACGAAGGGACTTCCGATGAGCCATCGACTGGGAAGCCGGCTGGGCCACATTGCCGATCTGGCACGCGATCTGCACGCCATGGAGTGCGGGCTGGACGCGCTCGACGCGCGGCTGTATCACGCGCTCGCCCTGCGGCTGCGCAGGGCCTTGTCGACCGTGCCCGACGCTGCGCTGTGGCCCCTGTGGGCCAGCTTGCCGGTGCCCGTGCGCCCGGTGCTGGCCGAGGCGCTGCAGGCGCGCCACTTCGCCAGCCACGGCCGGTGGCCTGGGGAGGGCGCGGCCGAGTGCGAGGCACGGGCCCAGGGTCTCTGGATCCGCCTGCAACGACGGGCCTGAACCCCGTGCCGGCCGCCAGGCCGGTCAGGGCGTCCGCGTCGGGGCCGAGGCGTCCGGTGCCGCAGCCAGCGGCCTGGGACCGGCCCTGGTGATGGAGGCATCCGCGGCGATGTGGTTGATCCAGCCCCCGGCAGCCCATTCGTCGTACAGCCAGTCGTCGCCCTCGCGCACCACGCCGGCGGGTGGCAGGGCAGGCGGCACCACGGGCATGGCCCGCAGGGCGGTGGCCATGTAGTCGAGCCACATCGGCAGGGCAAGGCCGCCCCCCGACTCGCGGGCGCCCAGGCTACGTGGGTCGTCGAAGCCCATCCACGCCACCGCGGCCACGTTGGTCTGGTAGCCGGCGAACCAGGCGTCCACCGCGTCGTTGGTGGTGCCGGTCTTGCCCTGGATGTCGGTCCGCCGGAGTTGCTGCTGGGCGCGCGCGGCCGTGCCCACGCGGGTCACGTCATTGAGCAGGCTGTTGGTCAGGAAGACGTTGCGTGCCGGGATGGCACGCCGGTCGTCGGTCAACGGCAGCGCCGGCGCGGCTTCGAACAGCGTCTTGCCCTGGGCATCTGTGATGCGTTCGATCACCACCGGCGCCTGGTACCAGCCGCCGTTGGCCAGCGTGGCGTAGCCGGCGGCCATCTGCAGCGGCGTCACGCTGCCGGCGCCCAGGGCCAGGGTCAGGTTGTCGGGTTGGCGGGCCGGGTCCAGCCCGAAGCGGCTGGCCCAATCGCGCACGGTGGCGGTGCCCAAGGTCTGCGCGACACGCAGGCTGACCAGGTTCTTCGACCGGGCCAGCGCTTCGCGCAGCGTCAGGGGGCCGTCGAAGCGGCCATCGCTGTTCTGCGGCGACCAGCCGTCGGCCCCCTGGTAGGGCGCGTCTTCCACGACCGTGGCCGGCATCAGCCCGTGCTCGAAGGCCGCGGAGTAGAGGAAAGGCTTGAAGCTCGAGCCCGGCTGGCGCCAGGCCTGCGTGACGTGGTTGAAAGGCTGGCGCACGAAGTCGAAGCCCCCCACCAGCGCCCGTATGCGGCCGCTGGCCGGGTCGAGTGCCACCAGCCCGGCTTCCACCTGCGGCCACTGCGCGATGGTCCAGCCCTTGGCGTGCGCCATCACCCGAACGATGGCCCCGCGCCGCAGCGCCTGGGCCTTGGGGGCCTTGGGGGCCTTGGGGCCCAGGCCCGGCTGGGCCCAGCGCAAGCCCTCGCCGCTGAGCGTGACCTGCTCGCCGCTGGCCAACTGCACGCGAAGCTGGGCGGGCGATGCGGCCAGCACGATGGCCACCCGCAGGGTTTCGTCGTCGCGGTGCTCGCGCAACAGCTGCGCGGCGGTTCGCGCTTCCTGCTCGGCGGCGAGCGCGGGCAGGGTCTCCTGGTCTTCGGGGCCGCGCCAGGCGCCCTTGCGGTCGTAGGCCAGCACGCCCTTCTGCACCGCGGCCCAGGCGGCCTGCTGGTCGGCCGCATGAATCGAGGTGACCACCCGCAACCCGCTGGAGTAGACCTCGGTGCCGAAGCGCTCGACCACCGCACGGCGCGCCATCTCGGCCACGTACTCGGCGTGCACGCTCACCTGCAGCGGCGAGCGGATCACGAGTTTCTCGGCCCGCGCCGCCGCAGCCTGTGCGGGGCTGATCACACCCGTGGCCTGCATGCGTTGCAGCACCTGGTGCTGCCGCGCGATGGCCCGCCCCAGATTGGCCACCGGGTTGGCGTAGTAGGGGTTCTGCGGCAGCCCGGCGAGCAGGGCCGTCTCGGCCAGCGACAGCTTGTCCAGCGGCTTGCCGAAGTAGGTCTGCGAGGCCGCGGCAAAACCATACGCGCGCTGGCCCAGGAAGATCTCGTTCATGTAGATCTCGAGGATCTTGTCCTTGCTCAGGGCCTCCTCGACCTTGAGCGAGAGCATGATCTCCTTGGCCTTGCGCTCGACCGTCCGGGCCTGGCTGAGCAGCATCGTGCGCGTCATCTGCTGCGTGATGGTCGAAGCGCCCTGCGTGCGGCCGCCGGTGAGCATCGACAGCAGCGCCCGGGCCATGCCCTTGGGGTCGATGCCGTTGTGCTCGCGGAATCGGGCGTCTTCCACGGCAATGACGGCGTCCTGCATCAGCTTGGGGATGCGGGCAATCGGCACGAACTGGCGGCGTTCCGCGCCGAACTGGGCGATCTCCACCCCATCGGCCGTCACCACCTGCAGCGGCAGCCGCGGCTGGTAGTTCAGCACCTTGTCCAGTGGCGGCAGGTCCCAGGCCGCATCGGCCCCTGGCGGAAGCACCAGCGACACGGTCAGGGCCAGCGCCATTGTGGCCGCGGGTATGACTCTCATCGAAGGATTATCGGGGCCCCGCCTGCAGGCCCGCGCCGTTTGATGCAGGATCGCGGGCCGCGGACTTCCCTTCGCACCCGAAAGGCCCCCATGAGCTCCCTCATCCTTCCCAGCCCGCAGCCGACGCCGGCCGCCGAACTTTCCCGCCGTGATTTCGTGGTCGCCTCGGTGGCCAGCGGCCTGGCCGGCACGGCCGCAGCCGCCGGGATGGCCGTCACCGAAAGCGACGTGACCATCAAGACCCCCGACGGCAGCTGCGACGCCGCCTTCTTTCACCCCGCCAGCGGCACCCATCCGGGCGTGCTGATCTGGCCGGACGCCTTCGGCCTGCGCCCCTCCATGCGCGACATGGCGCGCCGCCTGGCGGCCGAGGGCTATGCGGTGCTGGTGCCCAACCCCTTCTATCGGTTGACGAAGGCGCCCGTGGTGCAGACCGCGGCCAACTTCGACTTCAAGGATCCCAAGGCCTTCGACGCCCTGCGGCCGCTGATGGGATCGGTCGGTGCGCCGGGCGCCGCCGAGAAGGATGCCTTGGCCTACGTGGCGTTCCTGGACGCGCAGCCGCAGGTGGACAAGACGAAGAAGATCGGCACGCAAGGTTATTGCATGGGCGGGCCGCTGGTCGTCAGGACCTCGGCCGCGGTCGCCGAGCGCATTGGCGCCGGCGCCTCCTTCCACGGCGGCGGCCTGGTTACCGACAAGCCCGGGAGCCCGCACCTGCTGGCCCCCATGATCAAGGCCCGCATGATCTTCGGCGTGGCGGCCAACGACGACGAGAAGCAGCCCGAAGCCAAGGACGTGCTGGGTTCGGCCTTTGCCAAGGCGGGTAACCCCGCGACGGTGGAGGTCTACCCCGCCAAGCACGGCTGGTGCGTGCCCGACATGCCGCAAGAAGGCGGCGAGCCGATCTACAACCGGGTGCAGGCCGAGCGCGCCTGGACGGCGCTTTTGACCCTGTACCGCGGCGCGCTGGGCTGAAGCCCGTGGGGGCGGGGACGCCCCGCACGGATCGTGCTTGCAGCGTGGGCCTCCGCTGTGAGGGATGCCATGCCCGACCCCACCCGCATCGTCGTCGTCGGCGCCGGCTTCGCCGGCACCAACCTGGTTCGCGCCCTGGCCGGGCGTCTCCCGCCGGGGGTGCGGTTGACGCTGCTCTCCGACGAGAGCTACACCACCTTCAACCCGATGCTGCCCGAGGCGGTGGGCGCATCCATCTTTCCCGAGCACGTGATCGTGCCGGTGCGCGAAATGCTGCGGCCCGGCGGCCCGCGCCAGTTCATCATGGGCTCGGTGGCCGAGATCGACCTGCCAGGCCACCGGCTGGCTTGCCGCACGCTGGCCGGCGAGATCGACATCCCCTTCGACCACCTCGTGCTGGCGGTGGGCAACCGGGCGCGCCTGGACCTGATGCCCGGCATGGCGGAACACGGCCTGCCGCTGAAGACGGTGGGCGACGCCATGCAGATCCGCAACACGGTGCTGCGGCGCCTGGCGCGCATCGAGCTGGAAAGCGACCCCCAACTGCGGCGCCGGCTGGGCCATTTCATCGTGGTGGGGGGCGGTTTCTCGGGCGTGGAGGTGGCCGGTGAGCTGGTCGACAGCCTGCGCAGCATCCGCCACTACTACCCGCTCATCGCAGCCGATGAACTGCAGGTCACCGTGCTGCAGGGCACCGAGCGGCTGTTGCCCGAGCTCACGGCCCGGCTGGGTGCGGCGGCGCTGGCATCGCTGCGCGAGCGCGGCGTCGTGGTGCGGCTGCAGACCCGCGCCCGCTGCGTCACCGACGAGGGCGTGGTGCTGGCCGATGGCGAGCTGGTGGCTGGCCACACGGTCATCGGCACCATCGGCACCTCGGCCAATCCCTTGGCGGAAGGGCTGGGCCTGCCTTGTGCCGCAGGCCGCATCGTCGTGGCCGGCGATCTCTCGGTGCCCGGGCACGAGGGGGTATGGGCCGTCGGCGACTGCGCCGCAGTGCCCAACGCGGTGGACGGCCGCGTCTCGCCGCCCACGGCGCAGTTCGCCGTGCGTCAGGCGCGCCACCTGGCCGACAATCTGCTGGCCCGCCTGGCCGGCCGGCCCACGCGGGACTTCGGCCACCGCAACCGCGGCATGATGGCCACCATCGGGCATCTCAAGGGCGTGGCCGATGTGGGGGGCATCACCCTCACGGGCTGGCCCGCCTGGCTGGTCTGGCGCGCCTATTACCTCTCGCAGATGCCGTCCTCGGGGCGCCGTCTGCGCATCTTCTTCGAGTGGGCCTGGGGCATGCTGTTTCCGCCGGACATCACCCACCTGCGCTTCACCCGCAGCCACGAGATGAAAGCCGACGAGGCGCGGCGGCAACGCGAGCATGCGGCGCGTGCCGAAGCCCCGCATGCGCTGCCCGAGGAGGTGGCCTGACATCGCCGGGGCGCCAGAATGGGTGGGTGAACGCGCCTCTCTCGCCCTGCAATCACCGCATCGTCGCGGCCGATACCCATGCAGTGCCCCATCCCTTCCGCGCCTTCGCCGTGCGCAGCGACGAGGCCAGGCATGCCTTCGATGCGCGTGCGCCGTATGGGTGCGTGCACCTGTTGCATGCCGGCTTTCTCGACGCCGCCGCACTCGCGAACCTGGCCCGCGAGGGCTTTGCGCGGGTGCAGGTGCAAGCGTTCTCCGACATCGAGCATGCGCAAACGAGCCTCCAGGACCTGGCCGCCTTGGCGCCCGGCGTGGACGGCCTGGACGATCGACTGGCCGCGGCCCTCCAGCAGACCGGCGTGCTGGGTCCCGGTGCCGACCCGTACCGCGACAGCATGGCGCTGCGCGTGGACTACCTGGCCACCTGCGGCGCGGGCTTCCACAACGACGTCGATCGCCACGGCTGCAGCTGCCTCTTCTGGCTGCTGGTGCTGCACGCACACGACGTGGAGTTCGTGCAGCCGCATGCCGGCGTGAGGCTGTCGCTGGCCCCGGGCGATCTGATCGTCTTCGACCCCTCGATGGCGCACGGCCTGTGCCGCCCAGCCGACGAGGGGCAATCGGTGGCGGCTTCGTTCGAGGCCGGCGGCCATCGGCAGCAGATGTTCCTCACGGGCGAACTCGTGCTGGACGATGCGCAGTGGGCGGCGCTGGGCGCGCCCTGGTTGCCGGTCGATGTGCACGCAGGCCGCGCCGCGCTGGACCTGATGGTGGCCGAGTTCGATGACTGCAGCGGTGCGATCAAGCAACTCCGCACGCTGCGCGACGGGATGTCGCGCAGCGTCTGCCACGCCGAAATCTAGATCTCGTCGATGCCGTTGCTGGTGCCCGCGTCGATCGCGAAGCGCTCGCCCGTCTTCACGTAGAAGCTGGCGCCGAAGCGGCCCACCGGGTGGTAGTCCTGCAGCCGCACGCGCCATCGCTGGGTGTCCACCAGCCCGTCGCGCACGGTCAGCCACAGGATCCGGCCGAGGAAGATGTAGCGGCTGTCGGTCTCGATCCTTTCATGCAGCACGCACTCGAAGGCCACCGGCGCTTCGACGATGCGCGGCGGCCCGACGCACTGCGAAGGCGCAGCCGTCAGGCCTGCGTGGTCGAGCTCGCTCTGGTGCGGGGGCAGGGCCGTGCCGCAGGCGTGCATCTGGGCGCTCATGGCCTCATCCGTGAGGTGCACCACGAACTCGCCGCTGCGCAGGATGTTGGCCGCGGTGTCCTTCAGGCGGCCGTCCTGGTGCTTGTTGACGCTGATGAACACCAGCGGCGGGTCTTCGCCCAGCATGTTGAACATGCTGAAGGGCGCTGCATTGACCACCCCGTTGGCGCCCAGGGTGGTGACCAGCGCGATCGGCCGCGGCACGATCAGGCTGGCCATCAGCTTGTAGCGTTCGTAGGCGCCCAGGCGCTGGAAATCGATGTCCATGAAGGGGAATTTGTGGCCGGTATGTCCCGATCGTAGGCATGCCCCGTGCCAGGGCCGGCGCAGCGCCGCGGGCGTCATGCCGAAGAGCCGCACGGGGCTGCGGCGCATCTGCTCGGTGTCGGCATAGCTGCATCGGCGCGCTGTCCAGCGCGGCGCTGCAGCCAGCGCACCATCACAGGGTCGGCCGTGACGGCATCGACGCCCACGCCCCGGCCTGCGGCGCTGTGGCGGCACTGGCGCCGGGCTGAGGCGCCCGGGCGGCGGGCCGGGCATGGTGGACACTTCCCGGGCCGCACCGGGGGCTTCCCCATCGACCGCGGCCCAAGGACTCACCATGACCCACCCGATCCCCGGCAGCGCGGCCTGGCTGGCCCAGGTGGCCGAGCCGGCCCTCGACCCCGACCAGCCCATCATCGACCCCCACCACCACTTGTGGACGGGCGATCCGGGCCGCCGCGACCCCTATCTGCTGGCCCAGTTGTGGGCCGACACCGGTTCGGGCCACCGCATCGAGAAGACGGTGTTCGTCGAGTGCCGTGCCAGTTGGCGGACCGAGGGGCCGACGCACCTGCGCCCGGTGGGCGAAACCGAGTTCGTGCAGCGCGTCGCCCGGGCCAGCCGCGAAGGCGGGGGCGGGGCGGTGATCGCCGGCATCGTGGCGCACGCCGACCTGCGCCTGCCCGAAGCCACCCTGCGCGAAGTGCTGTCGGCGCATGAAGAGGCCGGGCAAGGACTGTTCCGCGGCATCCGACATTCCGGTGCCTGCGACCCCCATCCCCAGGCCTTGAGCATCCCCGGCCGGGCGCCCCCGGGCTTGTACGCCGAGCCCGACTTCCGCCGCGGCGTGGCCCTGCTGGGCCGGCTGGGCTTGACCTACGACACCTGGCACTACCACCACCAGAACGCAGCCTTCGCCGAGTTGGCTCGCGCCGTGCCCGAGACCACGCTGGTGCTGGACCACTTCGGCACCCCGCTGGGCGTGGGGCCCTATGTCGGGCAGCGCGAGGCCATCTTCAGCGCCTGGCAGCGCGACATCGAAGCCCTGGCCCGCTGCCCCAACGTGGTGGCCAAGCTCGGTGGCCTGGCCATGCCCGACAACGGCTTCGGCTGGGACCTGCGCGCCATGCCCGCCACCTCCGACGACCTGGTGGCAGCCCAGGGCCGCTACTACCGCCACGCGCTGGACTGCTTCGGCCCGGCGCGCTGCTTGTTCGAGAGCAATTTCCCGGTCGACCGGCGCTCGCTGCCGTATGCCGCGGTGTGGAATGCGCTCAAGAAGATCGCCGCGCCCTGCAGCGCGGCCGAACGGCAGGCCCTCTTTCACGACAACGCGGCGCGCGTGTACCGGCTGTAGCGTGCGCGACGCGGCCAGCCGCCCGGCCACGGTATAAACCGGCCGGCGGCTCCTGCCGCGCCTCTTTCCTTTCAACCCCACCTTCCGCCCGCCGGGCGGCATCACCGCATGACCCTCGATTTCACCGGCCGCGTGGCCATCGTCACCGGCGCTGGTGGCGGCCTGGGCCGCGCCCACGCCTTGGCCCTGGCCGCCCGCGGCGCCCGGGTGCTCGTCAATGACCTGGGCGGCACGTCCGCCGGCACGGGCGGCTCGCCCACCGCGGCGCAGGCCGTGGTGGACCAGATCGTGGCCGCCGGCGGCCAGGCGCTGGCCAATGGCGCTTCCGTCACCGACCCGGCCGCGGTGGCGGCCATGGTGGCTCAGGCGATGGCGGCCTGGGGCCGTGTGGACATCCTGGTCAACAACGCCGGCATCCTGCGCGACAAGAGCTTTGCCAAGATGAGCCTGGACGACTTCCGGGCCGTCCTCGACGTGCACCTGATGGGCGCGGTGCACTGCACGCAGGCAGTCTGGCCGATCATGACCGTGCAAAAGCGCGGCCGCATCGTGATGACCACCTCGTCGTCGGGCCTGTATGGCAACTTCGGCCAGGCCAACTACGGCGCGGCCAAGATGGCCCTGGTGGGGCTGATGCAGACGCTGGCCATCGAAGGCGCCAAGCACGACATCCGCGTGAATTGCCTGGCCCCCACGGCCGCCACGCGCATGACCGAAGGCCTGATGTCGCCCGACACGCTGGCCGCGCTCCAACCCGAAGCGGTGGTGCCGGCCATGCTGTGGCTGGCCAGCGACGACGCCCCCACCCGCGCCATCGCCTGCGCCGGCGCCGGCACCTTCGAGGCCGCACACATCACGCTGACCCATGGGTTGCACCTGGGCAACGCGCCCGACACCCCCGAACGGCTGGCCGCCGCCTGGAGCGAGGTAAGCGACCGCACCGGCGAGCAGGTACCGGCCAGCGGCGCGGCGCAAGGCAGCAACGAGGTCGGCCAGGCGATGGCCGCGCGGCGCTGAGCGCGTCCCGACGGCGCAGCCGCCCGCCGCCTTGCCAGGCCGCGTTGCCGTGACCCGGACCCATCACCCTGCCCATCATCCGGCCCGGTTCCCGCCGCCGCTGGCCGCGTTCGGCGGCCAGCCGCCACCGGCCCCGGCATGGTTCGAGGCGGCTTTGGCCGACGAGCCCGAGCGCACCCACCTGGTGGTGCAGGGCGCCCCCATCGAGGTGCTGGCCTGGGGCCGCATCGGCGACCCGGGCCTGCTGCTGCTGCACGGCAATGCAGCGCATGCCGACTGGTACAGCTGCGTCGCTCCGTTGCTGCGTGCTGGCCGGCGCGTGGTGGCCCTGAGCTTCTCGGGCATGGGCGCTTCGGGCTGGCGCACCCAGTACAGCGTGGCCCAGTGGGCCGAAGAGGCCCTGGCCGTGGCCGAGGCCGCGGGCCTGTTCGAGGCTCCCGAGCGCCCCACCGTGGCGGCGCATTCCTTCGGCGGCTTCGTGCTCCTGGCGCTGGCGGCGCAGCAGGGGCAGCGCCTGGCCCGGGCGGTGGTGATCGACACGCCGCTGCGCGCGCCCGGCGC
>CAIJPE010000090.1 GCA_903822435.1 uncultured beta proteobacterium | reverse complement strand
GCACCGCTGGCGCGCCGGGCAGTGCCGACGGGCAGGGCGCTGCTGCCGGCTTCAACGGCCCGGCCGCCCTGGCCGTGGATGCTTCGGGCAATGTGCTTGTTACCGATTACTTCAGCAACACGATCCGCAGGATCACGCCGGGTGGGCTGGTTAGCACGCTGGCCGGGGCGCCCGGTTATTTTGGCTCCACGGACGGCCTCGGGTCGGCCGCGCTCTTCAATGGTCCGCAGGCCATCGCGATCGATGGCGCCGGCAACGCGTACGTAGCCGATACCTACAACTACACCATCCGCAAGGTAAGCACTGCAGGCGTAGTGACCACGCTTGTCGGCACCGCGGGAGTGCCGGTGTTCGATGCGGGAACATTACCCGGTGCCCTTGAAGCCCCGTTTGGCGTCGCACTTTCGGGAACGACTTTGTACCTCACCACCAACGGTGGCGTGGCTGCGGTGAGCAATATTCCCTGAGCCTTGCAGCTTGCGTGTCTTATAGAAGAGCGGGTTTTATAAGACTCACTCAAGACTGAGCACTGCTGCCGCGGTTTGGTTGCGGTGCACATTGCCACCATTGCGGCGCTCGGCGATACTTCGGGCACGGGCAGCGTCGCGAAGAACAGCGCCTGTGCCCGGCGCGTACGCCAGCAATCCCAATACCCAAACCCCGACGGTGCCCCCGGGCGCCGCCGGGGTTTTGCTTGCGGATTTTTTGCCGGGTCCGGTTTGCCGGGCCCGGTTTGGGCAGTGCGTCCGCCGGGCCACCAATCATTTTTGGGCGAGGGAGCCAGATGGATATTCACGAGTACCAGGCCAAGGAATTGCTGGCCCAGTTCGGCGTAGCCGTGCCGCGCGGCAAGGTGGCCTACACGGCCGAACAGGCGGCGTTTGCGGCCACCGAACTGGGGGGTTCCTTCTGGGCCGTCAAGGCGCAATTGCATGCGGGCGGACGCGGCAAGGCGGGCGGTGTACGCCTGTGCCGCTCCCACCATGATGTCGCGGTGGCCGCCAAGGACCTGCTGGGCCACAACCTGGTCACCCATCAGACCGGGCCCGAGGGCAAGCCGGTGCAGCGTGTCTATATCGAAGTGGCCGAGCCCTTCGAGCGCGAGATCTACCTGGGTCTCGTGCTGGACCGCAAGATCCAGCGCATCCGCGTCATCGCCTCGGCGCAGGGTGGCATGGAGATCGAGGAAATCGCACACAAGGACCCGTCTTCCATCCTGGAAGCACGGGTCGAGCCCGCCGTGGGCATGCAGCCTTTCCAGGCCCGTGAGCTGGCCTTTGGTCTAGGCCTCAGCAGCAAGCAGGTCAACCGCGCCACCACGGCCATCCTGGCCTGCTACCGCGCGTTTCGTGATCTCGACGCCACCATGGTGGAGATCAACCCGCTGGTCGTTACGGCCGACGACCGGGTGCTCGCCCTTGACGCGAAGATGTCGTTCGACGACAACGCGCTCTTTCGCCAGTCGGCAATATCCGAGATGCGCGACCCGGCGCAGGAGGATCCCCGCGAGGCGCAGGCCAACCAGCATGGGCTCAACTATGTGGGACTGAGCGGCGATATCGGCTGCATCATCAACGGCGCGGGGCTCGCCATGGCCACGATGGACATGATCAAGTACGCCGGCGGCGAGCCGGCCAACTTCCTCGACGTGGGGGGGGGCGCATCGCCGGAGCGCGTGGGCGAGGCGTTCCGTCTGGTGCTCTCGGACAAGAACGTCAAGGCCATCCTGGTCAACATATTTGCCGGCATCAACCGTTGCGACTGGGTTGCGCAGGGCGTCGTGCAGGCCGCTGCCGGGCTCAAGGTGCCGCTCATCGTGCGCCTGGCCGGCACCAACGTGGAGGCCGGTCAGAAGATCATCCGCGAGAGCGGCTTGCCCATCATCAGCGCCGACGATCTTGCCAGCGCCGCGAAGCTGGCCGTGGCCGCCGCGCGCTGAAAGCCCGACATCAACATCCTTGAGCAGACAGGGGATTTCGCTTCATGAGTATTCTTATCGACGAAACAACGCCGGTGATCGTGCAGGGCTTTACCGGCGACAAGGCAACGTTCCACGCGAGCGAGATGATTGCGTACGGCACGCGGGTGGTGGGCGGCGTGACACCGGGCAAGGGCGGGCAGCGCCACCTGGACCGTCCGGTTTTCGATACCGTGAAGGATGCGGTACGCGCCACCGGCGCCCAGGCCAGCCTGGCCTTCGTGCCCCCGCCCTATGCGGGCGACGCGCTCATGGAGGCCGCTGACGCGGGCCTGCGGCTCGTCTGCATCATCACGGACGGCATTCCCGCCCAGGACATGATGCGCGTCAAGCGCTACCTGCTGCGCTACCCGGAATCGGTCCGCACTCTCGTCGTGGGGCCCAATTGCGCGGGCATCATCAGCGCCGGCAAGGCCATGCTGGGCATCATGCCCAGCAACATCTATCAGCGCGGCACCGTGGGTATCGTGTCGCGGTCGGGCACCCTGGGGTACGAGGCCGCCGCGCAGATGAAGGCGCTGGGCATCGGCATCACCACCAGCGTTGGCATTGGCGGCGACCCCATCAATGGCAGCTCGTTCCTGGATCACCTCGCCCTTTTCAACAACGATCCCGAAACCAAGGCGGTGGTGATGATCGGCGAGATCGGCGGCCAGCAGGAAGCCGAGGCCGCCGCCTGGGTGCAGGCCAACATGAAAAAACCGGTGGTCGGTTACGTGGCCGGTCTTACCGCTCCCAAGGGCCGGCGCATGGGTCACGCGGGCGCCATCATCTCGGCAGCCGGCGACACCGCCGCCGAGAAGGCCGAGATCATGCGCGCCCATGGCCTGTTCGTTGCGCCCAGCGCTGCCGAACTGGGGGCGACGGTCGCCAAGGCGCTTGCCAAAGTAAGCTAATCGCGACGGCGCTGCGGGCACCCGCCCGGCAGCGCAATGTATCTTCTCAATGGGAATCCCCGAATGAGCTTCACCATCATCGAACAGGCTACGCCGCGCCTGCATCGCTCGGAGCTGGCGGTGCCAGGCTCCAATCCGTCCATGTTCGAGAAGGCCGCGCGCAGTGCGGCCGATGTCATTTTCCTGGACGTCGAGGACGCGGTGGCCCCGGACGACAAGGAGCGGGCCCGGGCCAACATCGTCCAGGGCCTCAATGACATCGACTGGGGTACCAAGACCATGATGGTGCGCATCAATGGCCTGGATACCCACTACATGTACCGCGATGTCATCGACATCGTCGAGGCCTG
>CAIJPE010000089.1 GCA_903822435.1 uncultured beta proteobacterium | reverse complement strand
AGGATGCCGGCCGTCGGCCCGAGCCCGACGATGCCCACCAGGACCAGGCCGAACACCAGCGTGTGCACCGAGCGGGCCATGCCGAGCACGATGCGCGCCGCCGCCGCCACGGGGCGCGGTGCGTGCAGGTTGCGCGCTGCCAGCAGCCCGAGCGGCAGCGCCAGGAGCGCCGCCAGCAGCGAGCCGAGCGTCGCGATCTGGAAGGTGGTCCAGGTCGCGCGCCCGAGCCCGGCCAGAAAGCCGGCCTCGACCGCGCGCCGGTCCTCCACGCGCAGCAGGGTGCCGTCGTCGCTGCGGTACTCGCGCCGCGGCTCGCCCAACCACAGGTCGACGAAGCTCGGCCGTGAAAACTCCGCCACCGACTTGACGAGGTTGGCCCAGGGCCGGCGGCCGAGCGACAGATCGCCTGCTGCGGCCAGCGTGCCCAGGCAGGCAACCACGATGGCCGCGTACACGCCGGCCAGCGCCAGGAAGTGCAGGCGGCCACGGCCGACCGAAGGGCTTGGCAGGAAACGGGCGGTCACCGTGCCTCGAGCTTGCCGGTGGCCAGCCCGGCGTCGCGGATGGGCTTGTAGAAGGCGTTGTCGCGCGCGACGAAGCCGGTGTAATGCGCCGGCAGCAGGTCGGGCCGCGTGGCCAGCATCGGGCCGACCTCGGCCAGCGCCGCCTGCAGCCGCGCGACCAGTGCGGGGTCCTCGAACAGCCTGGCGCTGACGGCAAACGCGTCGTTGGGCAGCGGCGGCGAGGTCCAGATGATCTTGCTGCGCTCGGCCTTCAGCAGGCCCTGCTCGATCATCGCGTTGCGGTTGCGGTTGTAGTCGGCACCGGCGTCCAGTTGCCCGGCGGCAATCTGGGTCTCGATGGCCTGGTGCCTGGTGTAGAGCACCCGTGCGAACAGCTTTTCTGGGTCCACGCCCTGTTGCTGGAAAAAGTGCAGCGGGATGAGGTAGCCCGAGGTCGAGCCCTTGTCGCCGAATGCGAAGCTGCGTTTGCGGCCGTCGGCGATCAGGTCGCGCACGCTGTTCAGCCCGGAATCCGGGTGGGTGACGATGATCGCGAAATACTCGGGCTTGCCGTCGTAGAGGATGGTCGACACCACCTGCGCGCCGGCGTGGTGGTTGGCCAGCACGTAGCCCCATGGGCCCATGAGGGCCAGGTCGGTCTCGCCATTGGCCAGCGACTTGGCCAGGCCTTCCCAGCTGTCGACGGTGCGCAGCGACACCGGCCGGCTAAGCCGTTGCGACAGGTGCTGCGCCAGCGGGCGGTAGGTCGCATCGTTCTTCTCCCTGTCGGGCTGGAACAGGCCGACGCCGAGTTTGAGTTCGCTGCCCTGCGCTCGACCGGAAACAGGCAGGGCCAGGCTGGCGGCGGCAGCGGCCCAGGGCAGCAACGCGAGGGTCCGGCGGGTGGGGTGCTTCATCGGCGATGTTCCTTCTGGCCGCGGTGCGCATGCAGGCCGGGCCGCTGAATGGCCAATCTCAAGGCTGGAGGGTAATCGGAGCCGGTGACGGCGGATCAGTTCCCGCTCGGACGACCCCTCTGCCAGCGCACGGGTGCGGCCCGGCATGAATGGGGGAAACCGGCGCCCGGGACTGAGGCTGCTTTGCCGCCCAGTTCCGGCCTTGCGACCTGTGAGGGTGGAGAACAATGAATGGGCCCGACCCTCCGGCGCTCCAGGACACCCCTGCTCCATGCAAGTTGCCCGACCCCGCAACGACGAAGCGGCAGCCCTGGCCGCGCTGCGCAAGCTGGATGTCCTGGACAGCGGACCCGAGGCCGAGTTCGACGCCCTGGTGCGGGCCGCGTCCCTGATCTGCGGTACGCCGATCTCGGTCATCAGCCTGGTCGACACCGAACGGCAGTGGTTCAAGGCCAACATCGGCCTGCCTGGGGTCTCGGAAACGCCGCGTGACGTGGCCTTCTGCGCGCATGCCGTGCTGACGCCCGAGCTGTTCGAGATCCCGGATGCGACCCAGGATCCGCGCTTCCACGACAACCCGCTGGTCACCAACGCACCCGATATCCGCTTCTATGCCGGCGCGCCCGTGACGCTGACCAGCGGCGAGCGCATCGGCACCATCTGCGTCATCGACCGCCAGCCACGGCAGCTCGACGCCACGCAGCGCGAGGTGCTCGGCTGCCTGGCACGGGCTGCGGCGCATGCCCTCGAAGGCCGGCGCGCGATTCGCGCCAACGTGGAGGCCGCGCGCGAGTCGGCCCGTGCCGCTCTGGTGCTGCAGCACAGTGCCGACGCGATCATCGGCCTGGACAATGGGCGCCGCGTGGTGCGCTGGAACCCGGCCGCCGAACGACTCTTCGGCTACCCGGCAGGGCGCATCGTGGGCCGGACGCTGGACCGTCTGGTACCGCCCGGGCGCGCTGCCGAAGAACTCGGCCTGTTCGCCCGCGTGGCCGACGGACAGGCCTGCAGCTATGAGACCGTGCGCCTGCACCATGACGGCCAGGCGGTGCATGTCGCCGTCACGGCCGTGCCGGAATTCGACATCCAAGGCCAGCTGTGCGGCGTCACCAAATTCATGCGCGACATCTCCGCACGCGTGCACGAGGCGCAGGCGCTCGCGCTCAGCGAGGAACGCATGCGCCGGCTGTACGAGTCCACGCCGGCGATGATGCATTCGATCGACACGCGCGGCCGGATGCTTGCCGTCAGCGACCTCTGGCTGACCAAGCTGGGCTACGCGCGCAGCGAAGTGATAGGGCGCCCCGCGCAAGACTTCCTGACGCCCGAGTCGCGCCAGCGCTCGCTTCACGAGGTGATGCCGAAGATGTTCACTTCAGGCCGTATCGAAGGCATCGAGTATCAGATGCTGACGAGCGACGGTCGCATCCTGGACATGCTGGTGTCGGCGGTGGTGGAGCGCGACGAACTGGGCCGGCCGCTGCACAGCCTGTCGGTGCTGGACGACGTTACCGAACGCCGCCGTGCCGAAAGGGCGTTGCAGGAACAGACCGAGCGCCTTCGGCTGGCCACCGACAGTGCGGAGATCGGTGTCTGGGAACTCGACCCGGCCCGAGGCACCATCGAATGGGATGACTGGATGTTCCGCCTGTACGGCGTGGCCCGCGCGGACGGTGCGCAACCCATGGAATTGTGGTCGCGCCACCTGCACCCCGACGACGCGGTGCGCGTGGGGGCCGAGTTGAGCGCAGCACTGGAGGGCCACGGCACCTACCGGCCCGAATTCCGCATCGTCTGGACGAACGGGGAGGTGCGGCACCTGCAGGCCGCTGCCCAGGTCACCCGCGACGACACCGGGAGGCCCTTGCGCATGATCGGCGTCAACCTGGACGTCACCCGGCAGCGGCGATCGGAGGAGGCGCTTCGCGAAGCCAAGCAAGCGGCCGAGTCGGCGAACGTGGCCAAGAGTGCCTTCCTGGCCAACATGAGCCACGAGATCCGCACGCCGATGAACGCCATCCTGGGCATGCTGGCGCTGCTGCGGAAGACCGACATGACGGCGCGCCAGGCCGACTACGCCGGCAAGACCGAAGGGGCGGCACGCGCCCTGCTGGACCTGCTCAACGACATCCTCGACTTCTCGAAGGTCGAGGCGGGCAAGATGACGCTCGACCCGCAGCCCTTCCGCGTCGAGCAGTTGCTGCGCGATCTCTCGGTGATCATGGGTGCGAACATCGGCCCCAAGGACGTCGAGGTGCTGTTCGACATCGACCCGGCGCTTCCGAATGGCCTCGTTGGCGACGTGACGCGGCTGCGCCAGGTGCTGATCAACCTGGGCGGCAACGCCATCAAGTTCACCGAGCGCGGAGAGGTCGTGGTGTCGATCTTCGTCGTGGCACGCGGCCACGGCGACGTCACCCTCCAGGTCGCGGTGCGTGACAGCGGCATCGGCATTGCGCCCGAGAATCAGCAGCGCATCTTCAGCGGTTTCACGCAGGCCGAGGCATCGACCACCCGACGCTTCGGCGGCACGGGCCTCGGGCTGGCGATCTGCCAGCGCCTCGTCGCGTTGATGGGCAGCGAGCTGCAGCTCGAGAGTGCTCTCGGCTCCGGCAGCCGCTTCCATTTCACGCTGAACCTGCCCGTGGCCGTGGCCGAGATTCGCGGGTCCGACGGCTTCGGGGGCGCTGCCGGGGCGGCTTTCGAAAGCGCAACCGGAGGACGCGCGCCGCGCGTGCTGGTGATCGAAGACAACCCGGCGGCGCGCGCGGTCTTCCAGCGCCTCGCCGGCGGGCTGGGCTGGCAGGTGGAGAGCGCCGGCAGCGGCGAAAGCGCACTGCGCCAGCTGACCGAATCACCCGAACCCTTCGACGCGATCTTCGTCGATGGGCAGATGCCGGGCCTGGACGGCTGGCAGACCTGCCGGCAGATCCGCGAGCGACAGCTCGCGGGCCGCACGCCGCTGCTCATGATGGTCACGGCGCATGGCCGCGAGATGTTGTCGGCAAGACCGGCGGACGAGCAGCAGCTGCTCTCGGGCTTTCTCGTCAAGCCGGTGACCCGGACGATGCTGCGCGACGCATGGGCCGAGGCGGGCGGCGGGCGCCGATCACCGGCCAAGATGCACGTTGCGCCGGCAGCGGCGCGACGGCTGGCCGGCCTGCGCCTGCTCGTGGCCGAGGACAACGCCAACAACCAGCAGGTGGCCCGCGAGCTGCTGGAAGACGAGGGCGCCGTGGTGCAGATCGCCGTCAACGGACGCGCCGCCGTCGATGCGGTCGCGGCCGCAGAGCCGCCCTTCGACGCGGTGCTCATGGACCTTCAGATGCCGGTGATGGACGGCTATGCCGCCACCGGTTGCATCCGCCAGGACGCGCGCCAGACCGCGCTGCCGATCATTGCGATGACGGCCAATGCGATGGCCAGCGACCGCGAAGCCTGCCTGGCGGCCGGCATGAACGCGCACATCGGCAAACCCTTCGACCTGGATGCCCTGGTGCGCCTGCTGCGCCACCTGACCGGGCGCAACGATGAATCATCGGCGTCCGCAGAGCGCGCGGCACCAGCTCCGGGCGCGGTGGCGCCGGACGTGCTGGCCGCTGCCGCCGAGGCCGGGGTCGACCTGCACGAGGCGTTGGTGCGCATGGGCGGGCGCTCTGATGTCTACGCGCGCATGTTGCGCAACTTCTGCAGAGACCTTCGGCAGATGCCGGAGCAGCTTGCGGCGCACCGGGCCGACGGGGACTACGCGGAAGCCTGCCGACTCATGCACAACCTGAAGGGACTGGCCGCAACGCTCGGGGCCAAGCGCCTGGCCGTCGAGGCTGGCCACGCCGAGGCGCACTTCGGCGACCCCGCAGCGGCAGACAAGGTGCTGGGCGAGCCGATGATTCGCCGCGTGGCCGCGGCCGTCGGCGTTGCCTTGCCAGGCCTTGCGCGGTTGCACGAAGCGCTGGACGGAGCCCTGCACGCCGGGGCGGCCCCTAATCAGGCGGACCCGTCCGACCGCACGGCGCTGGTGCAGGCTTTGCGCGAACTCGCCGAGGCGCTGGATGGGTCCGACATGAGTGCCACGCAGTTGATGCAGGAACTGCGCAACCGCCACGCCGCGGCCCTGGGCGACCGTCTGCAGCCGCTGGACGAAGCCGTGGCGTCGCTCGACTTCGCCACCGCACTCGGCCATTGCAAGGACCTCATCGAGTCCCGAATCGCATGACCCCCGCCTCTTCACGGCCTTTGCTCGGCGCCGCAGGCACCCTCGGCACGCCTGCGCGCCGCCCGCGCCTGCTCGTCGTCGACGACCAGCCGATCAATGTGCAGGCCCTGTACCAGGCTTTCGCCGCCGACCACCAGGTGCTGATGGCCACCGGCGGCGAACAGGCCCTGGCCCTGTGCAACGCCAAGCGGCCCGACCTGGTGCTGCTGGACGTGGAGATGCCGGGCATGAACGGCTATGAGGTCTGCCGGCTGCTCAAGGAGAGCGAAGCCACGCGCGACATCCCCGTGATCTTCGTCACCGGCCACAGCGACGAGGCGGCCGAGACGCTCGGCCTGGATCTCGGCGCGGCGGACTTCATCTCCAAGCCGATCAACCCGCGCATCGTTCGGGCCCGCGTGCGCACGCAGCTGACGGTCAAGGCCCACGCCGACATGCTGCGCCAGCAAGCGCACATCGACGGCCTGACTGGCGTCTTCAACCGCCGCCGCTTCGACGAGCACCTGGCCACCGAATGGAGCCGCGCCGCGCGCACAGGCACGGCCCTGAGCGTGGTGATGGCCGACGTGGACTTCTTCAAGCGCTTCAACGACCGCTACGGCCACCAGGCCGGTGACGATTGCCTGCGCCGCATCGCGGCAGCGCTGCAGTCGACGCTGCGGCGGCCCGGCGACCTGGTGGCACGCTACGGCGGCGAAGAGTTCGCCTGCGTGCTGCCCGACACGGACCTGGCCGGCGCGATGAAGGTGGCGAGCGAACTCGGCGCCAGTGTCGATGCCGAGCATATCGAGCATGCCGGCTCCGCACCAGCGCGCTTGGTCAGCATCAGCATGGGCGTGGGCACCTTGCGTGCCGGCACCTCGGGAAGCCCGCGCGAGCTGCTGCGCATCGCCGACGAGCAGTT
>CAIJPE010000088.1 GCA_903822435.1 uncultured beta proteobacterium | reverse complement strand
GAATTGCCAATGCACTCGATCCGTATGCCAAAGAAGCACCCCCAATACAGGCGGAGCCTATACCCGCTGCCCTGCCAGAAGTACATATGGCGTATGCATTTGCCCCAAGCGCTTTTCCAGACCCTCCAATTACTCCATATGATCCTGCTGAAGAGTATGGCAAAGCAGAATAAAAAGAATTAAGCAACGCCCATGTGGTGCCATTCCATATGAGATTGTATGCAATGCCTGCGAGCAAAGTTGCTCCAGACACGTAAGGGTCAAAATTGGTGGTTCCGAATGTGATTGTCCCCCCCACGCTTGTGATGCTCACCGTCTGACCCTGCACAGCCCCCGGAAGCAAGTTCACCGTTGCTGAAGTGGCGTTCACTCCCAAAGTTATTTGATAGCTTGGGGCAGATGGTTGAATATTGATTATATTCGCGCCCGTGGCATTTGCCACAATGCTTTGCGGGGTCGCATTATAAAATACGTTGCCACCGGCTGCAGCCCCCCCGTAGCCCTGGACAATAACTCCCCCTTGCGTAATTAGCGATTGAGAAGTGGCATCTACCCCCCCCACAGATGCCAACTCACCCGCCCCCATCTGCGTCGTTAACAGAGTGGATAGCACGTTGGTACGCGGGACGATGTTGGCGAGAATATTTCCATTCGCATCTGTGGGGAGCGACACTCCGTTGCTGCTTCCGAACCCCACTGGCGAGCTACTCCACCCCGCAGCAATTGCGAATCCCGCATCGGCCTGCGCGATGTTGGTCGCGGTTCCCGCTTGGCCCCGGTAAATCGCCTCGGTCGCCGGACCTTGGAAATATGCGCCGTCTTGTGGCGGGTAAAGTTGTGGCACGGCTATCCTCTCGCCGCCGCTGTCGGGTCGGCCATCTGGTCTACGTGAACTGCTCCGGGGGGTTGCTGCATGCGCGGCTGCCCAGGCTGCGCGCCCATGCGCGGCGTGCCAGCTACGCCAGGTGCCGCTCCGCCCGGCATGCCGGGCTGCCCTTGGGGCTTCTGCTGCTGCGCCATCTGGGTCTGGCGCTTGGCCTGCAAAGCGGCCATGTGCTGCTGGATGTGCGCGCGGATGTGCCCTGTCGGGTCGCCGGTGTGCACAGCAACCGACTGATGCGCCTGCAAGTGCTCGACGTCGTTGTCACCCTGGTGAACCTGCACCATGAAGCCGTTGGCCAGCATGGTGTTCTCTTCTGCAGGGTCGATGGTGTACAGGTTCCGCTCGTCGATCAGGACGCGCGGCGCCACCTCGGGGCCGAACATCAGATCGGTGCCGGCCTCGATGATCGGCGTAATGTCGAGACGGCGGCCGGCCAGTTGCTGCGGGGGGATGCCGCGCAACACGTTCAGCCAGGCGATTTGCTGCTGCATCTTCTGCACGCCCATCGTGTACAGCGTGCCCATCCAGACAAATTCGTACCGCTCGCCGAACTGCTGCGGCTCGATCTTGGTCATCTTGGCGCGCACGCCCAGCTCGCCGCGCTGCATGACCGTCACGTCCTCGGTGCGGAACTGCTGGTCCATCTCGAAGAACAGCTCGAGCAAAGGATTCAGCATCCGTTCCTCGTACCGGTCAGCATGGTCGGTGATGTTGATCTGCTGGTCCTGCGCCTGGGCGCCCACCGCTGCCGCGTTCTTCCGGCCAGCGGGCTGCTTGCCGAGCATTGCGTCATTGACGTCAAGCGCTTCGCGGATGTGCTGCTGCAGGACGTTACACAGCGGTATGGCGTCCTTGTACAGGGCCGGGAACTGCGCGAACTGCGTCGACTGCGGGTCAGTCAGCCACACGGCGGCCAAGCCCATCACCATCGACTGGTAATTGGGCTGCTTCTGCGGGTCCGTCATGACGATCGGCAGCAGGCTGTATTGCGCCGCGTCCAGGGTCATGTTCCAACAGTCGTTCAAGTTGTACTGCAGGAAGGCCACCGGCTCGATCTTCGAACGCCCAAAATGGCTGCCGGTGATCTCGTCCACCGCGCAGGACAGCACCGGACGCTTGCCGCTCCAAAGCGGGTTCCGGATGATGCCAAGGATGCGCTGGCCTTCGCCGCCCTTGCCGTTGCCGGCGTAGTAGACATAACAGGGCTCTTTGGCCTTGGGGTCGTCCTCGAGGGGCAAGTCGCAGTGGATCTCGTAGACCACCGCCATCTTGTACGTGCCCTCGGTCTTGATGCCCGCGTCGGATGTGCGCTTCTTGGCGGGCGACTTCTTGCGGTTGTCGTCGGCGGCCAGTTCGTCGAACAGGTCCGAGGCTGAGTCGCCCACGAACACGCCCTCGTCCATCAACTGCTGCAGACGGTCCTTAGTCATGCGCAGTTTCACCGCCGTGGCGATAGCGCGTTGGGGGTCCCCCTCGGTCGGCGGGTAGATCGCGAAGTCCTCGACCGGCAAGTTCATCACCACCGGATGCTCCTCGATCATCTCCTTCGCCTCGAGCTTCTCCTCGGTCTCGCCTTCCGGGTCCTCGATCTCGATGTCCGGGACCTGGCCTAGGTCCCCATCCTCAAGGATCTTGGGGCGGCGTACGGCGTGGCGGATCTGGCGGGTGGTCTTGCTCCAGTCGATGTACAGCAGCCACTGGCCGGTCACGTCGCCCGCAATCAGATCGGCGCGCACCACGTTCTTCAGGTCGGTCTTGCGGATGTAGTGCTCAAGGAGCGCCAGCATCGGGTACGGGGTCTCGGCGTCGGTGCCCACCGCGTCCACGTGCTTGCGGTTGTCAGGAAACAGCTGCTTGAGCGAGCGTTTCACCCGGGCCTGGATGCAGGTGCGCACCTCAGGGATGTAGGCGGTCGAGTTGCCCTCGTACTGACGGTTCTCGTCAGGGATGGCGTTGAAAATGTTCCAGTAACCCTCGACCTTGGCGTCCTGCCCGTCCTTGTTCGAGAAGCACTTGTCGATCTTCTCGCAGATCTTGGCCGCCGCTTCGAACGCCTCGGAGTCCGGCTGGTCCGCCCAGTTCTCCAAGTCGCCGTCTTCGGACAAGACGCGCGATGTTTCCTTCACGACCGGCGGCTTGCCCTTCTTGGCGGCCATGATTTACAACTTCGTCTGCGTCAGGCGCTTCACCCGTGCGCGCTTGTCTGCCGGCGCGGTCTTGCGGATGGTCTTGTCGTCGTTCTCGGGCTTTTTCGCCGTCACGCCATACGCCGCGTCGTGGCGGTGCATGCTGGCGCCGCCCTTGCGCGCGGCCTGCCCACCCGTCGAGTCTTTCTGGTTCGACGTGGGCTGGTGCGCGCGGTCCAGTCGGGTGTTGGCCTTGACCTTGCCCGGTTTGGACTTCAGCGGCAGCTTTGCCAGCGACATGGCCGAATTACTTCGAGGTCTGCTTGCCGGACAGGCTGGCGCGGCCCATCACCTGCTCGCGCATCGGGCCGCCGGAGAGCTTCTGGGGCACGGAGCTGGGGGTGCCGTAGGCGCCACCGTGCTGCTCGCCCTTGAAGAACGAAGTCGGGTTTTGCGTCGGGGACTTGCTGTCGTGGGAACGGGACACGGCCATGGTGGACCTCGCGAATGTATGGGACTGCCTGAGAAATCAATCTCTCTCAGGCGCCACTCTCGCGAGTTGTTTGCACCGTGTCAACATCAATTCGCCCGGCGCATTCCTTGGCAATCCATATAAATCAGCGCCTTGGTAGCGTGGTGATGTACTGCGCACCTTGCGGATTAGTTGCGTGATGCACACCCTCCGGCAGCCGGCCCTGTGCGGTGTCGCTGGCCACCACGGCCACCGCCCCCTCAAGGGCCTCGGCCACCACCCGGTACAGCCCCGGCTCGGGGTCTGCGGCCATCCGCCCGTTCGCACCTGGCGGGTAGCAATACCCGCCGCCCAAGGCCTGCAGCACGTTGCGCGCGCCTCGGTCGACCAGCAACAGCCGCCGCCGCCGCACCTCGGTCCGGAGCATCGGGGAAAGCCCGCCCCGGGACCCGCCGGTGTGCGCCCCATGCAGCACGGGCACCTGCAGGCCCTGCAGCGCGCGCACCACAGGGTTGCGGTCGCGCTGGTCGTACAGCTCGGCCGGCACGCAAGCCTGCAGCCGCCGCCCGGGCCAAGCTGCGCGCACCAGCCGCACGATGTCGCGCACCCCGTCGAGCGGAGCCAGCGTGCTGGCCCAGTCCGCCAGCACCGACACCGGCTGGCCCTCGACCGACAGCAGCACCGCGCCCAGGGTGTCCCCCTGTGCCTGCAGCCCGAGCACCAGCTGGGCGCCCTGACCGGGCTCCAGGTTGTCCGCGATGTTAGCCTCGCCGAAGTCCTCGTAGACCGGCTGCCCGGCGAAGACCTTGAGCACGTAGGCCAGCGCATTGAGCACGTCCTTCTTGCCGCTGGGGAAGTTCATCAGCTGCGAAACAAGCACCTGGTGCGCGCTGCGCCCGCCCACCAGCACCACGTCTCCCGCCTCGAAAAACGGCTGCAGGCCGGTGATGAACTCGTCCTTGTTGCGGTCCTGCGGGGCCTGCACCGGACGCACCGCCAGCACTTTGCCGCGACGCAGCTGCTCGGCGCGCAGCGGCTGCAACAGCCACTCGTCCAAGGAGTTTTTCTCGATCACCACCTCAGCCCCGTCGTGCCGCTCGCTCACCCGGAAACACCCGTCGACGATCTGGTCCGGCCGCCAGAACTCCCCGCCCGACTCGTGGACGTAGATCCGCGTGCCAAGCCGCGAGACCACCACCCGGCCCGTCTGGTCCGACCGCCGCACGTCCACCGTCCGTGCCGGGTCCATGATCACCTTGCG
>CAIJPE010000087.1 GCA_903822435.1 uncultured beta proteobacterium | reverse complement strand
CTATCTTGAGGGGGTAGTGGCGAAAGCTGTGCGAGTTCGAGTCTCGCCGTCGGCACCATGTACGTGACAGGCCTGGCCTGATTCGACAACTCGAGCGCGCCTGATCCCGCCCGGTTCATCCGGCCCGGCGTTTCGGACGGCGCGCTTTTTTGCGGGCTTTTCCAGCCTGACAGGATGCTGACTGCACCATGGAACTGCAACCCTATCTGCCTGTGATCCTGTTCATCCTGGTGGGCGTGGCAGTCGGCGTGGCGCCGCAGCTGCTCGGGTTCGTGTTCGGCCCCAACCGCCCCGACGTCGAGAAGAACAGCCCCTACGAATGCGGCTTCGAAGCCTTCGAGGACGCCCGGATGAAGTTCGACGTGCGCTACTACCTCGTGGCCATCCTGTTCATCCTCTTCGACCTCGAAATCGCCTTTCTCTTTCCGTGGGCAGTTTCGTTGCGCGACATCGGGGCGTCAGGCTTCTGGGCCATGATGATCTTCCTCGGGATTCTCGTCGTCGGTTTCGTGTACGAGTGGAAGAAGGGTGCGCTCGATTGGGAGTGATCCCGGGTCGTCAAGGTCATCAGGGTCAGCAAGGTCATCGGGACTAACAGGCTATGGGCATCGAAGGCGTTCTCAAGGAGGGCTTCGTCACGACGAAGATGGACACCCTCATCAACTGGTCCAAGACCGGTTCTCTGTGGCCCATGACCTTCGGTCTGGCCTGTTGTGCCGTTGAAATGATGCATGCGGGCGCGGCCCGCTACGACATCGACCGCTTCGGCATGCTGTTCCGCCCCAGCCCGCGCCAGAGCGACCTGATGATCGTGGCCGGCACGCTGTGCAACAAGATGGCCCCGGCCCTGCGCAAGGTGTACGACCAGATGGCCGAGCCGCGCTGGGTGCTGAGCATGGGTTCCTGCGCCAACGGCGGCGGCTACTACCACTACAGCTACTCGGTGGTGCGGGGCTGCGATCGCATCGTGCCCGTGGACGTGTACGTGCCCGGGTGCCCGCCCACCGCCGAGGCACTGCTGTACGGCATCCTGCAACTGCAGGCCAAGATCCGGCGCGAGAACACCATTGCGCGCTGAGTGGCTTGCGCAAGCGCCTGCCCAGAGCAACCCCCATCCATGACCCAGAAACTCGACAACCTGCAAGCGGCGCTCGGCGCAGCCCTGGGCGACACGGTCAAGTCGCTGGTGCGCGACCGGGGCGAGATCACCATCACTGTCGGTGCCGACCGCTACCTCGCCGCGGCCAAGACGCTGCGCGATCACCCCACGCTCAAGTTCGAGCAGCTCATGGACCTGTGCGGGCTGGATTACTCCGACTACCGCAACGAGCCCTGCGAAGGCCCGCGCTACTGCGTCGTCTCGCACCTGTTGTCGATCGCGAACAACTGGCGCGTGCGGCTGAAGGTGTTTGCGCCCGACGACGACCTGCCCGCGGTGGCCTCCGTCACCGAGATCTGGTCGTCTGCCAACTGGTTCGAGCGCGAGGCCTTCGACCTCTTCGGCATCATCTTCGAAGGCCACATCGACCTGCGCCGCATCCTCACCGACTACGGCTTCATCGGCCACCCGATGCGCAAGGACTTCCCCACCACGGGCAATGTCGAGATGCGCTACGACCCCGAGAAGAAGCGCGTGATCTACCAGCCGGTGACCATCGAGCCGCGCGAAGTCGTGCCCCGCGTGGTCCGCGAGGATCAATACGGCGGCAAGCATTGAGCCCAGCACATGGCTGACATCAAGAACTACACATTGAACTTCGGTCCGCAGCACCCCGCGGCACACGGCGTGCTGCGCCTCGTGCTCGAGCTCGACGGCGAGGTGATCCAGCGCGCCGACCCGCACATCGGCCTGCTGCACCGAGCCACCGAGAAGCTGGCCGAGACCAAGACCTTCATCCAGGCGCTTCCCTACATGGACCGCCTGGACTATGTGTCGATGATGTGCAACGAGCACGCCTACTGCCTGGCCATCGAGAAGCTGCTGGGCGTGGACGTGCCCATCCGCGCGCAGTACATCCGCGTGATGTTCAGCGAGATCACGCGGCTGCTCAACCACCTGCTGTGGCTGGGCGCGCACGGGCTGGACTGCGGTGCGATGAATATCTTCATCTACTGCTTCCGCGAGCGCGAAGACCTCTTCGACATGTATGAGGCCGTGAGTGGCGCGCGCATGCACGCGGCCTACTTCCGCCCGGGCGGCGTGTACCGCGACCTGCCGGAATCGATGCCGCAGTACAAGGTCAGCCGCATCAAGAACGAGAAAGCCATCAAGGCGCTGAACGACACGCGCAGCGGCACCCTGCTCGATTTCGTCGAGTCCTTCACCCAGCGCTTCCCGAAGTACGTCGACGAATACGAGACCCTGCTCACCGACAACCGCATCTGGAAGCAGCGCACGGTGGGGATCGGCGTGGTCACGCCCGAGCGGGCCCTGAACCTGGGCTTCAGCGGCCCGATGCTCCGCGGCTCGGGCATCGCCTGGGACCTGCGGAAGACGCAGCCCTACGACATCTATGGCACGCTGGACTTCGACGTGCCCGTCGGCGTCAACGGCGACACCTACGACCGCTACCTGTGCCGCATCGAAGAGATGCGCCAGAGCAATCGGCTCATCCAGCAGTGCGTGCAGTGGCTCAAGGCCAACCCCGGCCCGGTGATCACCGGCAACCACAAGGTGGCGCCGCCTTCGCGCGTGGACATGAAGTCCAACATGGAAGAGCTGATCCACCACTTCAAGCTTTTCACCGAAGGCATGCACGTGCCCGAGGGCGAGGCCTACGCGGCGGTGGAACACCCCAAGGGCGAGTTCGGCATCTACCTGGTCAGTGACGGTGCGAACAAGCCGTACCGGCTGAAGATCCGCGCCCCGGGCTTCCCGCACCTGGCGGCCCTGGACGAGATGGCCCGTGGCCACATGATTGCCGATGCCGTGGCGATCATCGGCACCATGGACATCGTTTTCGGCGAGATCGACCGATGAACGCACCCCACACCCCCACGGCCGAGGCGGTGGTCTTCAACGCCACCACCTTGGCCCGCTTTGCCCGCGAAGTGGCCAAGTACCCACCCGAGCAGAAGCAGTCGGCCGTGATGGCCTGCCTGGCCATCGTGCAGCACGAGCACGGCCACGTCTGGCCTGCCGCCGAGGCCGCAGTGGGCGCCTACCTCGGCATGCCGGCGATCGCGGTGCACGAGGTCACCACGTTCTACAACATGTACAACCAGCACCCCGTCGGGCGCTGGAAGCTCAACGTCTGCACCAACCTGCCTTGCGCATTGCGCGACGGCGACAAGGCGCTGGACCACGTCTGCCAGCGCCTGGGCGTCGAGCCTTACGGCAGCACCGCCGACGGCGTGTTCACCGTGCAGCCCAGCGAATGCCTGGGCGCCTGCGCCGACGCCCCGGTGATGCTGGTCAACGACCGGCAGATGCTCAGCTTCATGAGCCCCGAACGGCTGGACGAACTCCTTGCGATGTTGAAGGCGAACCATGCTTGACCTGTCGAAGTTCCAGGCCCAAGGCAACCAGACCTGCTTTCACGGCCGCCACCTGGGCGCCCAGATCTACGCCGGCCTGGATGGCAAGAACTGGCGGCTGCAGGACTACATCGCCCGGGGTGGCTATTCGGCGCTGAAAAAGATCCTGGCCAAGGATGGCGTTGAAGGCAGTGCCGGCATGACGCAGGACCAGGTCATCGCCGAGGTCAAGCTCAGCGCTTTGCGCGGGCGCGGCGGCGCGGGCTTTCCCACGGGGCTGAAGTGGAGCTTCATGCCCCGCATGTTCCCAGGCCCGAAGTACCTCGTCTGCAACTCCGACGAAGGCGAGCCCGGCACCTGCAAGGACCGCGACATCCTGGCCTACAACCCGCACATCGTGATCGAAGGCATGGCGATTGCCGCCTATGCGATGGGCATCAAGACCGGCTACAACTACATCCACGGCGAGATCTTCGAGGTCTACGAGCGCTTCGAGGAAGCCCTGGAAGAAGCCCGCGCTGCCGGCCTGCTGGGCGAGCGCATCCTGGGCAGCGACTTCAGCTTCCAGTTGCACGGCTTCCACGGTTTCGGCGCCTACATCTGCGGCGAGGAAACCGCCTTGCTCGAAAGCCTGGAAGGCAAGAAGGGCCAGCCGCGCTTCAAGCCGCCGTTCCCGGCCAGCTTCGGCCTGTACGGCAAGCCCACGACGATCAACAACACCGAGACCTTCGCCGCGGTGCCGTGGATCATCAACAACGGCGGCCAGAAGTACCTGGAGTGCGGCAAGCCCAACAATGGCGGCACCAAGATCTTCAGCGTGGTGGGCGACGTCAACCAGCCGGGCAACTTCGAAATCCCGCTGGGCACGCCGTTTTCCAAGCTGCTGGAATTGGCCGGCGGGGTGAAGGGCGGCGCGCTCAAGGCGGTGATCCCGGGCGGCTCGTCCGCCCCTGTGCTGCCCGGCAAGACGATGATGGACCTGACGATGGACTACGACGCCATCGCCAAGGCCGGCTCCATGCTCGGTTCGGGTGCCGTCATCGTCATGAACGACACCCGCTGCATGGTCAAGAGCCTGCTGCGCCTGAGCTACTTCTACCAGCACGAGAGCTGCGGCCAGTGCACGCCCTGCCGCGAAGGCACGGGCTGGCTGTGGCGCATGGTCGACCGCATCGAGCACGGCAAGGGCCGCCCTGAAGACCTGGCCTTGCTGGATTCGGTGGCGGACAACATCAAGGGCCGCACGATCTGCGCCCTGGGCGACGCCGCCGCCATGCCGGTGCAGGGCATGCTCAAGCATTTCCGCGACGAGTTTGCCCACCATATCGAGCACAAGAGCTGCCTCGTGCCCCAACACGCCTGAACGCGATGATCGAAATCGAACTCGACGGCAAGAAGATCAGCGTCAACGAAGGCAGCATGGTCATGCATGCGGCCGACGCGGCCGGCACCTATGTGCCGCACTTCTGCTATCACAAGAAGCTGAGCATCGCGGCCAACTGCCGCATGTGCCTGGTCGACATCGAGAAGATGCCCAAGCCGATGCCGGCCTGCGCCACGCCGGTGACCAACGGCATGATCGTCCGGACCAAGAGCGACAAGGCCACCAAGGCGCAGCAGTCGGTGATGGAGTTCCTGCTCATCAACCACCCGCTGGACTGCCCCATCTGCGACCAGGGCGGCGAGTGCCTGCTGCAGGACCTGGCCGTGGGCTACGGTGGCAGCGCCAGCCGTTACCACGAAGAAAAGCGCGTCGTCTTCCACAAGGACGTGGGCCCGCTCATCAGCATGGAAGAGATGAGCCGCTGCATCCACTGCACGCGCTGCGTGCGCTTCGGCCAGGAGGTGGCCGGGGTCATGGAACTCGGCATGATCCACCGTGGCGAGCACAGCGAGATCACCACCGTCACCGGCGGCACGGTCGACAGCGAGCTGTCGGGCAACATGATCGACATCTGCCCGGTGGGGGCGCTCACCAGCAAGCCCTTCCGCTACAGCGCCCGCACCTGGGAGCTCAGCCGCCGCAAGAGCGTGAGCCCGCACGACAGCACCGGCGCTAACCTGGTAGTCCAGGTCAAGGCCGGCCAGGTCATGCGCGTGGTGCCGCTGGAGAACGAAGACGTCAACGAGTGCTGGATCGCCGACCGTGACCGCTTCAGCTACGAAGCCCTGGGTTCGGAATCGCGCCTGACGCAACCCATGATCAAGCAGGACGGCACCTGGCGTGCCGTCGACTGGAACACCGCGCTGGGCTATGTCGCAGACGGGCTGAAGCGCGTGAAGGCCGAGTTCGGCACAGCGGGCATCGGCGCGCTGGCGCATCCGGCCTCGACCCTGGAGGAGATGCACCTGCTGGCCAAGCTCACGCGCGGCCTGGGCAGCGAGAGCGTGGACCATCGGCTGCGCCATGCCGACTTCGGCAACGCCGCCCCGGCGGGCCGGGCACGCTGGCTGGGACTGCCGGTGGCGGCGCTGTCGCAGCTGGACCGGGCCTTCGTGATCGGGTCGTTCCTGCGCAAGGACCACCCGCTCTTCGCCCAGCGGCTGCGCCAGGCCGCCCGGCGCGGCGCGCAGGTGCACAGCCTGCATGCCACGCAAGACGATTGGCTCATGCCCATGGCCGGCCATCTGCTGGCCGCGCCTGGCGACTGGCTGCAAGCCCTGGCCGACGTGGCCGCCGCCGTGGCGGCCGCCGCGGGCGTGGAGCCCCCGGTGCCCGGCACGGTAACCGTGCAGGGCCAGCGCATCGCGGCGTCCCTGATGGGCGGCGAGCGCAAGGCGGTGTTGCTGGGCAACGCGGCGGCACAGCATCCGCAGGCCAGCGCCCTGCTGGCACTGGCGCAATGGATTGCCGCGCACTGCGAGGCCACCTGCGGCTACACCGTCGAAGGCGGCAACGCCGTGGGCGCGCAGTGGGTGGGCGCCATGCCGGGCCCCGGCGGCCTGAACGCCGGGCAGATGCTCGGCCAGCCCATGAAGGCGCTGCTGCTGCTGAACGTGGAGCCGGTGCTGGACGCTGCCGATGCATCGGCAGCGCGCAAGGCCCTGGCCGGCTCGGGGCTGGTGGTGGCCCTCACCGCGTTCAAGGACGCCGCCGCCGACGTGGCCGACGTCATGCTGCCCATCGCCCCGTTCACCGAGACCGCAGGAACCATCGTCAACGCCGAGGGCCGCGTGCAGGGCTTCCACGGCGTGGTCAAGCCGCTGGGCGATGCCCGTCCGGGCTGGAAGGTGCTGCGTGTGCTGGGCAACCTCCTGGGCCTGCCGGGCTTCGATTTCGAGACCTCCGAGGCCGTCCGTGCCGAGGCGCTGGGCGACGAAGCCGCCCTGGCTGCGCGCCTGGACAACACGCCTGTCGCCCCGCCGAAGCCCGCCGAGCCGGCCGCGCCCCGCGGCGGCCTGGAGCGGCTGGCCGACGTGCCGATCTACGCCACCGATGCCCTGGTGCGCCGTGCACCGGCACTGCAGGCCACGCACGATGCCCGCGTGCCGATGGTCGGGTTGCCATCCACGGTGTGGCGGCGCCTGGGCCTGGCGGCCGATGCCAAGGTGCTGGTCATGCAGGGCGAAGGCGCCGTGGTGCTGCCGGCCTTTGAAGACGCCGCGCTGGCGGACGGCGTGGTGCGGATCGCCGCCGGCCACCCGAGCACCGCCGGCCTGGGCGCGATGTTCGGCCCCGTCATCGTCGAGAAGGCCTGAACACCATGTTCGACTCGATCAACCAAATCGGCACCGCGACCCTGGGCCCCAACCTCTGGCTGGTGGTGTGGAGCCTGGTCAAGATCGTGGCGGTGGTGCTGCCGCTGATGATCTGCGTGGCTTATCTCACGCTGTGGGAACGCAAGGGCATCGGTTACACGCAGATCCGCCTGGGACCCAACCGCACCGGCCCTTTCGGCTTGCTGCAACCCATTGCGGACGCGGTCAAGCTCATCTTCAAGGAGATCATCCGACCCAGCGCGGCGTCCAAGGGCCTGTTCTTCCTGGGCCCCGTGATGACCATCATGCCGGCGCTGGCGGCTTGGGCGGTGGTGCCCTTCGGGCCGGAGGTGGCGCTGGCCAATGTCAACGCCGGCCTGCTGTTCCTGATGGCGATCACCTCGCTGGAGGTGTATGGCGTGATCATCGCCGGCTGGGCCAGCAACTCGAAGTACGCCTTCCTGGGTGCGTTGCGCGCGTCGGCGCAGATGGTCAGCTACGAGATCGCCATGGGCTTCTGCCTCGTGGTCGTGCTGATGGCTTCGGGCAGCATGAACATGAGCGACATCGTCATGAGCCAGGGCAGGGGCACCTTTGCCGGCTGGGGCGTGAGCGTGCTGTCGTGGAACTGGCTGCCGCTGTTCCCCGTATTCATCGTCTACTTCATCTCGGGCCTGGCCGAGACCAACCGCCACCCCTTCGACGTGGTGGAAGGCGAGTCCGAGATCGTGGCCGGCCACATGATCGAGTACTCGGGCATGGCCTTCGCCATGTTCTTCCTGGCCGAGTACGCCAACATGATCCTGGTCAGCATGCTGTGCGTGCTGATGTTCCTGGGGGGCTGGCTCTCGCCCTTTGCCTTCCTCGATTTCATCCCGGGCTGGATCTGGCTGGGCATGAAGGTCTTCGTGGTGGCCACGATGTTCCTGTGGGTGCGCTCGACCTTCCCGCGCTTCCGTTACGACCAGATCATGCGCCTGGGCTGGAAGATCTTCATCCCCGTCACGTTGGTGTGGCTGGTGGTCGTGGGCCTGTGGATCCAGTCGCCGCTGAACATCTGGAAATGATTGACCGGACCTCCATGCCATGAGCACGCTCGCATCCATCCGACAAGTCCTCTCCAGTTTCATGCTGGCAGAGCTGCTGAAGGGCATGGCGCTCACGGGGCGCTATTTCCTGTCCAAGAACATCACGATCCAGTTTCCCGAAGAGAAGACGCCCCTTTCGCCGCGATTCCGGGGCCTGCATGCGCTGCGCCGGTACGAAAACGGAGAAGAGCGCTGCATCGCCTGCAAGCTGTGCGAGGCCGTGTGCCCCGCCATGGCCATCACGATCGAGAGCGATGTGCGGGCCGACGGCAGCCGCCGCACCACGCGGTACGACATCGACCTGACCAAATGCATCTTCTGCGGCTTCTGCGAAGAGAGCTGCCCGGTGGATTCCATCGTCGAGACCCACCACTTCGAATACCACGGCGAAAAGCGCGGTGACCTGTACTTCACCAAGGACATGCTGCTGGCCGTGGGTGACCGTTACGAAAAAGAGATCGCAGCCAACCGCGCCGCCGACGCGAAATACCGTTGACCAGATGAAGCCCCCAAGCTCGCTAGTGCTCGCTACCCCCCGAGGGGGCCGTCCGCTGGCGTCCCGGCAAGGCCGGTTCCGCGGCGGGAAGCTTGGTGAAGCTCACAGCACTCCATGAACACAATATCCGGACTCTTCTACGTCTTCTCGGCGGTGCTGTTGTTCGCCGCCCTGCGCGTCATCACGGCGCGCAGCACGGTGCACGCGGCGCTGTACCTCGTGCTTGCGTTCTTCAGCGCCAGCTGCATCTGGATGCTCCTGCGGGCCGAGTTCCTGGCCATCGCGCTGGTGCTGGTATACGTGGGCGCGGTGATGGTGCTGTTCCTCTTCGTCGTGATGATGCTCGATGTGAATACAGACCAGTTCCGGGAGGGTTTCTGGAAGCACCTGCCCGTGGCTGGCGGCGTGGGCGCCCTGATCGCGCTCGAGATGGCACTGGTGCTGCTGCGCGGCTTTCGGCTGGAGGCCCCGGTTCCCAGCGCCAAGGCCATCGAAGTGGGCAATACCAAGCTGCTGGGCATCGAGATCTATACCCAGTACCTCTACCCCCTGCAGCTGGCCGCGGTGCTGCTGCTGGTGGCCATCATCGCGGCCATCGCCCTGACCCTGCGTGCCCGCAAGGACAGCCGGCACATGGACCCGTCGCAGCAGGTGCGCGCCAAGAAGGCCGACCGCATGCGCATCATCAAGATGCCGCCGGTGGTCGAATCGCCTTCGGCCCCGCCCGGCCCTGAAGGGGCCCAGCCATGAGCGCCAACATCACCCTGGGTCACTACCTGTCGCTGGGCGGCATCCTGTTCGCGCTGTCGGTCATCGGCATCTTCCTGAACCGCCGCAACCTGATCGTGCTGCTGATGGCCATCGAGCTGATGCTGCTGGCCGTCAACCTGAACTTCATCGCCTTCTCGCATTACCTGCCCAACGAGGCCGACCACATGGCCGGGCAGGTGTTCGTCTTCTTCATCCTCACGGTGGCCGCGGCCGAGTCGGCCATCGGCCTGGCCATCCTGGTGGTCCTCTTCAGAAACCGCGCTTCGATCAACGTCGAAGAGCTCGACGAACTGAAAGGCTGAGGGCACCCATGGCTTCGACCCTCTCCCAAGGCCTGCTGCTCACCATCCCGCTGGCCCCGCTGGCCGGTGCCCTCATCGCCGGCCTCGCCGGCAAGCAGGTGGGCACCCGTGGCGCGCACACGGTCGCCATCCTGGGCGTGCTCATTGCCTTCATCTGCTCGGCGATGGTGCTGATGCAGGTGCTGGACGGCGCGCGCTTCAGCGGCACGATCTACACCTGGTCGGTGGTCGGCAAGCTGGTGATGGAAGTCGGCTTCCTCGTCGACGGCCTGACGGCCATGATGATGGTGGTGGTGACCTTCGTCAGCCTGATGGTGCACATCTACACCATCGGCTACATGGAAGGCGACCCGGGCTACCAGCGCTTCTTCGCCTACATCTCGCTGTTCACCTTCAGCATGCTGATGCTGGTGATGAGCAACAACTTCCTGCAGCTCTTCTTCGGCTGGGAGGCGGTGGGCCTGGTGAGCTACCTGCTGATCGGCTTCTGGTTCAAGAAGCCCACGGCCATCTTCGCCAACATGAAGGCCTTCCTGGTCAACCGGGTGGGCGACTTCGGCTTCATCCTGGGCATCGGCCTGATCGTGGCTTATGCCGGCACGCTCAACTACGCCGAGGCTTTCGCCAAGGCGCCCGAACTGGCCAAGTTGAGCTTTGCCCAGCCGCTGTGGGGCGGCGACTGGCGCCTGATCACGGTGGCCTGCATCTGCCTGTTCATCGGCGCGATGGGCAAGAGCGCGCAGTTCCCCCTGCACGTGTGGCTGCCCGATTCCATGGAAGGCCCCACGCCGATCTCGGCGCTGATCCACGCCGCCACCATGGTCACGGCCGGCATCTTCATGGTGGCGCGCATGTCGCCGCTGTTCGAGCTGTCGGACACCGCGCTCAATTTCGTGCTGGTGATCGGCTCCATCACGGCGCTGTTCATGGGCTTCCTGGGCATCATCCAGACCGACATCAAGCGCGTGGTGGCGTACTCCACGCTCAGTCAGCTGGGGTACATGACGGTGGCCCTGGGCGCTTCGGCCTACTCGGTGGCGGTGTTCCACCTGATGACCCACGCCTTCTTCAAGGCGTTGCTCTTCCTGGCGGCCGGCTCGGTGATCATCGGGATGCACCACGACCAGGACATCCGCAACATGGGCGGCCTGCGCAAGTACATGCCCATCACGTGGATCACCTCGCTGCTGGGCTCGCTGGCGCTGATCGGCACGCCGTTCTTCGCGGGCTTCTACAGCAAGGACAGCATCATCGAGGCGGTGCACGCCACGCACCTGCCGGGCACCGGCTTTGCCATCTTCTCGGTGACGGCCGGCGTGTTCGTGACGGCGTTCTACTCATTCCGCATGTACTTCCTGGTCTTCCACGGGCCCGAGCGCTTCCACCACAAGCCGTTCCCGCCCGAGGCTGCGCACGACGAACCGGCCCATGACGCCCACGCCGACGCGGCCCCTGCGCATGATGACCACGGCCATGACCACGCGCACGCCAACGACCACACGCCGCACGAATCACCTTGGGTG
>CAIJPE010000086.1 GCA_903822435.1 uncultured beta proteobacterium | reverse complement strand
TCGACCACCTGGTCCTGCAGTTGCGCCGCGGCAGTGAAGGCGTTGGGCTCGACCAGGTTGATCAGATGACCGCCGTCGCGGTCGACGGCCACCAGGCGGGTCTCGATGGTGTCGGTGTTCAGGCGCTTGTCGGGGAAGCGCACGCCGATCACCAGGCGGTTGTCGCTGACCCAGCGCACCCAGCTCAGCCGGAATTCGCGGTTGTCGGTCTTGAGCAAAGCCTTGACCGGTTCCTCCCCGTCGACGCTGTGGGTCACGGCCAGGGCCTCGCCGCCCCGGTTCATCACGGCTGCGAACCACTGGCCGTTGGGCGACAAGGCCACCCACTCGGCCTGCGGCAGCCGGGCATAGGCCTCGGTGGGCAGCGGCGCTGCCTGCGCGGCAAGGCCCGGGGCCATCGGGAGCAAGACAGCGCACAGCGCGCGCAAGAGGCGTACAGCGTGGTTCATCGAAGGCCCTTCGGTTGCCTCTCGATTCTGCCGCCGATGGCGCGTCGGGGCATCCCCCCTAGAGCTTGAGTTCCAGCCGCAGTTGCCAGTTGATGTAGCTCGGGCCGTTGCTGCGCACGGTGGTGCGCTCGTTGGCACCCGTGGTGGTGTTGCGGACGTCGTCGGCCGTGGTGTTGGCGTAGTCGCGCGGGGTCAGGTTGCTGCCCAGCAGACGCAGGCCGGCGGCCGGGCTGAAGGTCCACAGCGCGTACGCGTCCCACACGTTCTTGGTGCTGACCGTGACGGCCTGCCCCACGTCCACCTGCGTGGTGTAGCCCGGCACCCAGTTGACGTTGCCGCCCAGGGTCAGCGGCAGGGCGCGAACGCGGTAGTCGGCGCCCAGGTTGGCCGTGGCCTTGGCCTGCTGGTCCAGCCGGTTGTTCGGGCCCGGCACGGCATCCACCTTCGAGTCGAAGAAGGCCAGGTTGCTGCGCACTTCCACCGGCAGCCAGCCGGAGATGAGCTGGTCGAGCCGGAACTTGGCCTCCAGCTCGATGCCGCTGGTGGTGGCGTGGCCGATGTTGCGCTGGCGGCGAACCCAGCGCGGCGCGGGGCTGTACGGGACGGTCTCCAGGCTCGTCACGCCGCGGATCAGGTCGCTGATGCGTCGGTGGAAGAGGTTGGCGCTGAGCACGCCGCCGCCGTCGATGTAGCGCTCCAGCGCGAGGTCGATTCCGGTGGCCTGCTCGGGCTTGAGATCGGGGTTGCCTGCGCTGTCGGGGCTGGTGATGATGTTGACGCCCGAGACCGGATAGTCGCGCGAGATGGAAGGCCGCGCGATCAGCGACGACAAGCCCGGCGCTCGGTAACTGCGCGTCAGGCTCAGCCGCACCTGGTCGCGGCTCTTCGGGTCGGGTTTCCACACGGCGTGGAGCAGCGGCGTGAGCACGCTGCTGCGGTTGCTGGGGTAGGTGCCGTCGCCGTTGTCGCCCGTGGTGGCGATGCCCTCCCAGCGCAGCCCGGCCTGGGTGGCCCACTGCGGGTTGATGTTCCACTCGTCCTGCAGGTAGGCCGCCGAACGCAAGGACGAGGCCTGCAGGTTGTCGCCGAAGTCGGTCAGCAGCGGCTGCAGCGGGCCGCCCAGCAGCGACTGCAGGTTGCTGCGCGTCTCGGTGCGGTGCAGGCCCTCGAGTTCGGCGCCACCCACCAGGCTGTGCTCGGCACCAGGCCCCGCGCCGCCGGCCAGGCCCGAGGCCTTGAGGTTCAGCGTGTAGGAGGACTCCCGCGAGACGCTGCGGTCCTGCAGCACGCGCACGGGGTCGGGGCTGGCGTTGCTGAATTCGCTGCGCAGCGTGTTGTTGACGGCGCGGAAGACACCGCCACCGCCATTGAGCTCCAGGCGCAGCGGGCCCACGCGCTGGCGCCACTGGCCGTTCAGCCGCGCGTTGGTGTAGCGGCTGTCGGTGGCGCTGTTGCCGTTGTCGTACAGGGGCGTGGCGCACAAGCTGGGGGTCAGCGGATCGCACGGCCGCGACAACACCCGGACCAGGTCGAAGCTGCTGTCGCTGCGGGCCTCGGTGTGGAAGAGCGTGGGCGTGAGCATCAGCATGTCACCGCCGCCTTCGGGCCCGCCCAGGCGCCATTGCAGCCGCGTGGTGAGGTTCAGTCCGAAGCGCTTCTCGGCCGTGCGCGTGTGGCTGCTGCGGTCTTCCAGCAAGGTACCCGAGTCGATGTCGGACACGGTGGTGCGCGTCTCGTTCGTGCTCAGCCGCCGCGGCATGAAGAACGAACCCGACATGTTGTAGGTGAGGTCGCCGGCGCTGTCGTTGTGCGTCCAGTTCAGGCCCGGCGAGACCTTGCCGTTCTCGTAGCCGACGCCACCGCGCAGGTCGTTCAGGCGGCGCTTGTAGCCTTCGCGGGTGACGATGTTGATGGTGCCAGCGATGGCCTGCGAGCCGGTCTCGGCGCTGGGGGCCCGCAGGATCTCGATGCGCTCGATCTGCTCGGGGGTGAGCGATTCCAGGCTGAAGCCCGGCGGGATGCGCTGGCCGTCGATCAGCAGCTGCGTGTAGCCGCTGCCCAGTCCGCGCAGGCGCGGCGGGCCGCCGCGCCCGGGGGCGCCCGGGGTGGTGACGCCCGGCAGCCGGCGCAGCACCTCGCCCACGGTGGCGTCGCCGAACTTGTCGATTTCTTCGCGGCCGATGACGATCTTGGCCGCGGTGGACTTGCGGCGCTGGTCGGTGTCGGATTCGCGCCCGCCGACAATCTCCAGGCGCTGCGTCGCGGGCTCGGCCGCCGCCGCGGCCGAGGCGGCGCGGGCCGGTGCCGAGGCGGCGCGCGCTGGCATCGGGTTGTTGGCGTCAGGCGCCTGGGCCCAGGCCACGCAGCCACACATCCACAGCGCCAGGGGGCCGAGCCGGCGCGCTACCAATCGAATCCGCATCCCCCCATTGTCAGGGGCCACGCAGCCGGCCCGGTAGGATCCGGGGCATTGCCCCCTTGCCTGCACCTTTGCTGGAGCCCGCACCATGAAGACCCGCGCAGCCGTTGCCTGGAAAGCCGGCGCACCGCTGACCATCGAAACCGTCGACCTCGCAGGCCCGCGCGCCGGCGAGGTGCTGGTGGAGATCAAGGCCACCGGCATCTGCCACACCGACCAGTACACCCTCTCGGGCGCCGACCCCGAGGGCCTGTTCCCGGCCATCCTGGGCCATGAAGGCGCCGGCGTGGTGCTGGAGGTGGGCGCGGGTGTCACGTCGCTGCGCCCGGGTGACCACGTCATCCCGCTCTACACGCCCGAGTGCCGGCAGTGCAAGTTCTGCCTGTCGCGCAAGACCAACCTGTGCCAGCAGATCCGCAGCACGCAGGGCAGGGGGCTGATGCCCGACGGCAGCAGCCGATTCTCGATCGGCGGCAAGCCGATCCTGCACTACATGGGCACCAGCACTTTCGCCAACCACATCGTGGTGCCCGAGATCGCGCTGGCCAAGATTCGCCCGGACGCGCCCTTCGACAAGGTCTGCTACATCGGCTGCGGGGTCACCACGGGCGTGGGCGCCGTGATCTTCACGGCCGGGGTTGAAGCCGGCGCCAACGTGGTGGTCTTCGGCCTGGGCGGCATCGGGCTGAACGTGATCCAGGGCGCGAAGATGGTGGGTGCCGACAAGATCATCGGCATCGACATCAACCCCGGCCGGCAGGCCATGGCCCGCGAGTTCGGCATGACGCACTTCATCAACCCCAAGGAGGTGCCCAACGTGGTGGACGCCATCGTCGGGCTCACCGATGGCGGCGCCGACTACAGCTTCGAGTGCATCGGCAACACCACGACCATGCGCCAGGCGCTGGAGTGCTGCCACAAGGGCTGGGGCCGCAGCATCATCATCGGCGTGGCCGCGGCCGGGCAGGAAATCGCCACCCGGCCCTTCCAGCTCGTCACCGGGCGCAAGTGGGAAGGCAGCGCCTTCGGCGGCGCGCGCGGCCGCACCGACGTGCCGCGCATCGTCGACTGGTACATGGAAGGCAAGATCCGCATCGACCCGCTGATCACCCACACGCTCAAGCTGGAGGACATAAACCACGGCTTCGAGCTGATGGAGCGCGGTGAATCGATCCGCTCGGTGGTGGTGTTCTAGGGCACCGGATGTTCGCCGTGCTGAACGAGCACGCCTGCTTCGGCGGCGTGCAGGGCTTCTACCAGCACCCGTCCAGCGTGGTGGGGCTGCCGATGCGTTTCGGCGTGTTCGTGCCCCCGCAGGCCGCCAAGGGGCCGGTGCCGGCGCTGGTGTTCCTGGCCGGCCTGACCTGCAACGAAGAGACCTTTGCCATCAAGGCCGGCGCGCAGCGCGTGGCGGCCGAGCTCGGCCTGATGCTGGTCACCCCCGACACCAGCCCGCGCCACGCCGGCGTGCCCGGTGCCGACGACAGCTGGGACTTCGGCACCGCGGCCGGCTTCTACCTGGACGCCACGCAGGCGCCCTGGGCGCACCACTGGCGCATGGAAAGCTACATCAAGGGCGAGCTGCCGGCGGTGCTGGCGCAACACTTCGCCCTGCTCCCCGGTGCCTTGTCGGTGTGCGGCCACTCGATGGGCGGGCATGGGGCGCTGACGCTGGCCTTGCGCCATCCGGGCTTGTTCAAGAGCGTCTCGGCTTTCGCACCCATTGCGGCGCCCTTGCACGGCCCCTGGGGCCACAAGGCCTTCACGGGCTATCTGGGCGAGGACCGCGACGCCTGGGCCGCGCACGATGCCACGGCCCTGATCGAAGCCGGCCACCGGGCGCCGCCCTTGCTCGTCGACCAGGGCCAGGCGGACAAGTTCCTGGCCACGCAGCTGCACCCCGAGCGCCTGGAGGCCGCCTGCGCCCGCACCGGCCAGCCCCTGACGCTGCGCCGGCATGCGGGCTACGACCACGGGTATCACTTCATCGCCACCTTCATCGAAGACCACCTGCGGCACCACGCCGCGGCGCTCGGGCTGTGATGCCGATGCAGGTGCAGGACATCCGCGACCGCTTGCGCAGCCTGGGCGCCGGCCCGCAGCACGAGGCGCATGTGCTGCGCCACTGGGTGCAGGCGCTGCCGCAGGACCACGGGCGGCGCCGGCTCGAGAACTTCCTGCCGGCCTCGCTGCTGGGCGCCCTGCCCGGGCTGGTGGCGGAATGGTCGGGCCTGGCACGCCTGTCCTCGCAGCACCCGGCCGCCGACGGCTCGGCGCGGCTGCTGGTCTCGCTGGCCGACGGGCAGACCGTGGAGAGCGTGCTGCTGCCCCCTGAACGCGCGCAGGGCCTGTGCGTCTCCACCCAGGTCGGTTGTGCCGTCGGCTGCGTGTTCTGCATGACAGGTCAGGGCGGCCTCCTGCGCCAACTGGGCAGTGCCGAGATCGTGGCCCAGGTGGTGCTCGCGCGGACCCAGCGGGCCGTGCGCAAGGTGGTCTTCATGGGCATGGGCGAGCCGGCTCACAACCTGGACGCCGTGCTCGAAGCCATCGACTTGCTGGGCACGCTGGGCGACGTCGGCCACAAGAACCTCGTCTTCTCCACCGTGGGCGACCCGCGCGTCTTCGATCGGCTGCCGCTGGGCCTCGTCAAACCTGCGCTGGCCCTGTCGCTGCACAGCACGCAGGCCGACAAGCGGGCGGCCCTGCTGCCCCGTGCACCCCGCATGGACCCGGCCGATTTGGTGGCGCGGGGCGAGGCTTATGCGCGGGCCACCGGCTACCCCATCCAGTACCAGTGGACCCTCATCGAGGGCCTCAACGACGGGCAGGACGAGATCGAGGGCATCGTCGCGCTGCTGGCTGGCAAGTACGCGATGATGAACCTCATCCCCTACAACGCGGTGGACGGCCTGGACTTCCGCCGCCCGTCCTGGGAGCGCGCTGCCGAGATGGCCCGTACGCTGCACCGCCGCGGCGTCCTGACCAAGCTGCGCCAGTCGGCCGGGCAGGACGTGGAAGCCGGCTGCGGTCAGCTGCGCGCCCGGGCGGCTGGCACGGCGGCGGCGCGCGTGATCCCGATCGAGGTCGCCCGGCGGAATCAGGCCGCGGCGACGTAGCCGCGCGGGATCGCGGCCAGCAAGCGCCGCGTGTACTCCTCCTTGGGCGCCGCCAGGATCTGCTCGGCGCTGGCCTGCTCGACCACCACGCCGTCCTTCATCACCAGCACCTCGTCGCTGATGAAGCGCACCACGGCCAGGTCGTGGCTGATGAAGACGTAGCTCAGGCCGTACTCGTCCTGCAGGTCCTTCAGCAGGTTGAGCACCTGCGCCTGCACCGACACATCCAGGGCGCTGACCGCTTCGTCCAGCACCAGCACCTCGGGGTTGAGCGTGAGGCAGCGCGCGATGGCCACGCGCTGCCGCTGGCCGCCCGAGAACTCGTGCGGGTACTTGCCGAAGGCGCTGCCGTCCAGGCCCACCCTTTCCAGCAGGGCACGGGCGCGCTGCTCGCGCTCCAGCGTGCTGGCCCCGATGCCGTGGATGACCATGGGTTCCAGCAAGGTCTGGCCGATGGTGAAGCGCGGGTTCAGGCTGGCGTACGGGTTCTGGAAGACGATCTGGATGCGGCGGCGCATGAGCTGGCGCTCTGCGGCGCTGATCTTCAGCAGGTTGCGGCCGTCGAAGATGACCTCGCCGCCGGTGGGTTCGTGCAGGCGAAGCAGGGTCAGCCCCATGGTGGTCTTGCCCGAACCCGATTCACCCACCACCCCCAGCGTGTAGCCCTTGCGCAGCTGGAAATTGACGTTCTGCACGGCCTTGAACTCGCGCTTGCCGAACACGCCCTGCCGCAGCCAGAAGCTCTTCGCCAGCGAGCGCACTTCCAGCACCACCGGCGCGGCCGGGTCCTTGGCCCTGGCGGGCGCCTGGCGGGCCACGGCGGGGACACCGCCGTTGCGGGCGGCGGCCATGTGGTCGTCGATCACCATCAGGCGGGCCGGATTGCCGGCCAGGCTCGGGCGGCAGGCCAGCAGCGCCCGGGTGTAGTCGTCGGTGGGCGCGGCGAAAATGCGGTTCACCGGCCCCTGCTCGCGGATCTGGCCGTGGCGCATCACCACCACGTGGTCGGCGATCTCGCCCACCAGGCCCAGGTCGTGGCTGATGAACAGCACGCTCATGCGGTGCTGGGTCTTCAGGCGGGCCAGCAGCTCGATGATCTGCCGCTGGATGGTGACGTCCAGCGCCGTGGTCGGCTCGTCGGCGATCAACAGGCGCGGCTCGCAGGCCAGGGCCATGGCGATCATCACGCGCTGCTGCTGGCCGCCGCTCATCTCGTGCGGGTAGCTCTGCAGGCGGCGGCGAGGCTCGGGGATGCCCACCTCGCCCAGCAGTTCCTCGGCGCGCTTGAGCGCGGCCGCGCGGCCCAGGCCCATGTGCTTCACCAGCGGCTCGGTCAGCTGCTTGCCGATGTCGAAGACCGGGTTGAGCGAGCTCATCGGGTCCTGGAAGACGCAGGCGATGGCCTTGCCGCGCAGCGCCTGAAGCTCGGGCAGGCTGGCCTGCAGAAGGTCCTGCGGCGTCGCCTGGCCTTGCGGCTGCCACAGGATGCGCCCGCTGCGCACGGCGTTGTCGGGTAGCAGGTTGAGCGCGGACATGGCCGTCACGCTCTTGCCCGAGCCCGATTCGCCCACCAGCGCGACGGTGGTGTTCTCCGGCACGTCGAAGCTCACGCCCGCGGCGCCGCGGCCCACGGCCTGGGCGATCACGCCCTTGCCCATGCGGAAGCCGACCTCGAGGTCCTGGATGCTGAGCAGGGCGCTCATTCCAGGCCTCTCAACTTCGGGTCGAGTGCGTCGCGCAGCGCGTCGGCCATCAGCGAGAAGGCCGTGACGAACACCGCCATGAACAGCGTGGCCGTGGCCAGCTGCCACCAGTGGCCCAGGATCAGCTCGCTCTGCGCCTCGGCCAGCATGGTGCCCCAGCTGACCTGGTCCACGCGCACGCCCAGACCCAGGTAGCTCAGGATCACCTCGGCCTTGATGAAGCCGACGGTGAGCAGCGACATGCGCACCAGCACCACGTGGCTCACGTTGGGCAGGATGTGGCGGAACATGCGGCTGGCCGCACTCGCGCCGATCGCCTCGGCACTGCGCACGTATTCGCGCGAACTGTGCTTGATGAATTCTGCCCGCACCTGCCGGTACATGCCCGTCCAGCCGGTGAAGGCCAGGATGACCACCACGCTCTGAACCCCTCGCCCCACCACCGCGGCAAAGGCGAAGATCAGCAGGATGTTGGGGATGCTCTCGAAGACGTTGTAGACCCATTCCAGCAGGTCGCCCACCTTGCCGCCATAAAACCCGCCCAGGGCGCCCAGCAGGGTGCCCAGCAGGGTGGCTGCCGCTGCGGCCATGAGACCCACGAAGACGGAGATCTCGGTGCCCTTGACGGCCTTGGCGAGCACGTCGCGGCCCAGCCGGTCGGCGCCGAAGGGCAGGGTGTCGGCCTTGACGGTCTCGGTCGTCTGGAACTTGCGTGCGCGCTCGTCCCACTCCTTGTAGCGAGGCGCCAGGGGGTCGATGTCCGACAGGTCGACGTTGGGGCCCTTGGGGGACTCGATGGCCCCTGCGGCTTCCTTGGGTGCGGGGCCCATGAAGGTGGGCGGCGCATCGGGCACGCCCACCTCGGCCTGCCAGTTGCGGGCCACCAGGCCGCTGGCCGACGAGGCAATCAGCAGCACGAACAGCGCCACGACCACCAGCGCGATGAGCCCGACGCGGTCGGACCTGAAGCGCCGCCACGCGGCATGCCACACGCCCTCGCTGCGCTCGGGGGCGGCAGGGACGAGTGTGCTTGTGGGGAGAACTGCGCTCATTTCAGGACCACCCGTGGATCCGCGATCTTGTAGGCCACGTCGGTCAGCAGGTTGATGGCCATGGTCAGCACCGCCAGGTAGATGGTGACGGCCTGGATGACGGGGAAGTCGCTGCGGTTGACCGCCAGAAGCACCTCTCGGCCCAGGCCCGGGATGGAGAAGAAGACCTCGATCAGGAACGAGCCCACGAAGATGCCCGGCAGTTGGAGCCCGATGTTGGTGAGAATGGGGATCATGGCGTTGCGCAGCACGTGGCGGAACAGCACCACGCCTTCGGTCATGCCCTTGGCTCGGGCGGTCCGCACATAGTCCTGGCCGAGCTCATCCAGCAGGAAGCTGCGGTACAGGCGGGTCTGCGGCGCCAGGCCCACGGCCACCGTCAGCAGCACGGGCAGGGGCACGTACACCAGCAGGTTGGTCAGGGTGCTGTCGCTCCAGCCCTGCACGGGGAACCAGCCGAGCTGGAAGCCGAAGACGTACTGGCCGACGATGACGTACACCAGGAAGCTGATCGACAACGCCACGGTGGTGGCGATCATGATGAGCCGGTCGGTGAGCGACCCGCGCCGGTACGCCACCCACATGGCAATGGGCAGGGCGAGAATCACGTCGAGCACGAGGATCGGCGTCATGACCGTCAGCGTGGCGGGCAGCCGGGTGGCAAACAGGTTGCTCACGGCCTCGTTGGTGGCCCAGCTCTTGCCCCAGTCGAAGGTGAGGATCTGCTTGACGAAGATCCACAGCTGCACCCACACCGGCTGGTCCAGGCCCAGCTGCTGCCGGATGGCCTCGACCTGCTCCTTGCTCGCATTCAGGCCACCCAACACCTCGGCCGGATCGCCGCCGAAGTACTTGAAGAGGAAGAACACGAGCAGGATCACCCCCGCCAGGGTGGGGATCATCTGCAGGAGCCGTCGCAACAGGTAAGCCGCCATCGGCGTGATCTCCGTGCCCGCCGGGCGCGGCAGGCATGAAATGTGGTTGGGGTCTGACAGGACGGGGCAGTGTAGAGGTGGCCCGATCGCTCCGGCAGCGGAGATTCCCCCGCCTGGAAGCGGGGGAATCTCTGGCCCAGGATGAACCGCCACCACCCTAGACTCGCCCGATTTCATGCAATTAACATGCCCCAGAATCCGCTAACGCTGGCTGCCCGGTGCCAGACGCGCCGGGTCGTCAACGCGGCCCGCGCCTTGGCTGCGTGGGCGTTTCTTGCCGCGTACGGCTGGGCCGGCGCGCAGGACCCTGCGCCGGCGGCGGCGCCCAAGGTCTTGCGCTACGCCTTCCAGATCGCCGAGACGAACTTCGACCCGGCGCAGGTGACCGATGTGTATTCGCGCATCGTGATCGCGGCCATGCTCGAGGCGCCGCTGGAGTTCGAGTTCCTGGCGCGTCCGGCGCGGCTGCGGCCGAACACGACGGCCGGCATGCCGGAGGTGTCGGCCGACTTCAAGACCTTCACCTTCCACATCAAGCCGGGCATCTACTTCACCGACGACCCGGCCTTCAAGGGTCAGCGCCGCGAGCTCACGGCCGAGGACTATGTCTACTCGCTCAAGCGCCACTACGACCCGCGCTGGAAAAGCGGCAACCTGTACCTCCTGGAAAACGCCAAGGTGCTGGGCCTGTCGGAGCTGCGCGCCCGGCTGATGAAGGAGAAGAAGCCCTTCGACTACGACACGCCGGTGGAAGGCCTGCGCAGCCTGGACCGCTACACCTTCCAGGTGCGACTGGCCGAGCCCACGCCGCGCTTCCTCTACAACTTCGCGGCCGCAGGCCTGGCGGGCGCGGTGGCCCGCGAGGTCGTGGAAGCCTATGGCGACAAGGTGGGCGAGCACCCTGTGGGCACCGGCCCCTTCGTGCTGTCGCAGTGGAAGCGCAGTTCGCGCATCGTGCTCGGCAAGAACGCGGCCTACCGCGAGGTGTTCTACGACGAGCACCCGCCCGAAGGCAACAGCGAGGAAGACCGCCGCCTGCAGGCCATCGCGGCGCAGCTCAAGGGCCGCCGGATGCCCATGATCGACCAGGTGGTGATCTCGATCATCGAGGAGCCCCAGCCGCGCTGGCTGAGCTTCCTCGGCGAGGAGCAGGACATTGCCGAGATCGTGCCGAACGACTTCGCCAACGTGGCCTTCCCCAACAACCGTCTCGCGCCGAATCTGAGCAAGAAGGGCATCCAGATGGTGCGCTACCTGCGCTCGGATGTGTCCATCTCGTACTTCGCGATGCAAAACCCGGTGGTCGGCGGCTACGAGCCGGCCAAGGTCGCCCTGCGCCGAGCCATCAGCCTGGCGGTGGATATCGAGCGCGAGATCCGCCTGGTGCGCCGCAACCAGGCCATTCCGGCGCAGAGCATCATCGCGCCGAACGTCTGGGGCTACGAGCCCGGCTTCAAGAGCGAGATGAGCGAGTTCGACCGCGGCCGCGCCAAGGCGCTGCTGGACATGTACGGCTATGTCGACCGCGACGGCGACGGCTGGCGGGAGCAGCCCGACGGTTCGCCACTGGTCATCGAATACGCCACCAGCCCCGACCAGCAGAGCCGCCAGCTCATCGAGCAGTGGCAGAAGAACATGGAGGCCATCGGCATCAAAATGGTCTTCAAGACGGCCAAGTGGCCCGAGCAGCTGAAGAGCTCGCGCGCCGGCAAGCTCATGATGTGGGGCGTGGGCTGGACCCCGAGCGAGCCCGACGGCGACACCTTCCTCAGCCTGGGCTATGGTCCGAACAAGGGGCAGTCGAACCACTCGCGCTTCGACCTGCCGGCCTTCAACGCCCTGTACGAGCGGCAGAAGCGGCTGCCCGACGGCCCCGAGCGGCAGGCCCTGATGGACGAGGCCAAGAAGATCATGATCGCCTACATGCCCTATAAAGTGCACGTACACCGCATCTTCACCGACCTGGCGCAACCCTGGGTCGTGGGCTACCACCGCAACATCTTCGTGGCTGCGTTCTTCAAGTACATCGACATCGACCTGGCGGAATTGCAGCGCCGCAAGGGCGGCGCTGTCCCGGCTGCCAGCGGAGCGGCCCCATGAAGCGGCGCCACACGCTGGGACTGGCCGGCGCCCTCGGTGCGGGCTGGGCCCTGCCGGGTCTGGCAGGCACCGCGGACCCCCCGGCGGATGCCAAGGTGCTGCGCGTGGTCTTCCCCGTGGCAGAGACCGGATTCGACCCGGTGCGCCTGAGCGACGTGTATTCCGCGACCGTGACCGGCCACATCTTCGAGGCACCCTACGGCTACGACCACCTCGCGCGGCCGGTGAAGCTCGTGCCGCGCCTGGCCGCGGGCCTGCCGGAGCACTCGGCCGACTACCGCGTGTGGACCGTGCGCCTGAAGCCCGGCATCTACTTCGCCGACGACCCCGCCTTCAAGGGCGTGCGGCGCGAGCTGACCGCGCAGGATTTCGTCTACACGTGGAAGCGCTTTGCCGACCCTGCCAACAAGTCGCCCAACTGGACCTTCGTCGACTCGTACAAGGTGCTGGGGCTGGCCAGCCTGCGCAACCGGGCACAGGCGGACAAGGTTCCCTTCAACTACGACACCGAGACCGAGGGCCTGCGGGCCCTGGACCGCTACACCCTGCAGTTCAGGCTGGAAGAACCGCGCCCGCGCTTCATCGAGGTGTTGGCGCTCGGCCAGACCCTGGGTGCGGTGGCGCGCGAAGTTGTGGCGTTCTACGGCGACAGGCTCACCGAGCACCCCGTGGGCACGGGCCCCTTCCGGCTTGCGCAATGGCGACGCTCTTCGCTGATCGTGCTGGAACGCAACCCCGGCTTCCGCGAGCTGCTCTGGGACGCCGACCCGGCGCCCGAGGATGCCGAAGGCCAGGCCATCAAGCGCCGACTGCAGGGCCGGCGGCTGCCGCTGGTGGACCGCGTGGAGATCTCGGTCATCGAGGAAGCGCAACCGCGCTGGCTCAGCTTCCTCAACGGGCAGATCGACCACGTGGCCGTGCCACAGGAATTCGCCAGCATCGCCATGCCTGGCGGCAAGCTGGCGCCCAACCTGGCCAAGCGCGGCATCCAGGGCTGGAAGTTGCTGGTACCCACCACGCAGCTCAGCTTCTTCAACATGGACAACCCCGTGGTGGGCGGCCTGGCCCCGCACCAGGTGGCCTTCCGCCGCGCGGTCTGGCTGGCCCTGGACGTGGACCGCGAGATCCGCCTGGCTTACCGCGGGCTGGCCATCCCGGCGCAGTCCCTGATCTCGCCCTTCACGAGCGGGTTCAACGCCCAGTTCAAGAGCGAAGCCAGTGATTACGACCCGGCCCGCGCCCGGGCCTTGCTGGACCTGTACGGCTGGGTCGACCGCGACGGCGACGGCTGGCGGGAACAGCCCGACGGCAAGCCGCTGCTGCTGGAGTGGGCCTCGCAACCCGATGGGCTGAGCCGGCAGTTCGACGAGCTGACCAAGAAGTGTCTGGATGCCATCGGCGTGCGGGTGATCTTCAAGCCCGCGAAGTGGCCCGAGAACCTGAAGGCGGCGCGTGCCGGCAAGCTGATGGTCTGGCGGGTGGGCGGCTCGGCCACCACCACCGACGGTCAGGACTCGTTGCGCCGGCTCTACAGCACCGAGGCGGGGCAAGGCAACCTGGCGCGCTTCAAGCTGCCGGCCTTCGACGCCCTCTTCGAGCAGATGACCTCGCTGCCCGACGGCCCCGAGCGGGACGCGCTGTTCGACAAGGCCAAGCGCCTGTACATCGCCTATGCACCGTACAAGGCGCACGTGCACCAGGCGGTGGACGTGCTGGCGCACCCCTGCCTGGACGGCTACCGCCGCCCGCTCTTCTGGTACGACTGGTGGCACCTGGTGGAGCTGGACCGCTCGCGCACCCGGCCGGCCGCCTGATGGCCGCACGAGGGCCGAATGAGCACCGCATGAGGGCAGCACGATGCGCCGCCGGCCACTGATCCAGGCCTTGCCGGGGCTGGCTGCGGGCGCGGGTGCCTGGGCCACCGCATCGGCGTCTGCCCCTGCGACAGGCACGCGCGGCGCCAAGACCCTGCACCTGGCGTTCGCCACGCCCGAGACCACCTTCGACCCGCCGCAGACCAACAGCGACGGCAACACCGCCACCATCCTGGCGCAGATCCTGGAAGCGCCGCTGGGCTACGACTACCTGGCCCGTCCGGTGGCGCTCGTGCCCGTCACGGCCACGGCCTTGCCCGACGTCTCGGCCGATGGCCGCAGCTTCACGCTGCGCATCAAGCCGGGCATCCTCTTCGCGGACGACCCCGCCTTCAAGGGCCAGCCCCGCGAGCTCGTGGCGCAGGACTACGTCTATGCCCTCAAGCGCTTCTACGACCCCCGCTACAACTCCAGCGACCTGTACCTCTTCGAGTCGCTGAAGCTGCCCGGCCTGTCCGAACTGCGCGAACGCGCGCTGAAGAACCGCAAGCCCTTCGACTACGACACCGAGGTCGAGGGCGCTCGAACCCTGGACCGCTACACCTTCCGCGTGCGGCTGGGCCTGCCCGATCCGCGCTTCATCCACCGCTTTGCCGACCATGCCATCCTGGGCGCGGTGGCCCGCGAAGTGGTGGAGTCCTACGGCGAGGACATCGGTGCGCACCCCGTGGGCACGGGTCCTTTCCGCCTGAAAAGCTGGCGCCGTGGCTCGCGCATCGAGCTCGAACGTTCGCCCACCTACCGCCGCGCGATGTACGAGGGGCAGCCGGCCGATGAGCCCTGGGCACGGCGCATCGCCGAAGGCCTGAGGGGCCAGACGCTGCCGCGGGTGGACCGCGTCGTGGTGGACGTGGTGGAAGAAGCGCAGCCGCGCTGGCTGTCGTTCCTGGACGGTACCTACCACTGGCTGCAGGTGCCTGGCGACTATCGGCCGCTGGCTGCGCCGGGCGGCCAGCTGGCGCCCTACCTGGCGCGCCGCGGCGTGGAGCTGCAGACCCACGCGCTGCCCGACATGATCATGAATTTCTTCTTCATGGAGCACCCGCTGGTGGGCGGCTACACGCCCGAGAAGGTGGCCCTGCGCCGGGCCATCGCGCTGGCCTTCGACGGCGACGCCTACATGCGCCACGTGCAGGGCGGTTTCGGGGTGCGGGCGCAGTCGACGGTGCCGCCCTTCACCTCGGGCTTCGAGGCCGACTACCGCAGCGAAATGAGCACCTACAGCCCGGCTCGCGCCAAGGCCCTGCTCGACCTGCACGGCTACATCGACCGCGATGGCGACGGCTGGCGCGAGCAGCCCGACGGGCAGCCGCTGGTGCTGAGCATGGCCAGCACCTCCGGCCAGCTCGAGCGGCGCGCCAACGAGCTGTGGAAGCGCGCCATGGACGCCGTGGGCCTGAAGATGGTGTTCGACATCGCCACCTGGCCCGAGCTGCTGAAGAAGAGCCGGGCCGGCACGCTGATGATGTGGGGCTATTCGTGGGGCGCCACCTCGCCGGACGGCGGATTCTTCCTGGGCATCGCCTACGGCCCGAATGCCGGGGAATCGAACGACCCGCGCTTCTCGCTGCCGAGCTTCGACCGCCTCTTCGAGCAGCAGCGCGCCCTGCCCGACGGGCCCGAGCGCGACGGGCTGATGCGCCAGGCGAAGAACCTGCTGGTGGCCTACATGCCCTACAAGGTGCACCAGCACAGCGTGCTGCCCCTGCTGGTGCAACCCTGGACCCACGGCTATTGGCGCCACCCGTTCATGCGCGACACCTGGCGCTTCGTGGACGTGGCCCCACCCACGGCCTGAAACCCCGCCTGAAGCAAGACCCCATGACGGCGGACCCCGCGGCTGCGGCATCATCACCGACATGAGCGCCACCCCCCGCATGACCCTGTACCAGGCCTGGCTGCGCGAGCACCGCAGCCTGTCCTTCGACACCTACGAAGCGCTGTGGAACTGGTCCACCACCGACCTGCACGGCTTCTGGTCGTCGATCTGGGACTACTTCGACGTGCAGTCGCCCACCCTGTACCGCACCGTGCTGGAGTCGGCCGTGATGCCGGGCGCGGTGTGGTTCCCTGGTGCGCAGGTGAACTATGCCGCGCAGGCCCTTCGCCACGCCGCGGCCGCGCATGCCGCGGGCCACCCGGCCATCGTGTTCCAGAACGAACGCATGGCGGCGCCCGTGGAGACGAGCTGGCCCGAGTTGTGCCGCCAGGTGGGCGCCTTCGCGGCCCGCCTGCAGGCCTGCGGCGTGGTGCCGGGCGACCGCGTCTGCGCCTACCTGCCCAACACGCCGCACACCATCGTGGCCTTCCTGGCCGTGGCCAGCGTGGGCGCCGTGTGGAGCGTGTGTTCGCCCGACATGGGCCCGGTGGCGGTGCTCGACCGATTCCGCCAGATCGAACCCAAGGTGCTGGTGGCCGTGGACGGCCAGGTGTGGGGCGGCGTAGCGCACGACCGCCGTCCCGTGCTGCGCGAGGTGCTGGCCGGGCTGCCTTCGGTGCAGCAGGTGGTCTTCCTGGCCGATGTCGACCCCGTGGCGTCCACCCGCGAATGGGCCGCGCCGGGGCGCCAGGCCCACGCCTTCGCGGATTGGGTGGCAGGCGACCCCGGCCCCTGGGCGCCGGCCTGGGTGCCCTTCGACCACCCGCTGTGGATCGTCTATTCCAGCGGCACCACCGGCTTGCCCAAGCCCATCGTGCACGGCCACGGCGGCATCATGCTGGAACTGCTCAAGGGCACGCTGCACAACGACATCGCGCCGGCGGTCCAGACCGGCGAGCGCTTCCACTGGTTCAGCAGCACGGGCTGGATCATGTGGAACGCGCAGGTCAGCGCGCTGCTGGGCGGCGCCACCATCTGTCTGTTCGACGGCAACCCCGGCGGGCCCGTGGCATCCACCGGCCAGCCGGCCGACTGGGGCGTGCTGTGGCGCTTTGCCGGCGCCGCGGGCGTCACCTGGTTCGGCGCCGGCGCGGCCTTCTATGCCAGCTGCCTGAAGGCCGGCGTGCAGCCCATGCAGCAGGCCGACCTGGGCCGCCTGCGGGCCATCGGCGCCACCGGCTCGCCGCTGTCGGACGAGTGCTACCAGTGGATCTGGGACCACTGCCCCAAGGTCGACGGGCAGGACATCTGGCTCAACCCGATCAGCGGCGGCACCGACTTCGCCGGCGCCTTCGTGGCCGGCAACCGCACGCTGCCCGTGACCCGGGGCGAGATGCAGTGCCGCTGCCTGGGCGCGGCCGTGCAGGCCTTCAGCGAGGACGGCCAGCCGCTCATGAACGAGGTGGGCGAACTGGTGTGCACGCAGCCGATGCCCTCGATGCCGCTGTACTTCTGGAACGACCCCGGCAACCGCCGCTACATCGACAGCTACTTCGACATGTACCCCGGCATCTGGCGCCACGGCGACTGGATCCGCATCGTGCCGCATCCCGAGTCGGGCTCCAGCGGCGCCATCATCTACGGCCGCAGCGACGCCACCATCAACCGCCACGGCATCCGCATGGGCACGGCCGAGCTCTACCGAGCGGTAGAAGTTCAGCCCGAGGTCCTCGACAGCCTGGTGGTGGACCTGGAATACCTGGGCCGCGAAAGCTGGATGCCACTGTTCGTGGTGCTGCGCGAAGGCCTGGCGCTGGACGAGCCGCTGTTGCAGCGCCTGCGCCAGGCCATCCGCCAGGGCCTGAGCGCGCGCCACGTGCCCAACGACATCTACCAGGTGGCGGCCATTCCCCGGACCCTGTCGGGCAAGAAGATGGAACTGCCCGTGAAGAAGCTGATGATGGGCGCGGCGCCCGAGAAGGTGCTCAACCGGGACGCCATGGCGAATGCCGAGGCGATCGACTGGTTCATCGAGTTCGCCCGAAGGCGCGCCCCATGAGCGAGATCCCGGCCTGGGCGCAGGAGGCCCGGGACCAATGGCGCTGGCGCGGGCAGGCCCGGCCGCCCTTCGCGGTGGTGCCCGGCCCGGGCCAGGTCTCGGTGTGGGACTTCCCGCGGCCGCCGCGCCTGGTGCACGACGCGCGCGAGGTGGTGGTGCACTGGGGCGGCCGCGACGTGGTGCGCACCCGCGGCGCGGTGCTGGCGCTGGAGACCGCGCACCCGCCCACCTGGTACCTGCCGTGGGCCGATGTGGACCGGCGCTGGCTGCTGCCGGCCCCCGGATCGTCGTACTGCGAATGGAAGGGCCCTGCCCGCTACTGGCGCCTGGTGGATGGCACCGAGCACCTGGACGGCGTGGCCTGGTCGTACCCCAACCCGCTGCCGGGTTCCGAAGCGGTGGCCGATTGCGTGGCCTTCTACGCCGCGCCGCTGCATTGCACGGTGGACGGCTTGCGCGTCCAGCCGCAGCCTGGCGGTTTCTACGGCGGCTGGATCACGCCTGAGCTGGTGGGGCCGTTCAAGGGGGATGCGGGCAGCGCGGGGTGGTGACCTAGATCTGTACCCGCGTCCCGAGCTCCACCACCGCGTTGTCCGGCAGCCTGAAGAACTCCACGATGCCCCCGGCATTGCGGCTCATCGCCGCGAACAGCCGCTCGCGCCAATGCATCATGCCGCCACCGGGCGTGGGCACCACCGTCTCGCGGCTGAGGAAGTAGGTCGTTTCGAACACCGGAATCCGCAAGCCTTGCTTCTCCGCCATCACCAGCGTCTTGGGCACGTCCGGCGTGTTCATGAAGCCGAAGGTCAGCGTCACGCGCCAGAAGGAATGGCCCAGCGGCACCACCTGCACGCGCTCGTCCATGGGCACCCACGGGCGGTCGGCGAATTGCACCGTGAGGACGATGTTGCGGTCGTGCAGCACCTGGTTGTGCTTGAGGTTGTGCAGCAGCGCCTGCGGCACGGTCTCGGGGTTGGCCACCGCATAGACGGCCGTGCGCTCCACCCGGTGGATGCTGTCGGGGTCGAGCGCGTCGATGAAGGGCTGCAACTCCAGGCCGTCGCTGCGGATGCTGTCCATCAGCAACTCACGGCCGCGCGACCAGGTGCTCATCACGCCGAAGATCAGCAGGCCCAGGGCCAGCGGGAACCAGCCGCCATCGAAGAACTTGACGGCGCAGCCGGCCACCAGCAGCGCATCGAGCATCAGGAACATGCAGGTCGCTGCCACCGCCAGCGGGGTGTTGACCTTCCAGCTGCGGATGACGAACCAGGTCAGCACCGTGGTGATCATCATGGTCAGCGTCACTGCAATGCCGTAGGCGCCGGCCAGCGCCGTGCTGCTGCCGAAGCCCAGCACCGCCGTCACCACGCCCAGCAGCAGCGCCCAGTTCACGGCCGGCACGTAGATCTGCCCGGCCTCGCGCGCCGAGGTATAGCGCACGTCCATGCGCGGCAGGAAGCCGAGCTGCACGGCCTGCTTGGTCATGGAATAGGCGCCAGAGATGACGGCCTGAGAGGCGATGATCGCCGCCAGGGTGGCCAGGATCAGGGCCGGCACCAGCGCGACTTCGGGAAACAGGCGGTAGAAAGGGTTCTCGATGGCCGCCGGCTCGCGCATGAGCAGCGCACCCTGGCCCATGTAGTTCAGCGCCAGCGCCGGCAGCACCAGGCCCGCCCAGGCGATCTGGATGGGCTTGCGGCCAAAGTGGCCCATGTCGGCATACAGCGCCTCGGCCCCGGTCAGCGCCAGCACGATGGCGCCCAGTGCGGCGAAGATCTTCCAGCCGCGCTGCGACAGGAATTCCCAGGCGTGCACCGGGTTGAGGGCATTCAGGATGGCAGGCTGTCGGGCGATGTGCACCACGCCGACGACGGCCAGGGTGACGAACCAGATCACGATGACCGGGCCGAAGAAGCGGCCCACGAATCCCGTGCCCAGCCGCTGCACCATGAACAGCCCGATCAGGATCAGCACCGAGATGGGCACCACGTAGGGCTTGAGCACGGGTGTGACGATCTCCAGGCCCTCCATCGCGCCCAGCACCGAGATGGCCGGGGTGATGACGCTGTCGCCGTAGAAAAGCGTGGCCCCGAACACCCCCAGCAAGAGCAAGCCCTTGCGCAGCTTCGGCCGGTCCTTCACCGCGCTGGCGGCCAGGGCCGTCAGCGCCAGGCCGCCGCCTTCGCCGTGGTTGTCGGCCCGCAGGATCAGCACCACGTACTTCAGCGTGACCACGAGCATCAAGGCCCAGAAGATCACCGATACCGCCCCGATGAGGTTGGTGGCGTTCAACGCCACGCCCGTGGCGGGCAGGAAGATCTCCTTGACCGTGTACAGCGGGCTGGTGCCGATGTCGCCATAGACGACGCCGATGGCCGCCAAGGTGAGCGCGGCCAGGCCGTGGCGGGATGGGTGGGCGACGGCCGGAGGGCTGCCGGCTGGAGCATCTGTGGGCACTGAGGGGCTGAGCATGTGTGGATCTTGCGCGAAATCCGAGGGACGGGAGTCAATGCCCGGGCGCTGCAGCCTGCCGGGGGTGGCATCAGGATCGCATAAGGAAGGCAGGCCGGATGGCTGGCGCCTCAACGGACCGGCAGGTCGTCCTGCGGTTCGGCCAGCCGGTAGCCGACCCCCGGCTCGGTCAGCAAACGGCGGGGGTCGGCGGGATCGGCTTCGAGCTTGGCCCGCAACTGGCCCATGTACAGCCGCAGGTAGTGGGTGTGCTCGGTGAATTCCGGGCCCCACACCTCGGCCAGCAACTGCCGGTGCGTCACCACCTGGCCTGCGCTGCGCACCAGCCGCGCGAGGAGTTCGAACTCGGTGGGCGTGAGGTGCACGGGCTGGCCGGCCAGGCTCACCCGGTGCGCCGCCAGATCCACCCGCAAGCCCTGGCTGTCGTACAGCGTGATGGCCGGCTGCAGCGCCGTGCCGCGACGGCGCAGGGCCACGCGCATGCGGGCCAGCAATTCGCCGATGCTGAACGGCTTGACGAGGTAGTCGTCAGCCCCGGCATCCAGCAAGCCGATTTTCTGGCCATCGCCTTCGCGGGCCGAGATGACGATCACCGGCACGGCCTGCTCGCGGCGCAGGCGCGCCAGCAGGGTCTGTCCCTCGCCATCCGGCAGGCCCAGGTCGAGCAGCACGAGGGAGATCGCCTCGCTGCCGCAGGCCCCGTGCGCCCACAGGGCCTGCGCATCGGCCAGGCTGGCGGCAGCCAGCACCTTGTAGCCCTCGACCTCCAGCGCGCTGCGCAGGGTGGCCCGCAGCTCGCGATCGTCCTCGACCAGCAGCACGCTCAGGTTCATGGGGCACCTCCGGGGGGTTGCAAGGGCGGCGCCTCGGGGGCCGGCAGGCGGCATTCGAAGCTGCTGCCGCCATGGCCGCGTGGCCGGAAGGCCATGTCGCCGCCGTGCGCGCCGGCGATTGCGCGGCACACCGCCAGGCCCACGCCGGCGCCGCGGCCGCTGGCCGATTCTCCGCGCTGGAAGACGTCGAAGATGCGTTCTCGCCAGGCTGGCGGCACACCCGGGCCACGGTCGCGGACAGCCAGCATCACGCCCGGCGGGGCGCGCCGCACCAGGATTTCCACCGCCGGGGCTTCGGGGCCGGTGCCCGCGTGCTTCAGGGCGTTGTCGACGAGGTTGTCCAGCAGCTGCACCAGCAGCACCGCGTTGCAGCGCAGCAACGGCAAACCCGGCTCCAGCCTCGCCCGCACTTTGTGCTGCGGCGCCCGCTGGCGCAGGCGGTGCAGCACCGCGCCCACGATGTCCTCGGCCGATTCCCAGTCCATCTGCAGCGCCAGGCCCGGGCTGTCCAGGCGCGCCAGCTGCAAGGCGTTTTCAGTCAGGCGGCCCAGCTGGTCGGCCTCGCCGGCAATGCGCTCGGCGAGGCGGCGCCGCTGGGCCGGCGCCAGGCGATCGCCCTGCTCCAGCAGCGAGGAAGCCGCCCCGAGGATGGTGGCCAGCGGCGTGCGGAAATCGTGCGAAATGGCCGCCAGCAGCGTGTTGCGCAGGCGCTGGGCCTGCGCTTCCTCGCGCGAACGGGCGGCCGAGCGGGCCGCCTGCGCCCGCTCGAGCCCCGTGCCCATCAGGTCGCACAAGGCCTGGGCCTGCGCCAGAACGCCTTCCGCATCGCGCAGCAGCGGCGTGCGCAGCTGCACCCGCACCAGGGCCGCCCCCAGGCTGCCCTGCAGGCCGCGCCGGCCGCGTACCGGCAAGTACCAGGCGCCCTGGTGTTCGTGGCGGCCCGTGCCGGGGCCGAAGGCATGGCCTTCGCGAAGGGCCAGCCACAAGCCGGCGCGCTGTTCGTCGTCGACGGGTCCGAGCAGCAGCACCGAGGGTTCATCGTCCAGCGGTGGCAGCCGATCCTTGAGCAGCAGCACGCTGGTGGGGGCGCCCGCCAGATCGGCCAGCTGCTGGCGCAAGGCCCCGGCCAGCTGCAGCGGGTCTTCGCTGTCGCGCAGGGCATCGCCCCATGTGCGCAGCTGTTGGGCACGGGCGGCGTCTCGGGCGGCGCCCCGCAGGCGCAGCCTCTGCACCGCCACGGCCGCCAGTGCCAGGGCGGCCACCGCACCGAGCAGAAGGGTGGACGTCGAAGGCGGGCTCATGCCCCGCAGGATGCTACGCCGCCGCCACGGGCCGGCGCGGCCCGTGGCGAGGAAGGATCAGACGCCGCGCTGCGGCTTGGCCAGCGTCTTCAGCGCAAAGCGCCCGTCGTTCTCGAACAGCCAGGCCTCGACCAGGCCCTCGGCCCGCAACATCTCCACCGCCTTGGCGGACAGGCCCTCCGGCGGCGGCAGCCGCGCCACCGATTCCAGGGCCACCCGCGTCATCTCGGGCTGGTTCGGGTTGTCGCGAAAGACCTCGGCCTGCCAGTGGTTCTGGTCGTCCAGCTTCACCCGCAGCACCACCACCGCGCGCAACAAGGGTTGGGGCCGCTGGTTGTGCACCTGGTTGGCGGAATGCAGGTAGACCGCCCGCGCGAATTCGGCCTTGAGCTGGTCCGCCGTCTGCCCGTGGGCCCGGCCGGCCAGCAGGCAACTGGCCAGCAGCAGCAACCACGCCAGGCGCAGGGCCGGTGCGGGCATTCGCCAGACCATCACGGCGCTGGGAACTCGGTGGCTCGGGCGCGCACCAAGGGGTGTCGGTGGGGTGGTCGATGTCGGCATGGGGGCTCTCCGGCGGGGGTGCACCAAGGTAGCCGAAGGGCGAAGGGGCCCGGTGTCGGGTTGCGTCTGGCCGGGTTGCCCGGCCGAAGGCAGACCCGATATGGTCCTGCCTGGGGTGGAGCGCGCTGCAAGCGGGCTTCCCGGTGGCCCCCGGCAGGTCGAGGCCGTTGCACCTACCGGGTCCTTTTGACAGGCGGTTGCCGTCCCTGACGAATGCACACGCGGCGTCGCCCCCGGTCCGCCGGGTTCGAACCAGCCCCGTGGGGCGACCACCGGGAGGCGATCTCTAGAATCTTGAACATGCCCAAACCCATCCCGCTGCGGGCCCTGCAGACCGACGCCGATCAACCGGGGTGCGTCTTGTGCGCGCTGCAAGGCCGCCGTCAATTCACCCGGCTGCTGGCCGGGGCGGGCGCCCTGGCCCTGGCGCCTGCCGCCCTCGCCCAGGACGGCGTGCGGGGCGACGTGGGCGAGAACTCGCGCCTGGCCAGGCTCATCCCGGCCGAACAGGTGGAGGGCGCCGCGCAGCAGCAGTACACCCAACTGTGCCAGGGCGCGGCATCCAAGGGCCGACTGGCCCCGCAGTCGGACCCGCAGGCCCAGCGGCTGCGCGCGATCGCCCAGCGCATCGTCCCGTTCACGCCGCCCTGGAACCCGCGGGCCTCATCCTGGCGCTGGCAGGTCAACCTGCTGATCGACCCGCAACTCAACGCCTTCTGCATGCCCGGCGGGAAGATCGCCTTCTACTCGGGAATCCTGCAGAAACTGCAGCTCAGCGACGACGAAGTGGCCGCCATCATGGGCCACGAGGTGGCGCACGCGCTGCGCGAGCACGCCCGCAAGCGCATGGGCCAGACCACGGTCACGCGCGGCGCTATCGAAATCGGCGCGGCCCTGCTGGGGCTGGGCAGCATCGGGCGCACCGTGGCCGATGCCGGCGGCCAGTTGCTCACGCTCAAGTTCAGCCGAGGCGACGAGAGCGAGGCCGATATCGTCGGCCTGGACCTCGCGGCCCGCGCCGGCTACAACCCCGAGGCTGGCCTGAGCCTGTGGCGCAAGATGATGAAGGCCAGCCAGGGCGCGCCGCCGCAGTGGATGTCCACCCACCCGGCCAGCGAGACGCGCATCCACGACATCGAGGCCGTGCTGGTCAAGGTGCGCCCGCTGTACGAGAAGGCCGACCGGCCTGCCCGCAACTGGGGGCCGCCCCTGGCCGGCTGAGGCCGGCAAGGCCTCCCCAAGCCGGGGGATGGCGGCCCTTGCGGCGGGGTCGTCTCATCCCACAGAATGCGGATGGCCATGTCCAGGACCCCCAGCCCCCGCCCAGACGCCGCCGCCGGCACCGAGGCGCCGGCATCCGGGCCGCCGGCCCTGGAGGTGCACCGGGTGCGCTGCGCCATCGTGGTGGTGGACGTGGTGGAGTCGGTCCGGCTGATGCAGGCGCACGAAGCCGACGTCATCGACCGCTGGCGCCGCTTCGTGGGCGAAATCCGCGCCCAGGTGCTGCCGCAGCACGGCGGGCGGCTGGTCAAGAGCCTGGGCGACGCCATGCTGCTGGCCTTCACGAGCGTGCGACCGGCGGCGGCGGCCACCTTCGAGATCCAGCGCCGCATGGCCCCCTACAACGCCGGCCGGGCACCCGATGCGGCCATGCAGCTGCGCGCCGGCGCGCACGTGGCCAGCGTGGTGGTCGATGAGCTGGACATCTACGGCACCGGGGTGAACACCGCGGCTCGCGTGGCTTCGCTGGCCGCGCCGGGCGAATTCGTGGTCACCGTGGAGTTCTGCGACGAGCTGCTGCGCGGCGTGGACGCCGAAGTCGAGGACCTGGGCGACTGCTGGGTCAAGCACCTGGACGCGGCGCTGCACTGCTGGCGAATCGCCCCACCGCGAACGTCGGCCACCGTCCCCGCAATGCCGCGAGCGGCCGATGCGCCGCCGCAGCCGTCGGCCGAGCAGGCCGCCGCCGAGTCCGCCACCCGGGGCGCCGCCGACGTGATGATGGCTCGCCTGGGCGTGATGCCGCTGGCGGTGATGGGCCTGCAGCCCCAGGAGGCCTCGGCCGGGCACCTGATCGCCGACAACCTCACCGCGCGGCTGTCGCGCAGTGCCGGGTTGCGCGTGATCTCGCGCCTGTCGATGGCCGCGCTGGCTGGCCGGGACCTGGTCGTGCCCGAGATCGCCCAGCGGGTGGGTGTCCAGTACGTGGTCGCAGGCTCGGTCATGGGCCGCGGTGCCTCGCGCTGGCGGGTCCAGCTGGAAATGGCCGACGGCCGCGACGGCGCCGTGCTCTGGACCCACAGCGAGGACGTGCCGCCGTCGTCACTGCTCATGCCCGACGACGACTACACGGCGGCCATGGCCGACCAGCTGGTCAGCGCCATGGCCAGCCATCAGCTGTTGCGGCTGGCCACGAACAACCTGCCATCGCTGCAGTCGTACTCGCTGCAGCTGGCCGGGCTGCAGCTGATGCACCGCGCCGCCCGGGGCGATTTCGAGCGGGCGCGGGCCGTGCTCGAAACACTGGTCGAGCGCCACCCCCGCGCGCCGGTGCCGCGGGCCTGGATGTCGCAATGGTGGGTGCTGCGCACCACGCGCGGGCTGGCCGGCTCGCCGCGCGACGAGGCCGTGCAGGCCCTGAGCCACACGCGCAGCGCCCTGCAGACCGACCCCGCCTGCGCGCTGGCGCTGGCCACGCAGGGCTTCGTCGAGTGCCACATGCTGCGCGACCTGGACGCCGCCGAGGACTCGCTCGAGCGGGCCATCACCGCCAACCCGAACGAACCCCTGGCCTGGTTGTACCGCAGCGTGGTCCACGGTTTCCGGGGCCAGGGCGAGGAGGCCTATCGCACGGCAGCCACCGCGACCTCGCTCTCGCCGCTGGACCCGCAGCGCCACTATTTCGACGCCCTGGCGTGCAGCGCGGCCGTGACATCCGGCCGGTTGACCGAGTGCATCGAGCTCGCCCGGCGTGCGCTGCAGGTCAACCGCAACCACCTGCCCACCCTGCGGGCCCTGACCGTGGCGCTGGCCGAATCCGGTGACCTCGATGCCGCCCGCGAGACCGGCCGGCAGCTCCTCGCCCTGGCCCCCGAGTTCACGGTCCGCAGCTACATCGACACCGCGCCCAAGGGTTCCGAAGCGACCCGCCGGCGCTTCGGCGAGGCGTTCCGGCTGGCCGACCTGCCGGCCGGCTGAAGACTCGTGCGCCGGGCCACACTCAGGAGACCATGATGAGCGAAAGTCTGGGCGGGTCGGTCGGGGGCTCGGTGGGAGGGTCCGTCGGCGGTTCGGTCGGCGGGCCGGTGTCCGTCTCGGTCGGCGGGGCGCAGCCGGGGGACCCCTACGCCACGCCGCTGCACGCCGAGGCGCTGATGCGCCACCGCGCGGCGTCCATCGACATGGGGCCGGACACCACCCCGTGGACGGTGGCGCGGCGCACCCCCGGCGCGTCGTTGCTGTTCCGCTGGGACCCCTGGGTGCGCAGCTACCTGGTGGCCCAGGAGCTGATGCGGACGATGGACTTCGTGGACGTGGGCGCGCAGCACACGCCGCACCGCGCGCTCACGCTCAATACCTTCGTGATGAAAGCCGGCGGGCTGGACCCGACACCGCACCCGCTGGTGACCCTGGTGGCGCCGCCCGACAGCACCTTCGCCCGCCAGATCGACCACGTGCTGAGCTGGTCGGAGCTGCGCGAAGACCGCATGCCCGAGATCCTGGTGCAGGCCGAATCCACGCTGGGTTTCTGGGGGTCCTTGATCCCCGTGCAGACCGAGCGCCTGAAGTACACCCGCGAGTTGCTGGACGCCGCGGTGCGGCTGGCGATGTTCGTGGAGATGCGCTTCAAGCACCACCTGGCCTGCTGGCGCCCCATCGACTACTCGCCCTACGTGCAGCCGGCCCTGACCACCCCGGGCCACGGCAGCACGCCCAGCGGCCACTGCACCGAGGCCTACGTGATCTACGAGGTGCTGAAGTCGCTGCTCAATTCGCACACGGTCGACGGCAGTCCCTGCCCGGGGCGCAACGCCCTGAACCGGCAGTTCCGCTGCGTCGTCGAGCGCATCGCCATGAACCGCGTGGTGGCGGGCCTGCACTTCCCGGTGGACAACATCGCCGGCCGGGTGCTGGGTACGGTGCTGGGACGCTACGTGGCGCACCGCTGCACGCCCACCGGCAAGCCTGCCTGCCCGAGCGCCAGCTTCATCGGCCCGGAATTCCCCGCGGACGGGGTGTACGACCCCGCCACGCAGCGGCTGTTCCCCGGCGAAGACCAGGACCCGGCCCTGCCCGTGGCCAGCTACTACCGCATCGGCGACGCGCTGCCGGTGCTGGACGAGATGCCCAACGACATCCTGGGTTCGTTGTGGGCCAAGGCCAGCACCGAGGTGCTGGAACTGGGCCTGGTCTACGCGTGAGCACCGTGGCCAGCCGGCTGTTCTGTGCACCGCTGGCCCCCGGGCCGCTGGGCGCCAGCGCGCGAAGGCCCGGCATCGACCCGGCGCTGGTGTGGGCCGATGCCACGGACTTCCGCGATTTCCGACGCCCCGGCCAGCCGCGGCCGCAAGCCGTGGCGGTGCTGGCCGAGTGGGCGGGGCCGGCGGGCCTGGAAGTGCCCGTGCCGGCCCTGCTGGAAGCCGACTCGCTGCGCGCGCTGCTGCAACCGACCGCGCACGGCGCCGCACGGCGGCTGCATCGGCTGGAGCTGCAAATGCCGGTCATCCCGCAGCGGCCACGGCCGCTGCAGGGCCTTGCGGCACCCGCCGCCGGCCCGCTGCCCCCGCCGGCCAGCCAGGGGCCGGTGCTGCTGGGGGTGATCGATTGCGGCTGCCCCTTCGCCCACCGCATGCTGCGCGACGCGGCGGGCACCGGCACGCGGGTGCTGCGCCTGTGGGACCAGGACCCCGACGCGCCGGCCTTCGCCCGCACGGGCGGCGGCGTGCCCGCGGGCTTCGGCTACGGCGCCGAGATCGGGCGCGAGGGGCTCAACGCCCTGATGACCGCCGCCGCCAGCACCGCCGACCCGACGCTGATCGACGAGGCCCGCTGTTACGCGCAGGCCGGCTACGACCTCCTGCGATGGCGCTTCGGCCACGGCGCGGCCGTGCTGGGCTTGGCGCTCGGCGGGCGGCCCTGCGATGCCCTGCAGCCGCCCGCCGCCCCGGCCACACCAGCCGACGTGGTGTTCGTGCAAATCCCGCGCGACGCGGTGCAGGACTCGGGCAGCGCGTCGCTGGGGCGCTGGGTGATCGACGCGCTGCGCTACATCGTGGGCTGCGCGGCACCGGGCCAGCGGGTGGTCGTCAACCTGAGCGACGGCAGCAGCCGCGGCCCTCATGACGGCAACTCGCTGCTCGACCGCGCCATGGCCGGCCTGGTAAGGGCCGAATCTGCCCAGCGCCGCACGGCTGCACGCAGGGTGGACATCGTGGTGGCCGCCGGCAACACCCACGACGAGCAGCGCCACGCGCAGTTCGATGACCTGGCCGCCTCCGGCCCGGGCCGCGTGTGGATGCGGGTGCCGCCCGCCAGCGAGACACCAGTGGTCGTGACCCTGCGGCTGCCGCCCGGGGCCGCCGGCCTGCGGGCCCGCGTCACTCCGCCCGGCGCCCGGCCCGGGGCCTGGGCAGCGGTGGGCGAGGCCCTGGGCTGGACCGCGCCCGGCGCGGCTGGCCCTTGCGCCGGCCTGGTCATGGCCACGCCAGCCGTCGAGCCTGCGCCCGGGCTGGCAACCATCGGCCTCCTGATGATCGCGCCCACGCGGCCCGACACCGGCGCCAGCGTGGTGGCACCCGCCGGCGACTGGTGCATCGAAGTGGCGCTGGCCAAGGGGCACGTGGCGACTGCACAGCCCGTGCACCTGTGGATCAGCCGCGGGCAACACAATCCCACCGCTCTGCCACGCTCCGTCCAGGCGCGCTTCATCGACACCGACCGCCGCTACGACCCGCAACCGCACCTGCGGCCGCTGCAGGACGACCCCGCGGTGCCACCGGCAGCCCGCTCGCCCATCCGCCGCGCCGGCACGCTCAACGCGCTGGCCGTGCTGGCCCCAGGCCACGGGGTGATCGTCGCGGGCGCTGCCTTGCGGCGCGAGTCGGCCCCCACCCTCTACACCTCGTCAGGACCCACCGTCGCGGCCGGCGGGCGCACCGGCCCCGATGTGGCCGCCCCCGTGGACGACAGCCAGGGCCTGCGCAGCGTGCGGGTGGCGGGCAACGCCTCGGGCCAGGTGTGCCGGGCCGCGGGCTCCAGCTTTGCCGCACCGCAGGTGGCGCGCCGCATTGCGCAGCACGGCGCTGGTGGGCTCCAACCCCTGCAGCCGGGCGATCCGCCCGCCCCGGCGCGGCTGGGCGCCGGCATCCTGTCGGCCGACTGAGCGCGCGCTTCGGCCTGCCTCACCACTTCGCCGGAAGAGGCCGCCGCAGCACCACGTGGCGGCGCCCGATCTCGATGTAGCCGCCCCGCTCCAGGTCCTTCATCACGCGGCTGATCATCGGGCGCGAGCAGCCCAGGCTGCGCGACATCTCCAGGTGCGAGGGCGCGGGGTCGGCCACGCGCGTGCCGTCGGGGCGAGGCTCTGCCACGCTGTCCAACAAGGCCCTGAGCCGGCCGTACACATCATTGAGGGCGATCTGGCGCAGGCTCAGCGTGGCCACGCGGGCCAGGCGGATCACCTTGGCCAGCAGCTCGAAGGCGAACTGGGGATGCTCCTGGATGTGCCGCTCCAGCGTGGGGCGCGTGACCACCACGCACAAGGTGGCTTCGAGCGTTTCCACGTTGGCCGAGCGCAGGCCGCCGTCCAGGCCCATCTCGCCGATGTAGTCGCCCGCGCCATAGGTGGCGTAGGTGATTTCGCGGTCGTCGTCGCCCACGCTGTAAGCACGCAGACGGCCGCTGAGCACGATGTACAGGGTGTCGCCGCGATCGCCCTCGGTGATGATCTGCACGCCGCGGCGAATCCGCTTGAGTTCGCCGCGACGGGCTAGCGCCCGCAGCGAATCCGACAAGGGTGCCTGGGCGATGGGGTCTGAGGGTGGGGGGGTGCTGCGGGGTGGCATGGACATCGGCGCACGGGGCGCCGATGCCACGTGGCGCCGCGATGTTAGCTGCTGAGGCCCAGGGCGCCGGTGCGCAGGGCGCCGACCAGCGGCGGCAGCACCGCCACCTGCCGCACCAGTTCGCGGATGCTGCCGGCGCCGGTCTTGGCGCGGATGCTGCCGATCTGGGTGCGCACGGTGGACACCGCCACGCCCTGGCGCTGCGCGATCTCGGTGGGCCGCACGCCGCCGCACAGGTGCTCGAGCACGCGGGTCTCGGCCGGGGTCAGGTTCACGCTACGGGCAAAGCCCTGCACGGAAAGCTGCTCGCACATCTGGCGCTTGCCGAGCACCAGCAGGGTCAGCGGGCCGGTGTCGGCGCCCTCGTTGGGCAGCGGCACCACCGAAATGCTCACCCGGTGCTCGCCCTCGCCCACCGTGATCAGCTTGCGCAGCCCGCGCTGGGCCGCGGCCAGCGCGTCGTACAGCGGCGCCACGTCCTGCGGGCGGTGGACCTTCAGCGTGCGCCCCAGCAGTTGCAGGGGGTGGTGGCCGTCCAGTTCCAGGCGGCCGGCGTGGTTCAGGTAGGTCACCTGCGCATCGGCGGTGACCAGCAGCATGCCGTAGTCGATCTCGTCGAGCATGCGGGTGAGCCAGGCTCCCGGCTCGCGGCCCCCGACACGCCGTTCGGGGCCGAAGTACAGCGGCTGTGCCGCCACTTGATGCGGTCGTTGCGGCCTCGGCAGCATGGCGGCATGGACCGGGCTGTGACTGATCGTCTCGAACATGGAACCCCCTGATTTCGTTGATGGGGGTTTTGCAACCCGCCGTCAGCAAGAATAGGCAAGAGGGGTTCGGCGCGACGGTAAATTGGTGAGCTCGGTTTGGTGACTTATTCACCTTGGTCGCGCGGCGCCAGGCCCGGCGAGCGCAGCGGCGGCATCGCCGCCAGCGCCTGCAGAAGCTCGGCCACGCTCGCGTGCCCGGTCTTGCGGCGGATGGAAACCACCTGCGTGCGCACCGTGGCGGGCTTGACGCCCAATGCCTTCGCCGCGCGCGAACAGCTCTCGCCCAGGGCCAGCCGCCGCATCACGCGGGACTCGGCGGTGGTCAGCCCGTGCAGCGAAGAAAACTCGTCGGTGTCGGCCCCGTGGGCAAGGCCTTGCGCCAGGGCCAGCAAGAGCGGGCCGGGGCTGCCGCCGGCTGAGGGCAGCGGTGTCACGGTGGCCGTGAAACCGGCCCCGCCTGCGCTGGCGTGCAGCACCACGCGCTGCTGCCGGGCGGCGGCCGTCTGCAGGGCCTCGCCCAGAGCAGGCCTTCGGCGCGCAGCCGCGGGCTCCACCCGGTGTTCGGGCGACAGGTGCAACAGGCGGCCCTTGCGGAGCAAGTCGCGTCCGGCCAGGTTGGCGTGCAGCAGGAAGCCGTCGGGCCGCAGCACGAACAAGGGCCACGCCAGGGCATCGGCCACTTGCGCAAGCACCTCGGCTGTGGGGGCTGGCTGCTCACTCATGCCTTGCACGGTATAGGCCGCTCGAAGGCGGGGCATCCCTGATCCGGTGGATGCCCGGGCCCAGGCAAACCCTCGCCGCTATGATCGGCTCGTGCTTGCGCGACTCTTCGTCACGGGCCTGCTGGCGTGCGCCGCCCCCGCCTTCGCGGCCAAACCCCTGGTCTACTGCGCCGACGCCAGCCCCGAGGGCTTCGATCCGGCCCTGTGGGACAGCAGCAGCACGGCCAACGTCACGAGCCAGATCTTCCAGGGCCTGCTGGCCTTCAAGCGAGGCACGGGCACGTTGCAGCCCCAGCTGGCCACGGCCTGGGTCGTTTCGCCGGACGCCAGGACCTTCACCTTCACGCTGCGCCGCGGCGTGCGCTTCCACACCACGGCCTACTTCACGCCGACGCGCGAGCTCAACGCCGACGACGTCGTCTTCAGCTTCACGCGGCTGATCGACCCCCAACTGCCCTTCAACCGCGCCTTCCCCGCCACCTTCGTCTACCCGCAGAGCCTGGGGCTGGCGCAGATGGTGGCGGGCATCGACCGGCTCGGCGACCACGAGGTGCGCTTCAGGCTGCACCGCGGCAACGTCAATTTTTTGTCGTACTTCGCGGGGTCCTACGCCGCCATCCACAGCGCCGAATACGCCGCGCAGTTGCTGGCCCAGGGCCGGGCCAGCGCCATCAACAACCAGCCCGTGGGCACGGGCCCTTTCCGGTTCAAGAGCTACCGCAAGGACGACGTGCTGCGCCTGCAGGCCAACCCCGACTACTGGCGCGGCATCCAGCCCACCGAGAAGCTGGTCTACGCCATCAGCCGCGAACCCAACGTGCGGGTGCAGAAGCTGGTGCGCGGCGAATGCCACATCACGGCGGCCATCCGCGACGTGGACATCACCGCGCTCACCGGCAACCCGGCGATCCGCATCGAGAAGATCCAGGCGCTGAACATCTCGTACCTGGCCTTCAACATGAAGAAGCCGCCCACCGATTCGCGCGAGGTGCGCCAGGCGCTGGACATCGCCATCGACCGCAACGCGCTGTTCAAGGTGCTGTTTCCGCGCGGCGATGCGCTTCAGGCCGTCAGCGCCTTTCCGCCCGCGGTGCCCGGCTACGACCACACGCTGAAGAACGAATACGACCCCGAACGAGCGCGCCACCTGCTGGCCGCGGCCGGCCACCCCGCGGGCCTGGAGATCGACCTGTGGGCGCTGCCCATCGCGCGGCCGACCAACCCCAACGGCCTGCTGATGGCGCAGATGATCCAGGCCGACTGGGCCCGCATCGGCGTGAAAGCGCGGATCGTCACCTACGAGTGGGGCGAATATCTCAAGCGCGCCAACCAGGGCGAGCACGACGTCTACATGAGCGGCTGGAGCAGCGACGTCGCTGCCGCCGACGAATTCCTCACGCCCAACCTCAGCTGCGCGGCCAGCCGCGGCGGCATCAAGTTCTGCAATGCCGAGTTCGACGCGCTGCTCGAGGCCGCGCGCAGCGAGGTGGACGAGCCGAAGCGGCTGGCGATGTTCCAGCGCGCCCAGCAGATCTTCAAGCGCGAGCGCCCCTGGATCACCATGGCGCATTCGTCCGTCTACATCCCCATGCGCAAGGAGGTGCAGGGCTTCGTGATGGCACCCAATGGCAGCGTCGACTTCGAAGGCGTTTTCCGCCCATGATCCCGGTCGAATCGGTTGCGGGCCACGGCGCCTTCCGCCACCTCAGCCGGGTGACGGGCGTGCTGCACGATCTCCGCTACGCGACGGCCCGCAACTTCGCCGGCCGCAACCTGTACGGCGATTGGGACTGTGCCTGGTTGCGCGACGAAGCGGCGCAGGGCCTGGAGGCGGCCGCGGCCTGGCTGGCCCGGCACCGGCCCGGCTGGCGGCTGCTGGTGCTGGATGCGTTGCGCCCGCATCGCGTGCAGGAAGCCATCTGGCAGGATGTGGTGGGCACGCCGATGCAACGCTACTTCGCCGACCCGGTGCACCGCTCGATCCACAGCTTCGGCATGGCGGTGGACGTGACGCTGGTAGACCCTCAGGGCGCGGAGGCGGACATGGGCAGCGGCTTCGACGAGATGAGCGAGTTGTCGCACCCGGCGCTGCACGCCGATCACCTGGCGAACGGGCGGCTGACGGCCGTGCAGGTCGGGCAACGCGAGTCGCTGCGCGCGGCCCTGCAGCAAGGCGGTTTCGGGGGCATCACCACCGAGTGGTGGCATTTCGACCACGGCGACCGCGACCACGTGCGGCGCGCGTTGCCGCTCGTCTACTGAAGAACGGACCTTCGATGAACCGCGGCCGACGCCACTTCATGACCACCACCGCCCTGACCGCCGCGCCCCTGGCCGCGGCAGCCGCCGCTTCGGCGACAGCCCCTGTGCAGGCCCTGCCTGCCGTGCGCGCACGGCGACTGCAGCCGGGCGACACCGTGGCGCTGGTCAACCCGTCCAGCGCGCGCCACGAGCGCGAGCCCTATGCCATCGCCATCGAGACGCTGCAGGCCCTGGGCTTCAAGGTGCGCGAAGCCCCCAACCTGCGGGCCCGCTACGGCCATCTCGCGGGCACCGACGCCCAGCGCGCCAGCGACCTGAACACCCTGTTCGCCGACCCCGGCGTGCACGGCCTGCTGGCCTTCAAGGGCGGCTCGGGCTGCAACCGCATCCTGCCGCTGATCGACTACGGGCTGGTGCGCCGCAACCCGAAATTCGTAGGCGGCTACTCCGACACCACCGCGCTGCTCAGCGCCCTGAACGCGCAGACGGGTCTGGTGACCTTCCACTGCCCGATGGGCACCTCGGAGTGGAACGACTTCAGCGTGCAGTCTTTCCGCGGCGCGGTCATGCAGGCCCAGGCCCTGACGCTGGCCAACGTGCCCGAGCGCGAAGACGCCCTGGTGCCCAGCGGCGGCCGCATCACGACCTTGCATGGCGGCCGGGCGCAGGGCCGGCTGCTGGGCGGCAACCTGTCGGTGCTGGCCTCGCTGGCGGGCTCGCCCTACTGGCCGGCGTGGGACGGCGCCATCCTCTTCCTGGAGGAAGTCAACGAAGCGATCTACCGCGTGGACCGCATGCTGTCCACGCTGAAGCTGGCGGGCGTGCTGGACCGCCTGGCCGGCGTGGTGCTGGGCGCCTTCACGAACTGCGAACCGGGCGAGGGCTACGGCTCGCTCACCCTGGACGAAGTCTTCGACGACCACTTCCAGCCCCTGAACGTGCCGGTGTACGCCGGCGCGCAGTTCGGCCACATCAAGCGCAAGTTCACGCTGCCCGTGGGCCTGGAGGTGGAGATGGACGCCGACAAGGGCACCCTGCGCTTCCTGCAGCCCGCGGTCACCTGAACCGCGGGCTGCAGCAAGCCCGGGGGCTTTACTTCTTGCCGAAGAGGCCGGCCAGCCAGCCCTTGAAGACGGTCCACATCAGTGCAAGGGCATTGAGTTCCTTGACGGGTGCCGGGGCCCTCGGCGCGGAGGGGGCAACGGGCGGCGGCGGCACCACGGCCGATGCGCCATCCGCACTCGGTGGCGCCGCCGGAGCCGGCACCGGGATGCGGGCGATCGCCGCGGCGCGGAAGTTGTCGGCAAACTGGGCCAGCATGGCGTCGGACACCGGCACCAGCAGCCGGCTGCCGAACTGCGCCAGCTTGCCGCTGACGATGATGGTGGCCTGGCCCACCAGCACGGAATGCCCGGGCGCGTCGCCGGGCTCCAGGTGCGCCGTGAGCTGCATGGATGCCGAGGAGCCGGCCTTGTCGGCACCCTTGCCCAGCATCTTCAGGGAACGGTCGGCCACGCTGATGCCTTGCAGCTCGATGTCGCCGCCGAAGCTCATCACGGCCGGCCCGACCTTGCTCTTGACGGTGCCCTTGAAGTGGGTGTCGTCGATCTGTTCGGTGATCTGGGCGCCGGGCATGCAGGCCGCCACGGCGCGAATGTCGCAAAGAACCTCCCAGGCCGGCTCGATGCCGGCCGCGACGGGGTATCGTTTGTCGAGTTTGACTTCCATGAAGAACTTTCGGGGGAACCGGGAGGGATGGGAAGGGGACTCAGGGCACCACGCGCGATTGTCTCAGGCCGGCCCCTGCCGCGCTCAGACCGAGGCGGTGCACCAGCGCAGCAGGCTGGCGTGCAGCTTGTCCGCGTCGATGGGCTTGGTCAGGAAATCGTTCATGCCAGCGCCCAGGGCTTCTTCGCGCTCGCTGACCAGCGCCGCTGCGGTCAACGCGATGATGGGCAGCGGGCCGGCACCGGGCAGGCGACCGTCTTCCTGCATCTGGCGCAGCACGCGGGTGGCTTCGTGGCCGCTCATCACGGGCATCTGCACGTCCATCAGCACGGCGTCGAAAGGGCGGCCTTCGCCCTGGGCCTGCTGCACGGCGGCCACGGCCTGCCGGCCGTCCTCGGCCTGCACCACCTCCACGCCCCAGCGCTCGAGCATGGCCGCGGCGATCAACATGTTCACCGGGTTGTCCTCGGCCATCAGCACCCGGCGCCCGGTCAGCGCTTCACCGCCGCCGGGGCCGGCTTCGGGACGCGGGCTGCCCGGCACGAGGTCGGCCGGCGGCAGCGGCAGCTCGGCCCAGAAGACGCAGCCCGTGCCTTGCCCGCTGTCCACGCCCACGGTGCCGCCCATCAGTTCGGCCAGTTGGCGGCAGATCGACAGCCCCAGGCCCGTGCCCCCGAATCGCCGCGTGGTGGACTGGTCGGCCTGGGTGAAGGGCTTGAACAGCCGGTCGCGCGTGGCCGCGTCGATGCCCGGGCCGGTGTCGTGCACCTCCAGGCGCACGGTCTCGTGCTGTGGCGGCCCCATCCGGTAGGCCTTCACGCCCACCGAGCCAGACTCGGTGAACTTCAACGCATTGCCCAGGAAGTTGCTGGCGATCTGGCGCAGCCGCAGGGGGTCGCCGCGCACGCCGCCCTCGACCTCGGCAGCGATCTCAAGCCACAGGTCCAGGCCGTGCGCGGTGGCCAGCACGCCATAGCTGCTCTGCAGCCGGCGCAGTTCGGCCGCCAGGTCGAAGGTGGTGGCCTCGATCTGCAGCTTGCCGGCTTCGATCTTGGACAGGTCCAGGATGTCCGAGATGATGCCGGCCAGCGCCTGCGCGCTCTCGGCGATCTGGTCCAGGTACTGGCGGCGCAGCGGCTCGGCCAGGTCGGGCGAACGCGCCAGCCGCGCCATGCCGATCATGCCGTTGAGTGGCGTGCGCAGCTCGTGGCTGGTGTTGGCCAGGAAGGCGCTCTTGGCGCGGTTGGCCGATTCGGCATCGTCCCGGGCCCGGGCCAGGGCCTGTTCGGCCAGGCGCCGTTCGGTCACGTCTTCCACGATCCACACGGTGCCGTTGTCGGCGGGTTGCGCGGGATCGACGGCGCGGGCGCGGATGCGGGCCAGGAAGGTGCTGCCGTCCTTGCGGCGGCCGGAGCGTTCCATCTCGATGGGGTCGCCGCGTGACAGGGCCTCGCCGGCCACCTTGGCCACCTCGGCATAGTCCTCGGCGCTGCCCCACACCGCCACGCCGGGCTGCCCCTGCAGTTCGCCCGGGCCCCAGCCGTAGATCTCCTCGAAATGGCGGTTGGCCAGCACGAAGCGCTGCTGCCGCGTCACTGCGATGCCGATGGAGGCATTGGCCAGGATGGCCTCTCGCTCCAGCCGTTCGCGCTCTTTCTCGCTCACGTCGCGGGCGTTGATCACCATGTAGTCACGGCGGTCCATGACGAAGCGGGCGGCCGAGACGATCATCGCGGCGGTGGCGCCGCTCTTGGTCACGAAGCGCACCGGCACATGGTCGACCGCACCCACGTCGCGGACGTGCTGCACGAAGTCGTCGCGTGCCTTGCCCTTGCCCCACACGCCCAGCTCCAGCGCCGTGCGGCCCACGGCCTCTTCGGCGCTCCAGCCGCTGATCCGCTCGAAGGCCTGGTTGACCATCGCATAGCGGCCGGTGGCCATGTCGGTCAGGGTGATCAGGTCGGGGCTGGTCGCCACCAGGTGGGACAGCATGGCCTCGGAGTGGCGCACGGCCGCCTCGCTGGCCAGGCGCTCGGTCTCGTCGACGAAGATCGCCAGCAGGGCCGGTCCACCCTTGGCGTCCACGCGCACGCTGGTGCTGCTCACGGGAATGCGCCGGCCGTCCACCAGCAGCCTGAATTCGCTCACCGGGAGCGCCGTGCCCAGGGGCTGGCCGTGCAGGGTCTCGATGCGGCGGCGGGCCCGCTCGCGGGAGTCGCCGCTCTCGAAGCTGGCCAGCAGGTCGCTGCCGATCAGCGTGCGCAGGTCGCCCTGGCCGAAGAGCGCCACGGCCGCCGGGTTGGCATCGATGACCCGGCCGCCGCGGTGCAGCACCAGGGGCGTGGGAATGCGGGAAAAGAGCTCGTGGTAACGCGTCTCGGTGGCCGCCAGCGCCTGCTGGGTGGCCTGCAGGTCCGTGACGTCGCGGGCCACGCCCCGGTAGCCGATGAACACGCCGGTTTCGTCGAAGCGCGGCTCGCCGCTGATCCGGAAATCACGCTCGCCGCGGTCGCCGTCGGCCCAGCACACGGGCAGGTCGCGGAAGGGCGAGCGGGTGTCCAGGTCGGCCTGCAGGGCATCGAGCACATCGGCGTCGCAGATGAATTGCGGCAGCTCCCAGGGCACCGTGCCGTAACCCTCGTCGGCAGTGAGCGTGCGCATCTCGCCACTGCGCGAGGCCGCGGCCACCAGGCGGTACTGGTGGTCGATTTCCCAGTAGGCGTCGGCAGCCAGCGCCAGCAGGCTGCGCAGCCGCTGCTCGCCCTCGAAGGCCGAGCGCATCTGACGCGCCAGCACCCGCGACACCACGAAGCCCGCAGCCAGGCCTGCGAGCACGGCGATGAGCTCGCTGCCCAGCTGCAAGGACAACGAAGGCTGGGCGCGCGCGCTGCCCAGTGCCAGCAGGCACAGCGACGACACCGACAGCAGCGCGAGGAAGGTCCCCGAGCGCCAGCCCACCGCGGCGCACAGGACGCACACCATCAGGGCCGATACGGCCAGCGCCGGCGTGCCCAGGTTCATGCCCAGCATGAACGCGGCCGCCACGGTAGCCAGCAGCACGGCCGACAACAGCATGGTCAGTGCGCGGCCGAGCCACTTCAGCGGCAGCCGCGACGCCGCGAAGGACGCCAGGGACAAGCCCGCGAAAAGCAGCCCGAGAGCCGCCGCAGAGTCGCGCGGCAGGGTGTACGCCATCAGCACGGCCACCGCCCCGCATGAAGCGGCGCAGACCCAGAGGAACGCCCGTGAGAGCTGCGCCTGCAGCCGGGCCTGGCCCTGCGTGGGCATGGCCCGGCGCACCGGAGCCGGCGGCGGGGAAAGTTCGAGCAGGGTCTCGGGGCCCATGCCGCCTCAGAGCGCCGGCATGGCCTGCTGCAGCTGCTCGCGGGCTGCTTGCGCAACGCCACGCGCCGCCTGGGCGAAATCGGCACCCGCGCTGGCGTACAGCACGGCGCGCGACGAACTGACGATGACCGGCCCCTGGGCCCGCCAGCCGGCCTGGACCGTCGCCCGTGCGTCGCCGCCCTGGGCGCCGAGCCCGGGCACCAGCACGGGCAGCGTGGGCGCGAGTTCGCGCACCCGGGCCAGTTCCTGCGGATAGGTGGCGCCCACCACCAGGCCGAGCTCGGCGCCGCGGCTGCGCGCCGCCCACGGCCCCGCAGCCAGGCGGGCGATGCGCTCGAAGACCCGCTCGGCCGGCACCTCGGGCTCGGCCAGGGCCAGCGACTGGATGTCGCTGCCGCCGGCGTTGGAGGTGCGGCACAGCAGGATCAGGCCCTTGCCCGCGTAGGGCATGTACGGCTCGATGGAGTCCAGGCCCATGAAGGGCGACAAGGTGACCGCATCGGCCCTGTAGCGTTCGAAGGCCTCCAGGGCGTACTGCTGGGCCGTGGAACCCACGTCGCCCCGCTTGGCATCCAGGATGACGGGCACGCCCGGCGCCACCGCGTGGATGTGGGCCACCAGCCGCTCGAGCTGGTCTTCGGCGCGGTGCGCGGCAAAGAAGGCGATCTGCGGCTTGAAGGCGCATACCAGATCGGCCGTGGCCGCCACGATGGCGGCGCAGAAGTCGAAGATGTGGCGGGCGTCGTGCTGCCACGGCAGCGGAAAGCGCGCGGGCTCGGGGTCGAGCCCCACGCACAGCATCGAGGCCTGGCGGGCCTGGGCGCCCATGAGCTGCGTGCGAAAGCCCGGGTGGGATGAACCGCTCATGGCTTCAAGGGCTCAGCGCCAGGCCTTGGCCAGCGCGCCGGCCAGGCCCGTGTAGCCGGCTGGGGTCAGCTGCAGCAAGCGCTGCTTGTCGGCCGCAGGCAGGTCCAGCCCCTGGATGAAGCCCTGCATCAGCTCGCGCGTGATGGGCCGGCCGCGCGTGAAGGCCTTGAGCTGGTCGTAGGGATCGGGCAGGCCATGACGGCGCATCACCGTCTGAACGGGCTCGGCCAGCACCTCCCAGGCGTTGTCGAGGTCGGCGGCGAGTGCCGGCCCGTTCACTTCCAGCTTGTCCAGGCCGCGGCTCAGGCTGTCGCAGGCCAGCACCGCGTAGCCCAGCGCCACACCCATGTTGCGCAGCACCGTGCTGTCCGTCAGGTCGCGCTGCCACCGACTGATGGGCAGTTTCTGGCTCATGTGGGTGAGCAGCGCGTTGGCCAGGCCGAAGTTGCCCTCGGCGTTCTCGAAGTCGATCGGGTTGACCTTGTGCGGCATGGTGCTGGAGCCCACCTCGCCGGCCTTCAGGCGCTGCTTGAAGTAGCCCAGCGAGATGTAACCCCACGCGTCGCGCGACCAGTCGATCAGCAGCGTGTTGCTGCGCACGATGGCGTCGAACAGCTCGGCCATGTAGTCGTGCGGCTCGATCTGCGTCGTGTAGGCGTTGAACGCCAGGCCCAGGCGGTCCTGCACCAGGTTGCGGCTGAAGCCCACCCAGTCGAAACCCGGCCAGGCCACCACGTGCGCGTTGTAGTTGCCCACCGCCCCGTTCATCTTGGCCAGCAGCGGCACGGCGGCGATCCGCGCCCGCGCCGTGGCCAGGCGAGCGCCCACGTTGGCCACTTCCTTGCCCACGGTGGTGGGGCTGGCGGTCTGGCCGTGGGTTCGGCTGAGCATCGGCAGGTCGGCCAGCGCCAAGGCCATCCGGCCCAGTTGCGCCAGCAGCCGATCGATGGCGGGCAGCAGCACCTGCTCGCGCGCGGCCTTGAGCATCAGGGCGTGGCTGGTGTTGTTGATGTCCTCGCTGGTGCAGGCGAAGTGGACGAACTCGGCCACCGGCTCGAGCTCGGCCTGCCCCTTCAGGCGGGCCTTGAGCCACAGTTCCACGGCCTTGACATCGTGGTTGGTGGTCTTCTCGATGTCCTTGATGGCCTGGGCATCGGCCTCCGAGAAGCGCACGGACAGCGAGCGCAGGAAGCCGCGGGCGGCCTCGGTCAGCGGCGGAAACTCGGCAAAACCTGCATCCGACAGGGCGATGAACCACTCGACCTCGACCAGCAGCCGGTGGTGCATCAGGCCGAATTCCGACAGCAGGGGGCGCAAAGCCCCCACCTTGCCGGCATAACGCCCGTCGAGCGGTGACAAGGCAGACAAGAGGGAGTGGTGCATGCGGAACCTGGACGCGAGAACGAGCCGATTCTAGGCGGCGGCAGCCCTGGAACACCCCCGGGGCTGCGGGGCGCGCGCACCGGCGGAGCGGCCTAGGGAAACCCCCGGACTGCCGCCAGGAAGGACCCCGTCGTAGAGTCGCCCCGCCTGGATGGGTATGTTCCCAGCGGGCCACAAGAACGATTCTGGAGACAACGATGGACATTTACCGAAGCGCCCGGTTCGGCGTCTGGCTGGTCGCGGCGGCCTGGGCGCCGCTGGCGGCACTGGCGCAGACGCCTGCCGAGCTGCGCAACGACGCCAACACCCCGGGCGACGTGCTGACCTACGGGATGGGCCAGAGCCTGCAGCGGCACACGCCCCTGACCCAGATCACGCCGGCCAACGCGCAGCGCCTGGTCCCGGTGTGGAACCTGAGCCTGGACAACTCGGCCAATGCCTCGACCCAGCCGCTGGTGATCGACGGCACGATGTACGTGGCCACGCACTCGCACACCGTGGCCATCGACGCCGTCACCGGGCGCCAGAAGTGGAAGGTGCCCATCGAATTGCCCGCCGACATCAACGGCTACCTGTGCTGCGGCATCCACAGCCGCGGGCTGGCAGCGCTGAACGGTGTGCTCTACCGCACCACGCTGGACGCCCACGTGATGGCCTTGAGCATGGCCGACGGCAAGATGCTGTGGAAGGTCAAGGCGGCCGACTACAAGCAGGGTTACAGCATGACGCACGCACCGCTGATCGCGGGCGACACGTTGATCACCGGCATCAGCGGCGGCGAATACGGCGTCCGTGGTTTCCTCGACGGCTGGGACCTGAAGACCGGCGCGAAGAAATGGCACCGCTGGACCACCGCGACCGCTGGTGAAAAAGGTGCCGAGACCTGGAAGCCCGGCATGGCCGATACCGGGGGCGGCCCCACCTGGCTGACCGGCAGCTACGACCCCGAGCTGGACCTGGTCTACTGGGGCACCGGCAACGGCGGCCCGTGGAACCCCGCGGCGCGCGGTGGCGATTCGCTCTACATCTGCTCGGTGCTGGCCCTGCGGCCAAGCACGGGCGAGGTGGTGTGGCACTACCAGTTCTCGCCGGGCGACCCGTTCGACTACGACGGCACCAACGAGCTCGTGCTGGCCGAGGTGCCCATGGGCGGCAAGCCGACCAAGGTGCTGATGCAGGCCAACCGCAACGGCTTCTTCTACGTCATCGACCGCACCACCGGCAAGCTCTTGAAGGCCGACCCCTTCGCCCGCAAGATCACCTGGGCCACCGGCATCGACCTGGCCACCGGACGGCCGATCGACACGCCCTCCACCGCCGCCTTGCGCAAGACCGAGGAGCAGACCGACTTCATGGACGTCTGGCCGAGCGCCTTCGGCGGCAAGAACTGGATGCCCATGAGCTACGACCCGGGCCGGCAGCTGGCATTCTTCAACACCATCAACCTGGGCATGAAGGTCAAGTACGTCAAGCAGACGCGGCCAGGCGGGCCCAACTGGTGGCTGGGCCTGGAGCTGGGCGGCTTCCCGGCGCCCGAAGACGGCATGCGCGGCGCACTGGTGGCCTGGGACCCAGCCACCGGCAAGAAGGTCTGGGAGGTGCCCAGCAAGGCGCCCAACTGGTCGGGCGTGTTGTCCACGGGCGGCGGCGTCGTGTTCACAGGCACGCAGACCGGCGCCTTCAAGGCCTACGACGCCAAGACCGGCAAGGAGGTCTGGAGCTTCCAGACCGGCTCGGGCATCTCGGGCCTGCCGATTGCCTGGGAGCGCAACGGGCGCCAGTACATCACCGTGACCAGCGGCGCGGCCACGGTCTACGCGGCCCTGGCCGGCGACCCGGAGCTGGCCAACATCCCGGCCGGCAGCTCGGTCTGGACCTTTGCGCTGACCCCCTGATGGCAGGCCTGCAGTCGGGGCCGGACAGAGGCTGGCGCAGCACGCTGCTGGGGGGGTTGATCGGGCTGGCAGCGGCCGGTGCGGCGGCGCAACCCGCGGCGCCGGCCGCCGGCCCGGCGCCGCCGGAAGCCGGCCGAAAGGCCTACACCAGCTATTGCGCCCGTTGCCATGGACTGAACCTCGTGGTCACGGGCAGCGCCTTCTTCGACCTGCGCACCTTTCCGCAGGGCGACAAGGAGCGCTTCCTGCGCTCGGTCAACAAGGGTCTGCGCAACATGCCGGCCTGGGAAGGCATCGTCAAACCCGAGGACCAGGAGCTCATCTGGTCCTACATCGCCGCGGTCAACGGCTGGGACAAGTCGGCCGATAAAGCCGCCGATTAGGGCCGCGGCCCCTGCGTGCCGCGCGGCAGGGCGCGTGATGCATTTCCAAGGCCCGGTCCAGGCGACCTAGTAATATCCCTGACATGGCCCTTGCTGATCCCTTCCCGGCTGCGTTCTGGCACGCCATCACCCGTCTGGGCGAGGCGCAGATCCTGTTGCCGGCGGCCCTGCTCACCATGGCCGTGCTGGTGCTGCGCCGCCGCAGCCGGCCGCTGGCCGTGGGGTGGCTGGCGTGGCTGGCGGTGGCGGTGGCGCTGACCACCCTCACGAAAGTGGCGTTCATCGGCTGGGGCATCGGCTCGGCGGCGCTGGACTTCACGGGCATCTCGGGCCACGCCATGTTCTCGGCGGCGGTCTACCCGCTGCTGCTGGGCGCACTGCTGCCCCGGCACCGGCGCACCGGCGCCTGGCCCGGCGTGGCGCTGGGGGTGTTGGTGGCACTGGCGGTGGGCGTGTCGCGGGTGATGGTGGACGCCCACTCGGTGTCCGAGGTGGTTGCCGGGCTGGCGCTGGGCGGGTTGGTCAGCGCCGTCGCCATGACCCGCTCACCCGTGCTCCAGGCCCACATCGGCCCTTGGGCGCCGGCGCTGGTCGGCCTGTGGCTGGCCTTCACGCCGGCCTATGCACCCGCTTCGCAGTCGCACGAGTTTGTCACCCGGCTGGCGCTGGCGCTGGCCGGCCACGACACGCCGCACACCCGCGAGGAATTGCGGCAGATGCGTCCGGTGCTCTGAAGCTCAGCCGCAGCCCGCGCCGCGGCTGAGGGCCTTCAATCGGCGGCGCCCAGGCCGGTGGCCGCTGCATCGGCCGCACCCTCGGCCGTGGTGACCGGCCCCTTGCCGCTGAAGCGGTCCAGCGCGAGGTAGATCACCGGTGTGATGTACAGCGTGATCGCCTGGGAGAACACCAGCCCACCCACCACCGCCAGGCCCAGCGGCTGGCGCAACTCGGCGCCGGCACCCAGACCCAGCGCGATCGGCAGGGCACCCATCAACGCGGCCAGCGTCGTCATCATGATGGGCCGGAAGCGCAGCACGCAGGCCTCGCGGATGGCCTGCGGCGGCGTGAGGCCCCCGTGGCGCTGCGCATCCAGCGCGAAGTCGATCAT
>CAIJPE010000085.1 GCA_903822435.1 uncultured beta proteobacterium | reverse complement strand
TCGTGATACAGCTGCAAGGCGGTCAGAGCAGGCAGCTTGACGGTCACTCCGTGCTCGTCCTCGATCAGGGTGTGACGCTCCACCGGTGCGGACTGATAGCTCACCCATTCGCTGGCCTGGGTAGCTCCCACACGCGTCCTCACCTCGTCCAGCCGGCGCCCACCGATGGAGATGGCCGCCACTGGCGCTGGGCCTTTGGACACTCGACTCCGTTGCATGCCTTCTTCCTCATCTAAACCTCACAGCCCAGGACCGATACGCTCCTGGGCGCGCGGTCTGGTCGCGGGCTCGGAGATTCCGTCCACCTGCGGGACGCAGCTTGACGGGCCCGCATTTTCCGGCAAACCGTCGCTGCTCAGACGGACATCATGAGCTTGAGCGCCCCTCCGAAGAGCAGAACCAGGAACGCCACCCGCGCCCAGCGCCAGGTGGTGAACCAGTAGCGGTGGTTTTCCCGGAGAGCCCGGTGCAGTCGCATCAGACCGCACAGGATCGCCATGGCCGAGAGGAGCGGCCCCACCAGCCCCGCGGGTCCGGGAATCTGCCGAATCCAGAAGACCCACAGCAAAGGCCACACGACCGCATCGACGGCCGCGGCCCAACGCCTGCCGGTCCAGTTCGGCGCATCCGGTCGAGGTTGCCTCACAACGTACAGCCACATGCTGCCTCCCTTGCACTCATTTGTGAGAATATGCTAACTATCTCCAAGGGCAACTCAAGCAGGGCCAGCCCGGATCCGAAGCCTCTGGACGCACAGAAATCCCAGCGACCCCAGCGCATTGCGTTCGCGGGCCAGCCGGCCCGACCCGGTACCCGACTGTCCTGAACACCCTGCCCTGTTTTCCGAGGGAGCCGCCTTCTTGAATGGAAGGACCATGGATCGCTCGGTGCCCTGGGCCTTGAGGCCCGGAGGGCCTCAGAGCCTGCTGCCCTGCCCCGCCTTCGTCGGTCGCCGTGCCAGGCCGACAGCGCCGCGGACCAGCGCGGGGGGCAAGGGCACCGTGGCGCTGGGGCGACGCAGTCGCAGCCGCCCGCGAAAGGCCCTTGCGGCCCGCGCGCGCGGCGCTACGGTTGGCACTCAGGGCGAACGACGCAGGCAGGGCAGTCTGCGTCGCGCGGTGGACCGTCCTCACAGCCAAGTCAGCACACTCAGGCCTGCTCGACAGCGCAAGTCTGAGCAATCACCCCCCCGACTTCGGGGTCTGACCCGCCTGAACCGCGACGCTGGTCGATGCCACTCAATGGGCAAGAGCAAGCCTGGCATGTCGCCTGGCGCCTCGTGCCCCTTGAACCACCATGAAGCCACGTCTGAAGCCCATACCGCCGAGCTCCGCTGCGACCTCATCGAGCCGCTGCACGGACCCCCAAGGGGTCGACTCATGACCCGCCGCGCCATCCGTATGCCAGGTACCCAGCTGTCCGCTGTGCAACAGCACCGGGCGGGGCCGCCAGGGCAGGACCACTGGTCCTCGACCGCAGTCTTGGCCAGTGCCGAAGTCAGCTTTCGTCTTCAACGCGTCGCAGGAGGTTTGTATGTCGAACGCGAAACCCAACCGAGCCTTGGTCCGCGAGTCCAGCTCCACTTCGTTTGCAAGGATCTCGACACCTTCCTTCGATGGTGCGATGAAGACCCCGTGCGCTTTGAATACCCCGGACTCCACCTCGAACTCCGACGGCAGGCACTTGAGCTCTGGCGCAACGCCGCCGAATCCGGCACCGGCACGACTCGCCTTGCAGGCGAGCCTGGCGCAGCGGGTGAGCACGCCGGACTACATCGCCCGCGTTCATGAGGTGGTAGAGCAAATCCCGACCGCATGCGACTTGGGCGCGCTCACCTCGCTGTTGAGCGCTGGAGTCCAAGCCCTCGGGGCAGAACGTGGGGTGTTCTACAGCGCCGAGAGAAGCGACGCGGGATTGGTGAACTGCAGGCTCGTGCTGGCCTGCGGGTCGTCCGTCGAACCGGCTTGGGTTCATCGGTACCTCCAGAGCCAGGGGCCCGGTGACGACCCTTGGCTTTCCTACGCGTTCGCGCAAACAGAGCCTGTGGTGGCCAGCCGACTGCACGTCATGGACCCGAAGGCCGAGCGTCTGATCGCCTGGGCCCGCAGCAATGGATTCGACTCCACAGCCTTGGTGCCGGCGCACTCAGGCCTGGACCGCGACCGGGTCAGCTTGCTGTGCCTGGGCTCCGATCATCCAGAGTACTTCGAGGGTCCGGGGTTTGACCGCTTGAGGCTGTGCGCGCGCAACCTCGCGGCCGAACTCCATGCCTGGTGGCTGGGACAACTGCGGACCGAAGTCATCACAAACGCGCGCTTGCGCTCCGTGGATTTGGCATTGCTTCGCATGGAGTGGCAGGGATATAGCACCGAGGCCATGTCGCAGAAGCTGCGCGTCAGCAAGGCGTCGATCTACTCGCGCTTTCGGCGCATGGCCAGCCGACTCGGCCTGCATAGGCGGCAGGACCTGACGAAGCTGGCGGCTGAGCGTGGTCTCTTGCACCTCTCGAACGCCGCGCTGCAGGAGTCTGTAGAGCTGCCCATGCCCATCCCCATGCGACCGCAAGCTGCCGAGAAGTCCGACAGCGCCCCTGAAAGTCGATGAATTCGGGGGGTCATTTCGTCGCGGCTTTGGCTGTCCGGCGACCCTAAAGTTTCCACACCGAACAAGCCTGCAGCTGCGGTCCAACGAGGGGACCGATATCGCACGGCACAAAGGATCAAACCGAACGTACGGACCATGCGCAACCGCAAACCACCACTCACCCGCCACTCGCGTTGGCGCTCAGGTTCTGCGCTCACGATGAGCCTGCTGGCTCTGGCCGGAGCGGCCGCACCGGCTCGCGCCGCCGACGGATGCCTCGTGCTGCTGTGCCTGGCCGCGCCCGATTGGCAAACCATCCCGGCGTGTGTGCCCCCGGTTGAGCAGGTCCTTCAGGACCTGGCGCATGGACGCGGGTTTCCTACTTGCGCGATGGCCGGTCCCGGCAACAGCGCTCGCCAGGACCGGGCCAGCGGGACCACGGACTGTCCGCCCCAATACATCCGATTCGAGGAGACCGAGAGCGGGCGAACGCCGACGTGTGAATACCAGGGCGTCGTCACGATCACCCTGAACGGTAGGCCTTTCACGCGCACATGGTGGAGCTTCTCGGGCGACACCGTGACCGAGTTCAGTGCGGCGGCCAAGACCCAGTTGGGGCGCTGGAACAGCCGGTTCGATACCGACTATGCCACCTGGCTGGCCCAGCAGACGCCGCCCGGGCCGCCTCCCATAGAGCCGGGAACTTGAGTTGTCCATGAACGCTGCAACGCTCATGGCCCTGCTGCTGAACTGCGCGCCGCAGGTCCACCCCGTCACGGCACAAGCCCTCGTGCAGACCGAGAGTGCGCTGAACCCCTGGGCCATCGGTGTCGTGGGCGGACAACTCGCAAGACAGCCCAGCAACCTTGCCCAGGCCCTGGCCACAGCCGATGCCCTGCGTAGCAGAGGCCTGAACTTCAGCGTGGGCCTGGCACAGATCAACGTCGGCAACTTCGACAAGCTCGGCCTGACCTTGCGCACGGCCTTCGAGCCCTGCGCGAACCTGACCGCCATGCAACGCGTCCTGATCGGGTGCTTGGACCACGCCCGGGTGGGCGCGACTCATCCCGCACAAGAACAAGCCGCCCTTCGCCAGGCCCTGTCCTGCTACTACAGCGGCAATTTCACGACCGGGTTCAGGCATGGGTACGTCGAACAGGTCGTACGGGCCGCGACCCGTCAGGCCGCAGTCATTGGGCCTGGCCAACCCGGTTCACCTTCCACCACTGTTCCTCTCAAGGAGTCCTGATGTCCCGCCGCTTTCCGATCTCGCTCGCTACGCTGCCTTTGACCCTGGCCCTGGCAATCAGGACACAAGCCGCACAGGCCGCAGGTTTCGACCGCATCAACACGACCGTGTCCAACGTCAACGCCATCCTGGTGACCGTCTCGGTGGCCGTGGTCACCATCGCCATCATCTGGGCCGGCTTCAAGATGATCTTTCAGGGTGCGCGTCTGGCCGACGTGGCCAACGTGCTCATCGGCGGAACCCTGGTGGGTGGTGCGGCTAGCTTCGCGGCCTTCATCGTCAACTAAGCGGTGAGCGAGGTGAACATGCAAGCCGAAGCCATCTACAAGGGTGCCACGCGCCCGGCCATGCTCTTGGGCATTCCGATGGTGCCCCTGGTGCTGATCCTGGGCACAGGCGCGCTCCTGGCCCTGTGGGGCGGGCTCTTGCTCAGCGGCTGGATTGCCTTGTTCATTGCCGCGGGCCTGATCCCTGTCCTGCTCTGGATGCGCTGGGTCACAGCGCGCGACGACCAGCGGCTGCAGCAGCTGTTCATCGCCGTACGGCTGCACCACCACGATCGCAATCGCTCCTTCTGGGGCGCGCGCAGCTACTCACCGACCCTCTACAAGGGAGGCCGCAATGACCGCCTGGCCTGACCTCCTCGGCAGCTTTCAAGCGCGGTCCTCCCGCAAGACCTCCGGGGCCCGCAGGCTGGCGGTGAAGCAGGTTGAGCGACCTCGCTACTGGTCGCAGGCCGCCGATGAGAACCCGCTCGCCCGCTTCATCCCGTTCTCCTCACTGGTGACGCCTCACGACGTCATCACCCGGGGCGGCGACTATCTGCGGGTCTGGCGTCTGGACGGTATCTGCTTCGAGTGCGCGGATGAACAGCTCGTGGCGGAGCGCCACGAAGCCCTTTGCAGCCTTCTTCGCAACCTTGCCGGCGGCCTATGGGCGGTGTGGACCCACCGGATCCACCGCAGCATCAGTGACGCCCTGCAAGATCCGACGGCGCCTGGCTTTGCGCGGGACCTGTCGCAGGCGTATCAGGCTGGTCTGGGCCAGCGTCCGATGATGAGCAACGAGCTCTACCTCACGCTGGTCTACCGACCGCAAGTCGACGGCATGGGCAAGGCGTTCGGGCCCACCCGTCGCAGCCGCCACGACATCGAGCGCGATCAGGCTGACGCCCTGCGGGTTATGGAAGAGCGCACCGCACTCGTGAACCGAGTGCTTCGTGGCTTCGGGCCCCAGTTGCTGGGCGCGCGCGAGGAACGCGGCCAAACCTACTCCGAAGTGGCGGAGTTCCTCGGGTATCTGGTCAATGGCAGCTGGAGCCCGGTCCCTCAGACCAGCGGCCCGCTCTACCGCGTCCTGCCGATCTCGCGCCTGTCTTTCGGTGGCGACAAGCTGGAGCTCCGCCAGGGCGAGAGCCGACGCTATGCCGCGCTGGTCGACATCAAGGAATACGCCGAGGCCGTGGAGCCGGGCGTGCTCGATGCCTTGCTGTACGAAGACAGCGAGTTCATCGAGACGCAAAGCTTCTCGATCCTGCCGCGCCGCCAGGCCCAGCGGGCGCTGGAGCTGCAGCGCGACCAGCTCATTGCCAGCCAGGACGTCGTGGCAACCCAGATCGCCGACATGGACCGCGCGCTCAATGACCTCGGGGACGGCCAGTTCTGCATGGGCGAGTACCACTACAGCCTGATCGTCTTCGCAGAAAAGGGCCAGACCACGGTTGCTGACGCGGGTCGCCGCGCCGCTCGAGCCATCGGTGCAGTGGGTGAAGCCAGCAGTCTGCAACTCGCGGCCGTGGACCTGGTGGCCGACGCTGCCTGGTTTGCGCAGCTGCCGGGCAACTGGAAGTGGCGGCCGAGGGACGCCAAGCTGTCATCGCGGGCTTTTGCGGCGCTCTCCAGCGGCCACAACTTCCCACGCGGCAAGCGCGACGGCAACCCCTGGGGTCAGGCTCTGGCCCTGCTGCGCACGCCTTCTGGCCAACCCTTCTATCTGAACCTGCACGCCAGCCCCGAGGGCGAAGACTCCGGCGACAAGAAGCTGCCCGGCAACACCCTCATCGTCGGCTCCACGGGCGTGGGCAAAACAACCCTGGAGATGTTCCTGCTGGTGCTCACCCAAAAGTGGAATCCCCCACCGCGCCTTGTCCTCTTCGACCTGGACCGTGGCTGCGAAATTGCCATCCGCGCCTTGGGCGGGCGGTACTTTGCCTTTGAAGCGGGCAAGCCCAGCGGTTGCAACCCCCTTCAGCAGCAGCCCACGCCGACGCGGCTGCAGTTCTGGGAGCAGCTCATTCGTACCTGCGTGAGCACGTCCGCCCTGCCCTTGCTGCCGGGCGAAGAGCAGGCCATTGCGCAGGCAGTGCAGGCCGTGGCCCAGATGCCCGCCCCGCTGCGACGCTTTTCCACCGTGCGCCAGAACCTGCCGCGCACAGGTGCTCACAGCCTGCACGAGAGGCTGGGTCGCTGGTGCCACGGCGGACCCCTGGGCTGGGTCTTCGACGGCGGCGCAGATCACGACGCGATCCGCGACGGCGGCACGGCCGCGGACCGGCTGCAGGACCTGGACGTGGCCGCCATCATCGGCTTCGACACGACGCAGTTCCTGGACCTGCCGGAGGTTCGCACCCCCGTCATGATGATGCTGCTTCACCGCATGTCCGAGCTGGTCGACGGCCAGCGACTGATCTACGTGATCTCGGAGTTCTGGAAGGCGCTGGACCACGAAATCTTCAGCGACTTCGCGCGCCAGCAGCAAAAGACCATCCGCAAGCGCAACGGCCTGGGCATCTTCGACACGCAAAGCCCCTCGGACGTCCTGCAGCACCCCATCGGCCGCACGCTGATCGAGCAGAGCGTCACCCAGATCTTCCTGGCCAATCCGGGGGCAGTGCGGGACGAGTACGTCGAAGGCTTTGGGCTGAGCCAGGCCGAGTTCGAAATTGTCCGCAGTCTGGGCGCCCAGGGTGGACGGCACTTCCTGGTCAAGCAGGGCCACGCGAGCGCCATCTGCGAACTCGACCTCGCGGGTCTGGAGGACTTCATCACCGTGCTGTCGGCCACCACCGACAACATTGCCCTGCTGGACGAGCTG
>CAIJPE010000084.1 GCA_903822435.1 uncultured beta proteobacterium | reverse complement strand
GCCACCCCCTTCCCGGCACCGGCAGACCGCGCCAGTTCTTGTGATGTCATGCCAGCTCCTCGGGCCCGCCCGCTGCCGTTCAATCCAGGCCCTGCGCCTGGACATGGCGGACATGCGCCACGGGAAGGCGGCGCGCCGCCAACGCGGCGTGCCAGTCCGGAAGCCCGACGTGGTTCAGATACAGGGCATCGTCGATCTGGCCGATCGCCCCTGCACCCAGGCCGATCACCGGCACGGCCGGCGTGGCCGTGCAGCCGATCAGGTTCAGGCGCAAGCGGCCCTCGGCATGCGCCAACGCCAGTTCGTCGTCGTCCAGCACGAAGTGGCCCGAACTGATGGCCGCGTACCCTGCTGCGTGCAGTACCTCGATGGACAGCGCCTGCAACGCGCCGCACAGCGCCGCATCGGGCAGCACGTCGCTGTCGATCGCCCGCTGCCCTGCCGTCCGGTCCGGGCCGTGCTGATAGCGCGCCAGGACCACGCGGTCCGGCGCCATCTCGATCACGCGCCCGAGCGTGCATTGCCAGCTCTGGAGGCTCTGGTGCGGCAACCCGATGAGCAACTCGAGCTGGACGCGCTCGATGCCGGCGCATCGCGCGGCAGCGCACACGTCTTCGATCAGCCGGTCCGAATTGCGCCGGCCGATGGCGCGCTGCACAGTGGCGTCCAGATCGGCCACGCCGAAGCTCACGTGGCGAAACCCCAGCCCGCGCAGCAAATCCAGGTGTTGCCGAGACACGCGGCGCGGATCGCACTCGACCGACAACTCGGCATCCGACGGCAGTCGCCAGGCCGCGTGCAGCGCGTCGACGACCCTGAGCAGCTGCACCTCGGTCAAATCGTTGGCGCTGCCACCGCCCAGGTGCAACTGCAGCACGTCGCGGTCGCGGCCAACGCGCTGGGCCACCATCGCAGCTTCGTCGGCCAGGGCCTGGACATAGCGGTCGATCACATCGAGGGGCTGGGCTGCGTGGATCTGGCGATTGCAGAACAGGCAGTGGGCCGCGCAAAAGGGCAACCGGACCGACAGGGCCAACGAATCGCCCGGCTGTGCGGCCAGGGCCTGCAACGCAGACTCATAGGGCACGAGCGCTTGCGCCGGTTGGGCTTCAGCGTCGGCCTCAGCCCCGCCCTCGGCCATCGCATCGCGGCGCCAGAACGGCTTCAGTGAGAGTCTCACGATCGGATCCCCCCGCACACACCCCATGGGCGGCGTCATCAGCACCTTAGGCCTTGCGGCGCCCAGGCCAATTGACGGCCGTCAATAAGGCGTGAGGTACGCAAGCGTCCTTCAAACGCGGCGGATTGATGCAGCGCAAGCCGCCCACACCCAGGCCTTTCAGACAATGGAGCCATCATGACCGCCAAACACGCCGCCGCCCGCCAGATGCCCGGAGTGCCTGCCGGTTCCCTGCGCGCATGGGCCGTGGCGGTGCGGCCCCGCAGCCTGCTGGTGGCCATCAGTCCGGTGCTGGTGGGTGGCACGCTGGGCTTTGCGCGCCAGGGCTCCATCAGCCTGGTCGCCGCGCTGCTGGTGCTGGGCGCCGCGGTGCTGATGCAGGTCATCACCAACATGCAGAACGACGTCGGCTACACCGTGCGCGGCGGTGACCGCAGCGGCACCCGAACGGGACTGCCGCGCGCCACGGCCAATGGCTGGCTGAGCGTGCGCGACGTGCGTGCGGGCATCGTGGTGGCAGCGCTGGTGGCCACCGGCCTGGGCCTGGCTCTGGTGGCCTATCGTGGATGGCCGGTTCTGGCCATCGGCGTGAGTTCGCTGCTGGCTGCGCTGGCCTACATGGGTGGCCCCAAGCCCATTGCATACACGCCCTTCGGTGAACTGACCGTCTTCGTCTTCTTCGGCCTGGTGGCGGTGATAGGTGCCGACTGGGTGCTGACCGGCAGTGTCGGCACCGTGACGGCGCTGGCCTCGGTGGCCATCGGTTCGCTGGCGGCGGCGGCCTTGGCCGTCAACAACCACCGCGACATCGCGCACGACCGGCTGGTGGGCCGCCACACCTTCGCCGTGACCTTCGGCGAAGCTGGCTCGCGGCGCTTGTACACGGCGTTGCTGGCCTTGCCGTTCGGACTGCTGATACCGATGGCGGCGTGGGGCCGTTCACCAGCGCTGTTGCTGCCCGTGCTGTTGCTGCCGGCAGCCTGGCGGCTGCGCCATGCCTTTGTCAGCTGCCCACGCGGCACCGCCTTCAACGAGGTGTTGTTCAGCACGTTCCGGCTGGAGTTGTGGTTTGCGGCGTTTCTGTCCGCCGGCGCACTGCTCGGCCGCATGCTGGCGTGATGGATGGCCGGCCCTGCACCCGCCGTGCTGCGCTGGCAGGCCTTGCAGGCACCTTGGGCGCTGCGTGGGAACCGGCCGCCCGCGGCGCGCCTCCGGGCGGATACCCGGAGCGGGCCGTACGCATCATCGTGCCCTATTCGGTGGGCGTGGGCCCCGATGTGGTGGCCCGCAGCGTGGCCGAGCGGCTGTCGCAGCATTGGGGGCAGCCCGTCGTGGTGGACAACAAGCCCGGCGCTTCGGGCATCCTGGCGTTCGGTGAGGTGCGGCGCACGGCGCCCGACGGGCACACCCTGTTCCTGGCCGACACGGCGACCATGGCCGTCAACCCCTTGCTGCACGACGCCCTGCCCTACGACCCGCAGCACGACCTGGTGCCCTTGACGCTGCTGTTCCGCGCCACTTTTGTCCTCTTCGTGGGCGGAGCCAGCCGCTGGCACGGCGTGACGGCGCTGCTGGACGCGGCACGCCAAAAGCCGGGCAGCGTCAGCTACGCCAGCCTGGGCAACGGGCATGCAAGCCATGTGGCACTTGAATCCTTCGCGCGGGCCGCTGGCGTGAACATGCTGCACGTTCCGTTCAAGGATGCCGGCGCCCTCCTGGCGGGCGTGGCGTCGGGCGAGGTGGACTTCACCGCCATCGGCATGAACACGGTGGCCGGACTGGTGGTGGCCGGCAGGTTGCGGCCACTGGCGGTGGCAGCCCGTCAGCGGCTGGCGGACCATCCCGAGATCCCCACGCTGTCCGAAGCCGGGGGGCCGCCGGTCGAGATGCATCCCTGGGCCGGGCTCGTAACACGGGCAGGCACGCCGACCTCGGTGATCGAGCGGCTGCTCCAGGACGTGACCGCTGCACTCGCGGCGCCCGATGTCCGGACCCGCGCCCAACAAGCCGGGTTCGAGATCACCCCATCGACGCCACAGGCCTTGCGCGAGCGCATCGACGCCGACATCGCGCAATACGCGCCGCTGGTGACCGAAGGGCGCATCGCCCGCATCTAGCCCAGCCCGCACGAGCGGGCCGGGCCGGGGGAGGCAATGCGGTAGTGCGGAGCCGCAGGGCGCCAGACGCTCCAGCTTCAAGCCTCGCGCTTGCTGAACCCGTAAGACAGCTCGATCCGCTCGATGGCGATCTGGTTCTCCGTCGAGTTGAACGCATCGGCGCGCCACATCACCGGAAAGGCGTCAGCAAAACTCCAGCTGCGCAACGGCTGGCCGGCCATGTCGAGCAGCCACACCGTCAACGACTGCGTCCTGATGGGCCGGCCCAGCCCGCCTTCCAACACCTCGCGACACCAGTCAAGCAGTTGGGAGTCGATACCGCAGACGCCACGTTGGAGCACCAGTCTTGCGTGCTTTGGCGCAGCGGGACGTTGATGCACGAAGCGGTTCTCCCCTCCTTCGGCCATGCTCTCCGACTCGACGTCCATCGAGACGCCGCTGGCCTCCAGGAACGAGCAATCCGTCGGCTGCGGCGAGCTGCCGAAGCCGACCACGAAGGTAAAGGGCGTTGACAG
>CAIJPE010000083.1 GCA_903822435.1 uncultured beta proteobacterium | reverse complement strand
GGCCGGGTTGCGGCAGTGGTGCAGGAGATGCATGGAATTTTTCAGGCTCGAGCACGGCAAGGCTGCCTACCGCGCCGACTTCGTGTTCTACGGCGTGGCGATTTGCGCCCTGGCGCTTGCGCTGGCTTCGGTCCCTCGGCAGGACCCGTGGTGGTGGTGGCTGAGCCTGATCGTGCTGGGCCTGTTCAGCTGGTCGGTCATCGAATACGCCCTTCACCGCTACGTGCTGCACGGGTTGCAGCCCTTCCAGCGCTGGCACGCCATGCACCATGAGCGCCCGCAGGCGCTCATCGCCACGCCCACGCTGATCACCGCGGCGGCCTTCCTGGGGCTGGTGTTCGCACCGGCCTGGGCCCTGGGATCGATGGGCGCCGCCTGCGCCTGGACCCTGGGCGTGCTGATCGGCTACCTGGCCTATGCGCTGACCCACCACGCCACGCACCACTGGCGTGGCCAGGGCCGCTGGCTGCTGCAGCGCAAGCGGCACCACGCCCTGCATCACAGCAAGTCGCACGGCGGCTGCTATGGCGTGACCAGCAGCCTGTGGGATGTGGCGCTGGGCACCGACCGCCTCAAGACTCCCCGCTGACCGGGTTGTCGGCACCGCGGTTCGGCACCGCACAGACGAGCCGCGCGGGCCCCGCTAAAAACGGACATCGCAAGCCGTCGGGCATCTTCCCGCCGGCCCGGCGAACCACCACTCCCGAAAGATCGCCTTGAAAACCAATCACACCCTGAGCCTGTTCACCCTGGCAGCCCTGGGCGCCCTGTGCGCCTCTCCGAGCTTTGCGCAGGACAGTTACTACTACGGCGGCGTGGGCGTGGGCAAGGCCCGCACCAGCGTCGATTCGGCCCGCGTGGCCGCCAGCGTCAGTGCACCCGGCACCACCTTCGGCAACATCGACCGCGATGCCAAGGAAGCGGCCTATTCGATCTTCGGCGGTTACCAGTTCAACCGCAACTGGGGCCTGGAGCTCGGCTTCTTCGACCTGGGCAAATTCGGCTTCAATGCCGCCACCGTGCCGGCCGGCAATGTCAACGGCCAACTGCAGTTCCAGGGTGGCAGCCTGGATGTGGTGGGCGCCGTGCCGTTGAGCGAGAACTGGTCGCTGCTGGGCCGCCTGGGTGGCCAGATGACCCGCACCCGCGATCGCTTCACGGGCACCGGCTCGGCCGTGGTCACCAACAGCACGCCCAGCCAGCGCGAAGTCGACGTCAAGGTCGGCGCCGGCTTGCAATACGCCTTCAACCCGTCGGTCCTGATGCGCGCGGAAGTCACGCGCTTTCGCATCAACGATGCCGTGGGCAACCACCCCAACGTCAACGTTTACGGCGTGAGCCTGGTGATCCCGTTCGGGCGTTCGCCCAGCACGGGCCCGCGTGCACAAGCACCGGCACCGGCCTACGTGGCAGCAGCGCCCGCCCCGATGCCCGAGCCGGTGGCCGCGCCCGCACCGGCACCGGTGGTGGCCATCGCTGCGCCCCCTCCTGTCGTGGCCCCGATCACGCGCCGCCGGGTGAGCTACTCGGCAGAGTCGATGTTCGGTTTCGACCGCGCGGCGCTGACCTCGGACGGCAAGACCGCCCTGGACACGTTTGCCACGGAACTGGCCGGCACGCAGTTCGACACCATCAACATCGAAGGCCACACCGACCGGCTGGGCACCGAGGCCTACAACCAGAAGCTGTCCGAGCAGCGTGCCGATGCGGTCAAGGAATACCTGGTCACCACCGGCAAGGTCGACGCGTCCAAGATCGTCACCGTAGGCAAGAGCGAGTCCACGCCGGTCACCAAGTCGGAAGACTGCAAGGGCAAGGCCCCCACGGCCAAGCTGATCGCGTGCCTGGCGCCAGATCGCCGGGTCGAGATCGAAGTTGCGGGCACACGGTGATGTCTCATCCGGCCCCGCACTGGAGCACGGCGTCCTTCGGCGACGCCGCCGAGACCTCGCCCGGCGAGTTGTCGGAGCTGGGTGACCACCTGGCAAGCTGCAGCCTTGGCAGCGGCCGCATGGCGGCCTTGAGGACCGGCGCACAGGCGCTGCACGGGTTCGTGAGCACCCGGCTGGTCACCACGCTGGCACTGGCGGTCGCGGTGATCGGCATCGTTTTGCTGGTGAATTGAGGATCCACGCTCCATCGGCGTGGGCACGCGCGGTGCCCGATGCGCCGGCGGTGCTGCTGGAGATCCTGGGCGCCTCCGACGAGCCCGTGCCCGCACCGGTGCGGGCCGAGATATTCGGCCCGCAGCGCTTTGCCGAGCACGGCCGCAGCCTGGGCCTGACACACCGGGCCGGCTGGGCGTCGTGGGGCAACACCACGTTCTTCCCGCGGCTGCACAGCAACATCCGCATGCTGCGGCTGGCCCACGAAGCCATCGGCTCGCAGGCCGCCACGGGCTACGACGTGAGCCCGGCCGCGCTGTGGCTGCTGGACAACTTCCACCTGATCGAAGCGCAACTGCTGGCCATCCGCGAAGGCCTGCCGCGCAGCTACTTCCGCAAGCTCCCCGTGCTGGTGGACGAGCCCCTGGCGGGCCTGCCGCGCATCTATGGCGTGGCCTGGGCCTTCGTGGCGCATACCGACAGCTTCTTCGACGAAGACCAGCTCGTGCAACTGTTGGCCGCTTACCAGGACACCCGCGAGCTGAACCTCAGCGAGATGTGGGCCTTGCCCACCACGCTGCGGGTGGTGCTCATCGAAAACCTGCGCCGCCTGGCCGAGCGGCTGGCCGCCCAGAAGGCCGCGCGCGAGCTGGCCAACCGCTGCTGTGACCGCGTCGACACGCTGACCATCTCCGAGCTGGAGACCTTGCTCAAGCTCCTGCGCCAGCGCGGTGTGGAGCGCGCCTTCCTGAGCCAGATGGCCCAGCGGCTGCAAGACCTGGCCAGCGGCACGGCCGCCCGCACGCCGCCGGGCACCCTGGCCTGGCTGCGCGAGGCACTGCCCGAGCCAGCCCTGGTGCAGGCGCAGCAGAACATCGACCAGACCGCCGACAACCTGAGCGTGAGCAACGCGGTCAGCTCGCTTCGGGCCATCGGCGATGCGCCCTGGACCGACATCGTGGCGCGCGCAAGCACGCTCATGCGGCTGATGTTGACCTCGCCCCTGTTCGCCGCCGAAGACAGCTGCACGCGGGACTACACGCTGCACGCCATCGAACGGCTGGCGCGCCGCAGCGGCCTGGGCGAATGCGCCGTGGGCCAGGCGCTGCTCTCGCGGATGGTGCCCCCGGACCTGGACAGCAGGCAGCCGCCCCCCGAAGCCGCCCTGCCCCGCCACTGGCTGCAGGGCAGCGGGCGCGCCGAGCTGGAAGCTGCATTGGGCATCGACGGGCGGATCGGCCGCGCATGGCGGTCCCTGCGCCCGCACGGCATGTTGCCCGCCTATCTGGGCGCCGTGGGCGTCACCACGCTGGCGTTGATGGCCTGGTTGCTGCGCGAACACGGCGCCGATGCGCCTTGGCCCGCGCCCTGGGCTCTGCTGCTGATGCTGCTGCCGGCTTCCGAGGCAGCGGTGGCGGTGATCAACCGGCTGATCAGCGAGTCGCTGCCGCCACGGCACCTGGCCCGCCTGGCCCTGGAGCTGGGCATTCCCCCCGAGCACCGCGTGCTGGTGGTCATCCCTGCCATGCTGACCCAACCGGCGGGCACGGCCGCACTGGCGCACCGCCTGTTGCTGCATGCGCTGGCCAACCCGCAGGTGCAGGCCCAGTTCGCACTGCTCACCGACTGGACCGATGCCGACAGCGAGCATGCGCCCGGCGACCAGGCTCTGCTGGACGATGCCCTGCGGCACGTCCAGGCCCTCAACGAACGATGGCCCTTGCCCATGCGCGCGGCCCAGGCGGGCTTCGCGGCGCCCCCCGACGCCCCACAGCGCTTCATCCTGCTGCACAGGGCGCGGCGCTTCAGCATTGGCGAGCAGCGATGGATCGGGTGGGAGCGCAAGCGCGGCAAGCTCGAGGCCCTGGTGGCCGCGATGGCAGGCCCGGGCGCTGACCCGACCGGCGCCCCGGACGGGTTCATGGACTTCGGGCCCCATTCCCGCATCGCAACCGCCACACCCTACATCCTGACCCTGGACAGCGATACCCAGCTGCCGCCGGGGCGCCTGCGCGAGCTGGTGGGCGTGGCCGCCCACCCGTGCAACAGGCCGCGCCTGAGCACCGACGGCCGGCGCGTGGACAGCGGCTGGGGCATCCTGCAGCCGCGCATCGTCACGCCGCTGCCCGGCCCGCGTGAAGACACGCTGCTGCACCGCCTGTTCGCCGGCCCGTGCGGCATCGACCCCTACAGCGCCGCCACCTCCGAGGTCTACCAGGACCTCTTCGACGAAGGCACCTTCAGCGGCAAGGGCCTTCTGGACGTGCAAGCCCTGCATGCCGTGCTGGCGGCGCGCCTTCCCGAGAGCCAGGTGCTCAGCCACGACCTGCTGGAAGGGGCCCTGGCCCGCTGCGCGGTCGTCACCGACATCAGCCTGATCGAGGACGCGCCCTCGCATGCCGAGGTGGCCGCCTCGCGGGTGCACCGCTGGACGCGCGGCGACTGGCAGTTGCTGCCCATCCTGCTGCGGTCGATGGTGTCGCCCGCGCGCTGGCCGCTGGGTGCGGTGAACCGGTGGAAGCTGATCGACAACCTGCGCCGGTCGCTGGTGCCGCCGGTCTCGCTGGCCTTGCTGGTCAGTGCGCTGGCCGGCGGCGTGCTGTCGCCCTGGGCCGCCCTGGGCCTGGTGGCCGCGGCCTTCGCCGCTGGCCCGCTGATGGGCGCCGTGGCCGGCTTCGCGCCCAGCCGCGATGCGGTGGCCAAACGGCACTTCTACCGCCAGGCTGCCCTGGACGGCGGTCGCGCGCTGGGCACCGGCGCCTGGCACGTGGCGCTGCTGCTGCAGCACGCCCTGTCGGCGCTGGATGCCATCGGCCGCGCGCTGTGGCGACTGCTGGTCAGCCACCGACATCTGCTGCAGTGGACCACCGCCCAGGCGGTGCAGGACGCCGCGCGAAGCGACTTGCGATCGGCCTTCCGCCGGCACGCGGGCGTGCCGCTGGCCGCCGGCGTGCTGCTGGCTGCGCTCCTGGGCGGCCACACGCACCACCCGGTGCTGGCCGCGCTGCTGTGCCTCCTGTGGGGCCTGGCACCCGTGTGGAGCTGGTGGGTGAGCCTGCCGTGCCGGCCGCGCAAGTCGGCCGTGTGCAGCCGCGAAGACCTGGCCTACCTGCGGGGCATCGCCCGCGACACGTGGCGCTACTTCGAGCGCAGCGTGACCGCCGCAGACAGCCACCTCCCGCCCGACAACCTGCAAATCACGCCGCACGACATGCTGGCGCACCGCACCTCGCCGACCAACATCGGGCTGTACCTCCTGAGCACGGCCTGTGCGCAACGCTTCGGCTGGATCGACACTGCCGGGATGGTGGACCGGCTCGAGGCCACCCTTCAGACCCTGGACAGCCTGCAGCGCCACCGCGGCCACTTCCTGAACTGGTACGACACGCAGACCTGCGCCCCGCTGCTGCCCATGTACGTTTCGACGGTGGACAGCGGCAACCTGTGCGGCCACCTGCTGGCCGTGTCAGAGGCCTGCCTGGAGCGGATGCGGCTGGAGCCGCCCGATCCGCCGGTGTCCGACCCGCCGGCACCTTCGCACCGGGCTCGCCTGCAAGCCCTGGCCACGCGCTTCGAAGTGCTGGCCTGGCAGCCTGACTTCACCTTCCTGTACCACCACAAGCGCCACCTGCTGCACATCGGCTTCCGGGTGGCCGAGCAACAGCTGGACGCCAGCTTCTACGACCTGCTGGCGTCCGAGTCGCGCCTGACCAGCCTCTTGGCCATCGCCAAGGGCGATGTGCCGGTGCGGCACTGGGCGGCGCTGGGGCGGCCCTTCTTCGCCTCGGGCGCGGATGCCGGTCTGCGCTCATGGTCGGGGTCGATGTTCGAATACCTGATGCCCACGCTGGTGATGCGCGAACCCGAGGGCAGCGTGCTGTGCGAAGCGGGCCTGGCCGCCGTGCGTGAACAGCGGGCCTACAGCGACGCACAGCGGGTGCCCTGGGGCATCTCCGAGTCGGCCTACGCGGGCTGCGACCACACGCTGGCTTACCAGTACGCGCCGCAGGGCGTGCCGCGGCTGGCCCTGCGCCGCACGCCGCCCGACGAACTCGTCATCGCGCCGTATGCCACCGCCCTGGCCGCCCAGATCGAGCCCCAGGCTGCCGCCCTGAACTTCGCGGCGCTGCAAGGTCGCGGAGCGCGCGGCGTCATGGGCTTTCTCGAGGCCCTGGACTTCTCGCCCGCGCGCCAGACCAGCGACGCCGGCTTCGTCGTGGTCGAGACCTTCATGGCCCACCACCAGGGCATGAGCGTGGTGGCCCTGGCCAACGTGCTGATGGAAGGTGTGGCGCAGGGCTGGGGCATGGCCCACCCGGCCATCGAGGCCGTGGCTTCGCTGCTGCACGAACGCACGCCGCGCGAAGTTCCCGTGCTGCACACGCCGGCGCTGGCCATCCCGCCGCTGCTGCAAACGCGCCCGCCCGCTTTGCAGCGCCGCCTGGTGCCAGGCGCGCAGGCCGTGGAGCCCACGCATCTTCTGTCCAACAGCCGCTACAGCGTGGCCCTGCGCGCCAACGGCGCCGGCTGCAGCCGCTGGACCCCTGGGGGCGACCCGCGGGCAGGCCTGCGCGGCATCACGCGCTGGCGCGACGACGCACTGCGCGATGCCTACGGCAGCTTCCTGTTCCTGCGTCGCGATGCAACCTCGCCGCTGGCCTCCATCACCCAGCACCCGGCGCCGGACCCGCTGGCGCGCTACGAGGCCACCTTCCATGCCGACCGCGTGACCTTCGAAACCCACTGGGCCGACCTGCGGGCGCGCGTCACGGTGTGGGTCAGCCCGGAGGACGACATCGAATTTCGCCAGGTGGAGTTGCACAACCTGGGCAGCCAGCCGCTGTCCATCGGCCTCATCTCCGCCTTCGAGCCCACGCTCTCGGAGGCCCGGGCGGACGAAGCCCACCCGGCCTTCGCCAACATGTTCCTGCGCGCCCACGCCCCGCCCGGGCAGCAGGCCCTGCTGTTCGAACGTCGGCCGCGCCTGAGCACCGAGCCCGGCGTGCATGCGGCGCACTTCGTGGTGGACTGCGCGGATTGCGTGGAGGTGGTCCACGGCCAGACGGACCGCCAGCGCTGGCTCGGCCGCAACCGGGTGGGCGCCCTGCCGCTGGCCGCGATGGACGAGCTGCCGCAGCCCCTGCCCGGGCCCTCCGGCGATGGCGTCTCGGCGCGGTCGACGGGCCTGGACCCGGTGTGCGTGCTGTCCGTGACCCTGAGCATCCCCGCGGCAGGCTCGGCCAGGCTCACCTTTGCCACGGCGGCGGCTTCGGATGCCGCCACGCTGCGCGCCATCATCGACAAGTATCGCCAGCCCAGCCACATCGAGCGGGCTTCGCTGATGTCGGCCACGCTGGCCGGCATCCGCCTGCACGAGCAGCGTATCGGCGCCGACACCTTCACCGCCATCCAGAGCCTGACGACGGCCCTGATGCTGACGCTGTCGCGGCCGCCGACGGGCCCCTCGCGCGGCAGCGCCGACGGCAGCTGCGACCGCCGATTGCTGTGGCGCTATGGCATCTCGGGCGACCGCCCCATCGTGCTGGTGTCGGCCGCGGCATCGAACAGCATGGGACTGCTGCGCTCGCTGGCACAGGCGCTGCGCTGGTGGTCGTGGGGCGGCCTGGGCTGCGACCTGGTGGTGGTCAATGCCGAGCCGGCTTCCTACCTGATGGTGTTGCAGCGCGAGATCACTGCCCTGCGCGAACGTCACGAGGCCGAGACGGCGGGCAGCAGCACCGGCATGGGCCTGCACGTGCTGCGCGCCGAAGACCTGCCGGCCGAAGCGCTGGTCGCCCTGCACAGCCTGGCCCGCGTGCGCCTGGTGGCCGACGGGCGGCCGCTGGCGCTGCACGTGAAAGAGTGGAATGAACGCCACGAGCTGGACGCGCTGGCTCGTCACCGCCAGAACAGCATGCCGCTGGTGCCGGCGGCCACGCCGGCCGTCATGGCCGTGCCGAGCGGGCGCTTCGTACCCGACACCGGCGACTTCGAATTCGATGTGTCGGCCCGCCTGCGCCCCATCCGCCCCTGGATGAACGTGCTGGCCAACCCGGGCTTCGGCGCCCACATCACGGAAGCCGGCGGCGGCTGCACCTGGGCTGTCAACAGCCAGCTCAACCAGCTCACGCCCTGGAGCAACGACCCGGTGGCCGACCCGCCGCCCGAGTGGTTCCTGCTGCAGGACACCCGCACGCGGGAAGCCTGGAGCGTGGCGGCCACGGCCCACGCCGACGGCGCGGCCATCTACCACGTCACCCACGGTCAGGGCCACACCACCGTGACGCATGTGCGCGGCGACCTGGCCGTTCGCACCACCTGGTGCGTGGATGCCGCACAGGCCGTCAAGCACGTGCAGGTGGTCATCCACAACCGGGGCTCGCGCACGCAACAACTGCGGGCCGTGGCCGTCGCCGAGTGGATGATGGGTGCCCAGCGCCGCGACCGTGCCACGGTGCGCACCGCGCTGCTGACCCCCGCTCGCCCCGGCATGCACGGCGTGGCCCTGACGGCCACCCAGCAGGACCCCACGGCCGGCTTCGGGGGCGGCACGGCCTTCCTGGCCCTGGCCGCAGCCAGCACCGACAGCCCCGACTGGACCTGCGACCGCCGTGAGTGCTTCGACCGAGAAGGCCATCCCTTGCTGCCCGACCGCTTCGGACAACAGCAGGGCGCCGGGCTGGACCCGTGCGCGGCGCTTTCGCAGCGCATGACCATCCCGGCCGGCGCCAGTGCCGAGTGCACCTTCCTGCTCGGCTGGGCCGCCACCCCCGAATCGGCCGCGCTGGCGGTGGAGTCCGCGGCCCTGCGCAGCGCACCCGAGCGGACGCAGACGGCGTGCGCGGCATGGGACGAGCTGCTGGGCGCCACCACCGTGCAGACGCCCGATCCGTTGTTCGACGCTATGGTCAACCGGTGGCTCTTGTACCAGTCGGTAGCGTGCCGGCTGTGGGCCAAGGCGGGGCTTTACCAGGCCGGCGGCGCCTTCGGCTTTCGCGACCAGCTGCAGGACACCCTGGCCCTGGCCTGGGCGGCCCCGCAGATGCTGCGCACGCAGATCCTGCTGTGCGCATCCCGCCAGTTTCCGGCCGGCGACGTGCAGCACTGGTGGCATGCTCCGCTGGGCGCCGGCGTGCGCACGCACTTTTCGGACGATCTGCTGTGGCTGCCCTATGCCGTGTTGCGGCACCTGCGTACCCAGGGTGACGAAGGGCTGCTCGACGAGCCCGTGCCCTTCCTGGAGCCCGTCGAGATCCCGGCAGGCGCCGAAGACGTCTACTTCACGCCCGTCATCGGCCCCGAGGTGGCCTTGGTCTACGAACACGCAGCCCGCAGCATCGACCGCAGCCTGGCGGTGGGCGCCCACGGGTTGCCACTCATGGGCACCGGTGACTGGAACGACGGCATGAACCGCGTCGGCCACCAGGGGCGGGGCGAGTCGGTGTGGCTGGCCTGGTTCCTGTGCACGGTGGTAGCCGGCTTCGCGCCCGTGGCGCGCGGGCGGGGCCACGCCGAGCGAGCCAGCCGCTGGGAAGCCGCCGCGCAGGGCTGGCAGGCCGCCCTGGCCGGCCCCGCGTGGGACGGTCAGTGGTACGCACGCGCCTTCTTCGACGACGGGCAACCGCTGGGCTCGCACCAGAACGCCGAGGCGCGGATCGACCTGATCGCGCAGGCCTGGGCCGTGCTCTCGGGCGTGGCCCCGCCCGAGCGGCAGCACCAGGCACTGGACGCGCTGGATGCCCATCTGGTCGACCGCGAGGCTGGCCTGGTGCGGCTGCTCGACCCGCCCCTGGAAAACGCCACGCCCAGCGCCGGCTACATCCAGGCCTATCCCCCGGGGGTGCGCGAAAACGGCGGCCAGTACAGCCACGCTGCGGTGTGGGCGCTGATGGCTCAGGCCCGTCTGGCCCGGAGCCAACCCGACAACAGCCTGGCAGCCGAGCGGGCCTGGCGCTACTTCCAGGACCTGAGCCCGGCGCACCGGTCGGCCGACCCCGTCCAGGGGCCGATCTACGGCCTGGAGCCCTACGTGGTGGCCGGCGACATCTGTTCGGCCCCACCCTATGTGGGGCGGGGCGGCTGGAGCTGGTACACGGGCGCGGCAGCGTGGCTGCACCGGGCTGCCATCGAGTCGCTCTTCGGCCTGCAGCTGGGCGATCGGGAACTCTCCTTCGAACCCTGCCTGCCGGCGCACTGGCCACAGGCCGAACTGCGGCTGCGTCGCGGTGGCAAGACCTTGCGCTTCATCCTGGTCCGCGCCCTGCCCGACCAGGCGTTGGCCTCGGCCGCCCTGGCGCTGGACGGACAGTCTGCCCGTTTGCTGCCGGCCGGCACGCCGCTGGCCTGGCCCGAGGCCAGCGATGGCAGCTGCTTCGTGGTGCCGCTCTTGCGCCAGCGCGGCGCAACCGTGCCGCACTAAGAAGGGGCGAATGGCCCGGCGCGCACCGCGCTGAGGCCCCGTTCCGCCAGGGCGCATCGACAAGCTTTCCGAGGAAACTGTCACCGCCCCGCACCGGCGGCTCGAAGCTTGCTCTGACCTCCCCGGGCCCCGTTGCCAGCCTGGCCCAGACCGGCCCAAAAGCCACGACCCGGCAAAAACCAAATAAGCCCAATGCGGGGCACCTCACGCCGGCTCGTCGTCGCGCGCCCGCCTTTGAACGAGTGCGCGACCGTGCCCAGCCGCCCCCGTTTCTGGACAAAATTGTGTTGAAAGAAGGGTCTTTTGGTCCGTATTAACGTCGGCGAAGTTTTGCGTTCAAGCTTTACAAGCCGTCCACCCAATCGAACCCAAAGGCAACCAACGTGCCAGCACTCCATCCTCTGATCAAAAGCCTGGCGCGGGCCTACGGCCGAACGGCCGCAGCGTCCCTGGTCCTGGCCGGCCCTGTGTTCGCGCAGACCACCGGCGGGTCCGCGCCCGACGACAAGCTGCAGCGGGTCGAAGTCACCGGTTCGTCGATCAAGCGAATCGACGCCGAAACGTCCTTGCCGGTGCAGATCCTGAAGCGCGAAGACATCGCACGCACCGGCGTGAGTTCCACCGAGGACCTCATCAAGACCATCAGCGCCCTGAGCAGCAGCGGCGCCCTGAACTCGAACGCCGGCGGCAGCGGCTACACGGGCGGCAACATCGCCACCATTTCCTTGCGCGGCCTCACGGGTGCCCGCACGCTGGTGCTGGTCAACGGCCGCCGCATGTCGGTCTACGGGGGCGGTTCGTCGGGTGCGGCAGGCTCATCGGTCGACATCAACAACATCCCGTTGTCGGCCATCGAACGCGTGGAAATCCTGAAGGACGGCGCCTCGGCGATCTACGGCAGCGATGCCATCGCCGGGGTGGTCAACTTCATCCTGGTCAAGGACTTCACGGGCGTCGAGGCGACGGCCGGTTACGGGCAGCCCTGGAGAGGCGGCAACGGCAAGGAGATGAAGGCGTCGGTCTTCGGCGGGCTGGGCAAGATGGCCGACCAGGGCTTCAACATCATGGCCGGTGTCGACGCGCAGAAGACGGACCCCATCTTCGGCGCCGACCGCGACTACGCCCGGCGCATCAATGTGAACGAGAAGAACGAGGTTCTCTCGACGATCACCTTTCCGGCCAACGTATTCGTCTACGGCACGGGCGCACTGAAGACCATTTCCCTGTCGGACTGCGGCCCTGTCTCGCAGGTGTCGCCATTCCGGCCCACGACCTGTCGCTTCGACAACAGCCCTTTCGTGTCCATCCAGCCCAAGTCGGAGAAAGCCAACCTGCTGCTCAACGGCAAGCTTCGCCTGGCCACCGACATCGAGGGCTACCTGGAAACCGGCTTCGGCCAGACGAAGACGACCACCACCACGCAGCCGGTGCCGCTGTCCTCCTACGGCAACTCGCTGGCCGCGAACAACCCGTACAACCCGGTCTTCAAGAACCTGCTGGCGACCAACTACCCCACGCTGAACACCACGCCGCTGAGCAGGACCTTCGGCACCAACACGCCGGGCATCTTCCTGCTGCCCACCACCAGCCCGTACTACCCCACGGCCTGGGCCAATGCCAACGGCTTCACCGGACTGCCGCTGGGCCTGAGCTACCGCGACCTGGCCGACGGCCCGCGGCAGACCCTGGACACGGCGGACAACACCCGCGTGGCCCTGGGCGCCAAGGGGCTCTTCGCCAACTGGGACTTCGACACCGCCATCCTCTACACCGAGAGCAAGGTCAAGGAGACCCTGCTCAGCGGCTACGCCCAGTACTCCAAGTCGCTGCCGATCTTCAACAGCGGCATCATCAACCCCTTCGGCCCGACCACCGACCCGGCCGCCCTGGACGCCGTGCGCGCGGCCGAGTTCTACGGCGAGAGCTTCAACAGCAAGACCTCGCAGATCGGCGTGGACATCCGCGCTTCGCGCGACCTGTTTGCCCTGCCGGCCGGCATGGCGCAAGCTGCCCTGGGCGCCGAGTTCCGGCGCGAAAAGTTCGCCTACACGCCGTCGCTGGCCCTGCAGCAGGGTGACGTGGTGGGCATCGGCGGCAGCACCTTCCCGATCACTGCGCAACGCAAGGTGGCTTCGGCCTTTGCCGAGCTGAGCATCCCCATCCTGCCCAAGCTCGATGCGGACGTGGCCGTGCGCTTCGACAAGTACCAGACGGTAGGATCGACCACCAACCCAAAGGCCTCCGTGCGCTGGCAGCCGGCGGACAACGTGCTGTTGCGCGCCTCGGCGGGCACCGGCTTCCGCGCGCCTTCGCTGACCGACCTGTACACGCCGCAGGGCAGCAGCGTCACGGCCAACGGCACGCGCGACCCGATCCGATGCCCCGACCTGGCCACCGGCTCGCCCACCGATTGCAACTTCCAGTTCACCACGGTCACGGGCGGCAATCCGCAACTCAAGCCCGAGAAGTCGGAGTCCTACACCTTCGGCCTCGTGTTCGAGCCCTTCAAGGACTTCTCCATCGGCCTGGACGCCTTCCGCATCGTGCTGAAGGACGCCATCGTGCCGGGTGGCCTGAGTTACACGTACTTCCTGGCCAATGCCGCCAGAGCGAACCAGTACTCGGGCTTCATCGTGCGCGGTCCGGCCGACGGCAACGCCTCGGGCGTGGGTCCGATCACGGCCATCCTGCAGACCAACGCCAACCTCTTCAAGACGAAGGTGGAAGGCATGGACGTGGACCTGAAGTGGACGCAAAGGCTGGCCGGCGGCGACAAGCTGATCACCAGCCTGAACGGCACCTACCTGGGCAAGTACGACGTGCAGGGCCCGGATGGCAGCTACAGCAGCTACCTGGACCAGGCCCTCACCGCCAGCGGCGGCGGCGTGGTGCTGCGCTGGAAGCACGTGGCCAACATCACGTACGAGACGGGTCCGTGGTCGGGCACGCTGACGCAGAACTTCCAGAAGGCCTATGTCGACGTGCTGGGCAACTTCGCGCCGGCCGGCAGCACGCCGCGCATGGTGGCGGAGTACCAGACCTTCGACGCGCAGGGCAGCTACAGCGGCTTCAAGAACCTCAAGCTGACACTGGGCCTGAAGAACCTGATCGACACCAACCCGCCTTACACCAACAACACTTCGAACTTCCTGGGCGGGTACGACAGTTCGTATGCGGACGTGCGGGGCCGCTTCGTCTACGGCAGCGTGAGCTACCGCTTCAACTGAGCGGGCCCCGCAACTCAGGACGCCCGGCTCAGCCCGCGAGCCTGGCGTTCTGCGGGAACAGTGCCTGGCGGGCCGAGTCGTCCATCTCGGCCTTGAAAGCGTGGCGCTGCTTGAGCGCCTCGGCCCGCTGGGTGGCGGGGCGCTGATTGACCAGGTCCAGCCAGCGCTTGAGGTTGGGCAACTGGGCCCAGGCCTCGGGGCTGCCCAGCACGAAAGGCACCATGCGTGCCCAGCCCCACAGCGCGATGTCCACCACCGTGTAGGTATCGCCCAACATGTAGGGGCGGGTGGCCAGGCGCTCGTCGATCAGGCGCCAATGGCGCCAGGCCTCGAAGTCGTAGCGATTCAAGGCATAGGCCTTGGGCTCGGGCGCGAAGTGGCGAAAGTGCACGCTCTGGCCCGAATAGGGCCCGATGCCGCTGGCGACGAACATCAGCCAGGACAGCATTTCGGCGCGGGCTGCCGGGGTGTCGGGCGGCAGGAACTGGCCTGTCTTCTCGGCCAGGTAGAGCAGGACGGCGTTGCTGTCGAAGACCACCGCATCGCCATCGACCAGCGCCGGGCACTTGGCGTTGGGGTTGATGGCGGTGTAGGTCGGCAGGTGCTGCTCTCCCTTGCGCGTGTCCACCGGCACCGCCTCGTAAGGCAGGCCGGTCTCTTCGAGGAACAGCGCTACCTTCATCGGGTTGGGCGCCATGTTGTAGTAGAACTTGATCATGAATCGGTTTTCCTTCCGGCCACGGGATCAGGCCGGAACCGATTCTGAGGGCGCAGCCCTGCTGGCGCCTAGCGCGGGGCGATCACACCCGACTCGTCGGAGAGGGTGATCTCCACCCGGCGGTTCTGCTGCCGGCCGCTGGCGCTGTCGTTGCCGGCCACCGGATGCGTCTCACCGAAGCCCTGGGTATTGAGCCGATCCGCACCCACTCCCATGCCCACGATGGCCGCACGCACGGCGTCGGCGCGGCGGCTGGACAAGGCCTGGTTGTGGTCGGCCGAGCCTGTGCTGTCGGTGTAGCCCTCGATCACGGCCTTGCGCTGCGGATATTGCTTGAGGAAGCCCGCCAGCTTTTCAACGTTGCGCGTGGCGCCGGCCTTCAGGTCGGCGCGGTCGGTGTCGAACAGCACGTCGCCCAGCGTGATGACCATGCCGCGGTCGGTCTTCCGGGCATTGAGATCGCGCAACTGGGCCTCCAGCGCACGGCTGCGGTTCTCGGCTTCACCGGCCTGGATCTGCGAGACCACCGCCACCTGCTGGGCGTTCTGCGACTGCTGCTGCGCCATGCTCGCCTGGCGTTGGGCCATCTCCTTGTCACGCTGGGCCACGGCGGCGCCTTGCTGGGCGGCATCGGCCTCGCGCGTGCGGGCGGCCAGGCGCAGCCTGTCGCTGTCCGCGCCGGCCTGGGCCACGGCCTTGTCGGACACCTTGCGATCGGTCACCGCCTGGGCCAGGGCTGTGCGTTGGCGGGCCAGGTAGGCCAGTTGGTCGACCTTGGCCTTGTCGTCGCCTCGCATCGACGCCGCATCGGCCAGGGCCAGGGCGTCGCCGGCCTGCTTGAGTTCAACGGCCGCGAGTTCGGTCGTGCGGGGGTCGGCCTGCGCGCTACGGTAGGCGGTGGTGGCGTCGTCGAGCGCCGCGTTGCGCGGCGGCGTGCCGGCACAACCGGCGAGGGCCGCCGCGGCCACCAGGCTCAGGGTCAGGAAATGGGAAGTGTTCATGGTGTGTCTCGTTCTTTCGTGGAATCAGGGGGCCTTGCGGGACATTTCTTCGCGCAACGCGCGGCCGGCTTCGCCCAGGGCATCGGCGGCCTTGCGCGAGCGGGCGGCCTCGCCCCTGGCCTCGGCCAGTTGCGCGTCCAGCGCGGCCTGCTGCGCCATGGCCAGCGCGGTGTCGTTGTCCTTGGCTGCCAGGGCGGCGTTGGCGCGGCCGAGCTTCTCGCGCGCCATGCCCATCTCGACGGGTGCCGTGTCGGCAGCGCCGGCAGCGGCCGCATGGGCAATGGCCGAGGTGGCGACGGCCAGCTGGGCCGTGGGCGGCGGGGTGCTTGCGCAACCCGACAGCCACAGGGCGACGGCCAGGAGCGTGCCCGTGGCCAGGAGGTGGAAGGTGCCGTCCAATGGGCGGCGAGTGGCGGCAAGAGTGGGCATAGGGATATCCATTGATGAAAGGGTTTGCGGCTGGCCCGCGCACGGCCTGTCAAGACGTGCAAAACGAGCCCTGGCTCATCAGGTTGGGCCACGGACACCCGGCGAGTCGGTGCGCTGCTACACATAGCCGCGCATCGGGTCGCGGTCCTACAAGGCACTGGGTCGGTCTCCGATGGAAGGCCTCAGGCGGGCTTCCTAGACTCGGATCCACCCGGGCGCGGCGAACCTTCGCCGCGCACTGTCCCCCCACATCCGACCAGGAGCCGACATGGCACAACAGAACGCTCTCAACCACGCCAAGGGTACTGCGCCCGCCGACGCCGCCAGCGGCACCGATGCCAGCTGGACGCAAGGCGTCATCAAGCAGCTCAATGATTCACTGGCCACCGAGCTCGTGTGCATGCTGCGTTACCGCCGCCACCACTACACGGCCCACGGCCTGGCCTCGGCGAAGATCGCCGATGAATTCCTGGTGCACTCGCAGGAAGAAGCCGGGCACGCCGACCGCCTGGCCAAGCGCATCGTGCAGCTCGGCGGCCAGCCCGACTTCAAGCCCGACTCGCTGAGCCAGCGCAGCCACGCGGCCTACGACGACGCATCAGGCCTGAAGGCCATGATCCAGGCCAATCTCGTCGCCGAGCAGAACGCGATCGAGAACTACACGCAGCTCATCCGGCACGTGGGCGACCGGGACCCCAGCACGCGCCGCCTGATCGAAGACATCCTGGCCGTCGAGCAGCAGCACGCCGAAGAGTTGCAGAGCTGGATCACCGAGTAACGAATCACCGGGAACCCGTCCGGGGTCCGGAGCCTCGAACCACCGCACACGTTCGAGTCCATCCATCCACATCGAGGTCACCCATGAACTGGGATCGCATCCAAGGCAATTGGAAAGAGTCCGTCGGCAAGGCCAAGGAACAATGGGGCAAGCTGACCGATGACGACCTGCACGTGGTGGCAGGCCGCCGAGACCAGCTCGCCGGCGTCATCCAGGAGCGCTACGGCATCGCCAAGGACGAGGCCGAAAGGCAGATCGCGCAGTGGCAGCTGAAGGCCAGCGACACCTGGTTCAAGGCCGTGGAAGCCATCAAGAAGGCCTGAAGCCAGGCAGGCAGGCCTGCGGGCGGACAGCCTTCAGGCCGCTGCAGGGCCTGCCGGGGCAGCGGCGGGCACCGCGGGCGCTAATGGCGCTGATGGCGCTGATGGAGCCAACGGAGCTGTAGGCACGGTGGTCCCGGTGGGCACATCCAACGACGGCGCCTGGGATGTCAACGTCATCAGGATGTCGGCGTACCAGGCGCAGTTCAGGCCCAGCGACTCGTCGAGCTTCAAGTCGCGGCTGCCCACGTCCATGCGCGACGAGTGCACGCCCAGCAGCTTCCACGGCAGGCCGTGGTCCACCTGATCGCTGCGCATCACCACCGGTGCGCCGCTGGTGCCACGGTGGGTGCGGGCATCGGTGAGAAAGTAGCCCAGCCCCTGGAACCGCAAGCCGAACGACGAGGCGATGACGGCCTGCCGCACCACGGGCAGGTGATGCAGCCCATCGTGGAAGCCGAGCGGAAAGCCCACGATCAGAAGCGAGCTGCCGACCTCGACGTCCTGCAGCGAGCCCTGGAGGTGATCGGGCGTGAAAGCCCGCAGCGCCACGGATTCGGGCAGCGCCGTGCGGTCGATCTCGATCACGGCCACGTCGATCTCGCCGCCGGTGTCCTTGCCCTGGCGCCACACGCTCTTGCCGTCTCGGTACAGAAGCACCGAAAGACCCGTCGAGCGGGTCAGGTTTTCGGCGTCGGTGTGGATCTCGATTTCCAGGCGGTCGGGGAAATGGCGGCTGGGCTTGTCGATCACCACGTGCCGGCTGGTCACGAGGTACAGACGCTCGTCGCGCTCGAAGAAGAAGCCGCTGGCTCCGGTCAGGGTGCGATTGCCCACGAAAGTGGACACGCGCGTGGTGGTCAGCAACAGAGGTTCGATCATGAGCGCCTTTCTAGCGAGCCGACCGCCAGGCGGTCTGTGCGATACCGTACCCATGCACGGCCCGCCCCAGGCCGCTACAGTGTGCACCATGGCCGACCAAAACCCCGCTCCTTCCGAACGCGCGGTGCCTGCGCCGCCCCCGCCGCCCAGCCGCGAACAGCTGCTCTATTGGCTGCACGAAGCGGCCGAGATCGAGCATCACCTGATGTGCTGCTACCTGTATGCAGCCTTCAGCCTCAAGCGGGTCGACGCGCGCTGGACGCCCGGGCAGGCGCAGGCCGTGGCGCGCTGGCGCGGCATCCTGACTTCCGTGGCCCTGGAAGAGATGACACACCTGTGCCTGGTGGGCAACCTGATGAACGCGCTGGGCGCGCCGCCCCACATGAACAGGCCCGCCCTGCCCGTGGACTCGGGGCCTTACCCGGCCGGCTTCGTGATCCGCCTGGGCCCGTTCAGCCCGGCCACCATCGAGCACTTCATGTACCTCGAGCGCCCCACCGGCGCCCGGCTGGCCGACGGCAGCGGCTTCGAGCCTGCCCGCGCCTACCGCCGCAAGGTTCCGGCCGAGCGGCTGAGCCCCGGGCCTCGCGACTACGAGACCGTGGGCGAGTTGTACGACATGCTGGTGCACGCCTTCGAAGCCTGCGTGCAGTCGGTGGGCGAGGCCGAACTCTTCATCGGCGACCCCCGGCTCCAGGTGGACGGCGCACTGGCGCCCTTGCCGGGCGTTGCGGCCGTGACCGGGCTGGCCAGCGCCCAGGCGGCCCTGCACACCATCGTCACACAGGGCGAGGGTGCTGGTGCGGACAACCAGAGTTCGCACTTCTCGCGCTTCAGTTCGGTGTCCGAAGAGCTGCGCGCGCTCACGGCCGCGGACCCTGCCTTCGAGCCCGCGTGGCCCGCGGCCACCAACCCGGTGATGAACGCGCCCGTGCAGGCCAGCGCCGAGCGCGTTCACGTCAACCACGCGGTGATCGCGCGCTGGCTGGACATCGGCAACGCGCTCTACACCACCTCGATGCGCTGCTTGCTGCAGGGCTTCAGTGTCCACGACCGCGCCGAGAAGGCCACCTGGCTGGCCACCAGCTTTGCACTCATGCGGGCCCTGGTTCCCGTGGGCCAGGGGCTGGCGGCCCGGCCTGCGCAGGACGGTGCGGCCACCCCGCACGCCGGGCTCACCTTCACGCCGCTGCGCACCCTGGCCGTCCTGCCGCATGCCAGCGCCGCGCGCGTCGTGGCCGAGCGCCTGGGCCAGTTGCGCGACCGCGCCCAGGGCCTGCTGCCCGTGACGACGGTGCCCGGTGAATCGGAGGCGGCGTGGCCGCGCGTCATCGAAGTGCTGGGCCAGCAGCAGGCGCTGCTGGCCTCGATGGCCGGGGTGGAGCCCCCGGCGGTGAACACGCCGGTGCCGGCGGCCTTGACCGTGGCACCGATCGCCGCTGCCGTCCCTGCCGCCAACCCGATCGAAAACGTCCAGGGCCGCGGCGTCACCGTGGTCTATGAAGGCCGCCGCTGCATCCACTCGCGCCATTGCGTGCTGGACGCGCCCACGGTTTTCAAGGCCAACACGCCCGGCGAGTGGATCTACCCCGACACGGTTCCGGTTGAAACCCTGGTGGGGGTGGCCCACAACTGCCCGTCGGGTGCCATCCGCTACCAACGCCACGACGGCGGCCCGGCCGAGGCGGCGCCGCCCGTCAACACCCTGCGGCTGCGCGAGAACGGCCCCTACGCCGTGCATGCACCGATCTCGATCACGCTGGCAGGCCAGACCCAGGACGACGGCTATCGCGCCACGCTGTGCCGCTGCGGCCAGTCGCAGCGCAAGCCCTGGTGCGACGGCAGTCACGTGGCCGCGCATTTCGTGGCCAGCGGCGAGCCGCCCAGCGGCAACACCGGAGCCCTGGCCGTGCGCGACGGGCCGCTGGCCATCGCACCACAGACCAACGGCCCCCTTCAGGTGCGGGGCAACCTGGAGATCTGCGCCGGCACTGGCCGCACCGTGGCGCGGGTGTCGGAGGCCTGGTTGTGCCGCTGCGGTCAGTCGAAGAACAAGCCGTTCTGCGATCTGTCGCACGTGGCGGCCGGGTTCGTGGCCCCAGGCGCCTGATGCAGCGCGCAGTCAGGCGCCGGGCTGCAGGGGCTGCAGCATCAGCTTCTCGATGAAGGCGATGCGCTCCTGGCGCTGGGTGGCCGCGCCCTGCCGGTGCAGGATCGATTCGGCCACCTCCCAGCTGTAGAGCACGAAGCCGCGCACCCGGGCTTCGGCCGGCGCGAAACCCAGTGCTTCGAAGATCTGCCCGTGATAGGCGATGCGGCTGGCATCGGACGCATCCACGGCCTGTCGCGCCATCTCGTCGCGGCGCGCCCAGGCGCGGATGGCGAGCTCGATGCGCGCCGCACGCGTTGCGGCGCGGCCCCGGAAGGGCAACGAGATCACGTCGCGCAATTGCTCGTGGGGGTCGGTGCGAGAGGTTTCCAGGCGCCGCGTGAGCAGCGCCGTGCTGCGGTCGGACCAGGCCTGCAACACGCGCCGCAGCAGGTCTTCGCGGTCGCGGAAGTGCCAGTAGAAGCTGCCACGCGTGACTTGCAGCTGGCCGGCCAGGACGTCGACCCGCACATGGTCGATGCCCTGGTCGACGAGTACGTCGGTGGCCGCCTCGATCCAGCTCTCGGGCGTCAGTGTCTCGCGCGGTGTCTCTGCCACCGCCGGCGCGGCGCGGCGCTTCAAGGGCTGGGTGCGCGGGGGAACGGAAGCCATGGGCCGCACGATGCCTCCATTCAGTGCTGTATGGAACCGGGTGCAAACCCGGATGCCAGGACGTGGCCGTGAGGCCTACCATTCGCACCAAACACATACAGATGTGTATGGATCAATTCACCATGCCGGGGCCCTGATGGAGACACACATCGCACCTGCTCAAGCCGCCGGCTTCTTCGACGACCCGCGCCTGTTGGCACCGCGCCGCGTCGAGAAGATCGACCTGGGCGGCGGGGCCTTCATCCTCCGCTCGCCCGAGCCGCTGGCGCCCTATGCGCGCTGCGTGGGCGAATGGCTGGAAGCCTGGGCGGCCCGCACCCCCGATGCCATCGCCTTCGCCGAGGGCAGGGCTGAGGGGGGCTGGCGGCGGCTGAGCTGGGGTGCGCTGCGCGCGCAGGTGGGCTCGGTGGCCCAGGGCTTGCTCGATCTGGGCCTCGACCCGGCCAAGCCCATCGTCGTGCTGTCGGACAACGCGCTGGATCACCTGGTGCTGCTGCTGGCGGGCATGCACGTGGGCCGCGCCGTGTGTACGGTTTCCAGCGCCTACTGTCGGTTGGCCGCGGGGGACTACGGGCGCATCCACGGCATCCTGCAGACGCTGGATCCGGCCCTGGTCTATGCCAGCGATGCCGCCGTGTACGGCCCGGCCCTGCACGATGCGGGCGTGGCGCCCCGGGCGGTGTTCAGCCAGGGTGCCGAAGCGCATGCCGGCGCGCTGCCCTTCTCGCGCCTGCTGGACACGCCCGAGACACCGGCCGTGATGCGCGCCTTTGCCGCCATCACGCCCGACACGCACGCCAAATACCTGCTCACCTCGGGCTCCACCGGGCACCCGAAGGTGGTGATCAACACCCACCGCATGCTGTGCGCCAACCAGCAGATGCTGGCCCAGTGCCTGCGCTTTCTGGACGCCGAGAAGCCCGTCCTGCTCGACTGGCTGCCCTGGAGCCACACCTTCGGCGGCAACCACAACCTGCACATCGTCATGCGCACCGGCGGCACGATGTACATCGACGAGGGCCGTCCGCTGCCCGGCGCCATCGACTGCACCCTGGCGCACCTGCGCGCGGGTGCCGACGGCGACGACGGCGTGCAACCCACGATCTACTTCAACGTGCCGCGCGGCTACGAGATGATGCTGCCCGCGCTGGAGACCGACGACGACCTGGCACGCCGCTTCTTCGGCCGGCTTCGCATGTGCTTCTACGCCGGCGCCGGCATGCCCGAATCCACCTGGCGGCGCCTGGAAGCCGCGGCGGCCCGCGTGCGCGCCGAACCGCTCTGGCTCACCACCTCGTGGGGCAGCACCGAGACCGCGCCGGCCATCACCTTCGCCAGCTGGAAGCTCGACCGCCCCGGCGTCATCGGGCTGCCGCTGCCCGGGGCCAGCCTGAAATTCATACCCAACGGTAGCAAGCTCGAGCTGCGCGTGAAGGGCGACCACATCTTCCCGGGCTACCGCCACGACGAAGCGGCCACGCGCGGCGCCTTCGACGAAGACGGCTACTACCTCATCGGCGACGCCGGCCAGCTGCGCGACCCGGCCGATCCGCTGCAGGGCGTGGTCTTCGACGGCCGCGTGGCCGAAGACTTCAAGCTCACCAGCGGCACCTGGGTGAGCGTGGGCACGCTGCGGGTGAAGGTCGTCTCGGCGCTGGCGCCTTACGCACAGGACGTGGTCATCACCGGACACGACCGCAGCGAAATCGGCGCGCTGGTCTTCCTCAGTGAGGCCGGCCGGGCCCTGCCGGCCGAAGAAATGGCCGGGCACGTGCGCCGTGCGCTGACTGCGCTGCGCCGTGAAGGCGCCGGCTCCTCGCAGACCCCCGCGCGCGTGTTGCTGCTGCCGGACTCGCCTCAGGCCGCGGCCGGCGAGATAACCGACAAGGGCTACGTCAACCAGCGGCTGGTGCTCGCCCGGAGAGCCGTGGACGTGCAGGCGCTGTACGCTAGCCCGCCCGATGCCCGCGTGATCCGGCCCTGAGCGGCGCGCCCGACGATGCCCCCGCCCTGCCCTTTCGATCGATTTCTCCAGGACTTACGATGACCCTCGCCTTCCAACCGCTGGCCCCCACGGGCGGCCCGCTCGACGCGCTTTCGATGCTCGTCCTGCAACAGGCGGGCCCCGTGCTGCACATCCGCCTGAACCGCCCGGCCAAGCGCAACTCGGTCAGCGATGAACTGCTGGCCCAGTTGCACACCGCGTTCATCCACCTGCCAGCCGACATCCGCGTGGCGATCGTCAGCGGCGAAGGCACGCACTTCTGCGCAGGCCTGGACCTCAGCGAAGTGACCGAGCGCAACGTCACCGAAGGCATGCAGCACTCGCGTGCCTGGCACGCCGCCTTCGACCAGATCCAGTACGGCCGCGTACCCGTGATCGCCGTGCTGCACGGCGCCGTGGTGGGCGGCGGCCTCGAGCTGGCCTCTTCGGCCCACCTGCGCGTGGCCGAGTCCACGGCCTTCTACGGCCTGCCCGAAGGCACGCGGGGCATCTTCGTGGGGGGCGGGGGCTCGGTGCGGATCAGCCGCCTGATCGGCGTGGCGCGCATGACCGACATGATGCTGACCGGCCGTGTCTTCGATGCGCAGGAAGGGCAGGCCTTCGGCATCTCCAACTACCTGGTCGGCGAAGGCGAAGGCGTGGCCAAGGCCTTGGCCCTGGCGCAGAAGATCGCCGGCAACGCGCCGCTGTCCAACTACGCCATCACGCAGGCGCTGCCGCGCATCGCCGACCTGCCGGCCGCCGATGGCCTCTTCATGGAATCGCTCATCTCCTCCATTGCCCAGGGCGACGAAGCCGCCAAGGAACGCGTGCGCGCCTTCCTCGACAAGCGCGCGGGCAAGGTGGGCTTGGGATGAGCCGCAGCCACGTCCACACGGTGCATGTGCAGTTCGGCGACTGCGACCCGGCCGGGATCGTGTTCTTCCCCAACTTCAACCGCTGGATGGACGAAGCGTCGCTGGCCTTCTTCATGGCCTGCGGCGTGCCGCCCTGGCGAGAGCTGGTCAAGACGCGCGGCATCATCGGCACGCCGTTGCTCGAGATCCACACCCGGTTCCTGAAGACCGCCACGTATGGCGAAACCATCCAGGTGCACACCACCATCGAGGACTGGGCCGCCAAGACGTTCCGCCACCGCCACGTGGTCAAGCGCGGCGAGATGGTGCTGTGCGAAGGCACCGAAGTGCGCGCCTTCTGCATGCGCGACCCGGCCGACCCCGACCGAATCCGCGCCATTCCCATTCCCGACGACATCAAGGCCCTTTGTTCCTAAGCACGACTCCCGGAGACAAACCATGAAACTGCTCACCAAGACCCTTTTGGCGGCCGCCGCCGCCCTGTGCGCCGCGGCCCCGGCCCTGGCCGACATCACCATCGGCGTGAGCCTGTCGCTCACCGGCCCGGGCTCGGGCCTGGGCATCCCGGCCAACAACGGCATCAAGCTGTGGCCGGCCACCATCGGCGGCGAGAAGGTCAAGCTCATCGTGCTCGACGACGCCACCGACCCCACCAAGGGCGTGCAGAACGCGCGCCGCCTGGTCAGCGAAGACAAGGTCGATGTGATCATCGGATCGGTCATCACGCCGGTGGCCATCGCCATGTCGGAAGTGGCCGTTGAGAGCAAGACCGTGCAGCTGGCCCTTTCACCGGCGCAACTGCCGCCGGGCAAGGACAGCTGGACCTTCCGCATGCCGCAGAGCAATGGCGTCATGGCCAATGCGATGGTGGCGCACATGGTCAAGCACGGCGTGAAGACCGTGGGCTTCCTGGGCTACACCGACGCCTATGGCGAAGGCTGGCTGCAAGAGCTCACGCCGCGCCTCGAAAAGGCCGGCATCAAGCTGGTGGCCACCGAGCGCTTTGCGCGCAGCGACACCAGCGTGACGGCCCAGGCCCTGAAGCTCACCGCCGCCAACCCCGACGCGATGGTGGTGGTGGCCTCGGGCAGCGGCGCGGCCATGCCGCAGCTGGGCCTGGTCGACCGCGGCTACAAGGGCGTGTACTACCAGACCCACGCAGCCGCCAGCAAGGACCTCACCCGCGTGGGCGGCAAGGCCGTGGAAGGCACTTTCGTCACGGCCGGCCCGGTGGTGGCCGCCGAGCAATTGCCCGACAGCAACCCCAGCAAGGCCTTGGGCATGAAGTTCAATGCCGCCTACGAAGCCGCGTACGGCGTTGGCAGCCGCAACCAGTTCGGCGCGCATTCCTACGACACGTACCTGATGCTCGACAAGGTCGTGCCCATCGCCCTGAAGAAGGCCAAGCCCGGCACGCCCGAGTTCCGCCAGGCCCTGAAGGACGCGCTGGAATCCACCCCGGCCCTGGCCGTCTCGCACGGCGTGCTCGACTTCACGCCCACCGACCATTGGGGCTTCCGGCCCGACACCGGCGTGATCCTGAAGGTGGTCAACGGCGACTGGAAGGTCGAGCCCTGATCCTGCGCTGAAGCACGCCCCGCGGACCCCCCATGGACTGGACCATCGCCAGCATCCTCGGCCTGGACGGCGTCACCAACGGCGCCATCTATGCCCTGATCGCCATCGCGCTGGTGCTGGTGTTCGCGGTCACCCGCATCATCTTCATACCGCAGGGCGAGTACGTGGCCTTCGGCGCGCTGACCATGGCGCTGCTGCAGGCCGGCGTGGTGCCCGGTACCGTGTGGCTGCTCTTGCTGATGGCCGCGGGCGTGGCGCTGCTGGATGGCGTGCAGGCGGTTCGTGAACACTGGCCGGCGCACCGCATGGCGCGCCATGCGGTGCGCACGCTGGCCTTGCCGGTGGCGGCTGCGCTGGTGGCCCTGGCCGTCGCGCGCAGCAAGCCTCCGCTGCTGGTGCAGGCCCTGCTGACGCTGGCGCTGGTCACGCCGATGGGGCCGCTGGTGTACCGGCTGGCCTACCGCCCGCTGGCCGACGCCAGCGTGCTGGTGCTGCTGATCGTGTCGGTGGGCGTGCATTTCGCGCTGACCGGCCTGGGCCTGGTGTTCTTCGGCGCCGAGGGCTTTCGTACCACGCCCTTCTGGGACCAGCGCTTCAGCTTCGGGGCGCTGGCCATCACGGGGCAGACGCTCATCGTGTTCGCGGCTTCGCTGGCGCTGATCGTGGCGCTGTTCGTGTTCTTCGAGCGCACGCTGGCTGGCAAGGGCCTGCGAGCCACGGCCGTCAACCGCACGGGCGCCCGGCTCATGGGCATCGCCACCGACGGGGCCGGCTCGCTGAGCTTCACCATGGCGGCCTTCATCGGCACGCTCTCGGGCCTGCTGATCGGCCCGAGCACCACCATCTACTACGACAGCGGCTTCCTCATCGGCCTGAAAGGCTTCGTGGCCGCGGTGTTCGCCGGCCTGACCAGTTTCCCTTTGGCCCTGGGCGGCGCCATCGGGGTGGGGCTGATCGAGTCCTTCGGCTCCTTCTGGGCCAGCGCCTTCAAGGAGGTGATCGTGTTCACCGCGATCCTGCCCGTGCTGCTGTGGCGTTCATTCGTCGACCGCGACCACGAGGAACACTAGGGTGAACGGCTCGATCAAACCCCTGGCGGCCTTGGCGCTCGCCGTCTTCATCGTGCCCTGGCTGCCGGTGCCGGACTTCTGGATCACGCAGCTGAACTACATCGGCATGTATGCGCTGGTGGCCCTGGGCCTGGTGCTGCTCACGGGCATCGGCGGGCTGACCAGCTTCGGACAGGCGGCCTTCGCCGGCATCGGCGCCTACAGCAGCGCCTACCTGTGCACGCACTTCGGCCTGTCGCCCTGGATCGGCCTGGCGGCGGGCCTGGTGCTGACGGCGGCGGCCTCGCTGGTGCTGGGCTGGCTGACCCTGCGCATGTCCGGCCACTACCTGCCCCTGGCCACCATCGCCTGGAGCCTGGCCTTGTTCTACACCATGGGCAACCTGGAGGCGCTGGGCAAGTACGATGGCCTGCTGGGCGTGCCGCCCATCGAGCTCTTCGGCTTCAGCCTGAAGGCCGAGCGGCGCATCTACGGCCTGATCTGGCTGGCCGCGCTGGCCGGGGCGCTGGCGGTGGTGCACCTGCTGGATTCGAGGCCAGGGCGCGTGATGCGCGCGCTCAACCTGAACCGCGGCGGCGGCACCACCATGCCCGAGGCCATGGGCGCCAGCACCTTCCGCTACAAGGTGGTGATGTTCGTCATCGCGGCCCAGTTGGCCAGCGTCTCCGGCTGGTTGTTTGCGCACCTGCAGCGCAGCGTCAACCCCAGCCCCTTCGGCATCAAGTTCGGCATCGAATACCTCTTCATGGCCGTGCTGGGCGGCGTGGGCAGCGTGTGGGGCGCCTTCACGGGGGCGGCCCTGGTCAAGCTCACGGAAGACCAGCTCCAGGTGTGGCTGCCCCGGCTGCTGGGCAGCGCCGGAAGCTACGAGATCATCGTCTTCGGCATCGTGCTGGTCATCGTGCTGCAGGTCTCGCCGCAGGGCGTCTGGCCGCTGATCGCGCGGCTGTGGCCGGCCCGCAAGGCGACCGTCACACCGCCCGACGCGGAGCCTGCTGCACCCCTGGCCGCGCGCGACAAGCCGGCCCGCGGCGAACTGCTGCTGGACGTGAGGGCGGTGCGCAAGGCCTTCGGCGGGCTGGTCGCCGTCAACGACATCAGCTTTGCGATCAAGGCCGGGGACATCGTGGGGCTGATCGGGCCGAACGGCGCGGGCAAGTCCACCACCTTCAACCTCGTCTCGGGCGTGTTGCCCCTGACCAGCGGCGAGGTGTGGCTGCGCGGCAAGCGCGTCGACGGCCTGCCTTCGCGCACGGTGGCTCGGATGGGCCTGTCGCGCACCTTCCAGCACGTGAAGCTGGTGCCCGACATGACCGTGCTGGAAAACGTGGCCCTGGGCACCTACCTGCGCACGCGCAGCGGCAGCGTGGCGGCCATGCTGCGGCTGGACCGCGCCGAGGAGCGTCGCGCCCTGCACGAGGCCGCGCGCCAGCTCGAACGCGTGGGCCTGGCCGCGCAGCAACACGAACTCGCCGGCAACCTGGCCCTGGGCCCGCAGCGGCTGGTGGAAATCGCCCGCGCCCTGGCCAGCGACCCGGCCGTGCTGCTGCTGGACGAACCCGCCGCGGGCCTTCGCCACCAGGAGAAGCAGGCCCTGGCGGCCGTGCTGCGCCAGCTCAAGGCCGAAGGCCTGAGCCTGCTGCTGGTCGAACACGACATGGACTTCGTGATGAACCTGACCGACCGCATCGTGGTGATGGAATTCGGCACCCGCCTGATCGAAGGCACACCGGCCGAAGTCCAGGCCAGCCCCGAGGTGCGCGCGGCTTACCTCGGCACGGAACACTGATGGCCGCGCCCCTGCTCGAAGTCACCGGCCTGCACGCCGGCTACGGCAAGGCCGAAGTGCTGCGCGGCCTGAGCATCAGCGCGCCGCAGGGCAGCGTGGTCACGGTCATCGGGCCGAACGGCGCGGGCAAGTCCACGCTGCTCAATGCCCTCATGGGACTCCTGCGATCCACCGGCGGCCTGCGCCTGGGCGGCGTCGACATCGCGGGGCTGACGCTCGAAGAGCGCGTGATGCACGGCATGGCGCTGGTGCCCGAAAAGCGCGAGCTCTTCGGCACCATGAGCGTGGAAGACAACCTCGTGCTGGGCGGATGGCGGCCGATGAAGCAGCGCGTGCCGCAGTGGCGCGACGGCATGGAACGGGTGTACGTCCTCTTCCCGCGGCTGAAGGAGCGCCGGGCCCAGCAGGCCGGCACGCTCTCGGGCGGCGAGCGGCAGATGCTGGCCATCGGCCGCGCGCTCATGGGCGCGCCCAAGCTGCTGATGCTGGACGAACCCAGCCTGGGCCTGGCCCCGCTGATCGTGCGCGACATCTTCACCATCATCCGGCAGCTGCGCGCCAGCGGCGTGACGATCCTGCTGGTGGAGCAGAACGCCCGGGCCGCGCTGGAGGTGGCCGACTACGGCTACGTGCTGGAGACGGGCGACCTGGTGCTGGAAGGGCCGGCGCAAGACCTGGCGGGGGATCAGCGGGTGATCGAGACCTACCTGGGGGCGCGCAAGAACGGCGATTGAGCGCGCGCCGTCGTCCGCGGCGCGGCGCCGGCCGATGGCCTCGTCCTTCGGCAGTGCCAGCGCGCAAGGGTCGGATGTGTTGCCACTTGCCCCGGTTCCAGCCATCATCATCGGCCCGTGCGAGAAACCTCGAATCACCGCCGATTCGAGCCGACCTGCCCGCACTCCAAGGAACGACCGTGACACCTGGATGCTTCGCAACCCGAAGGCCCGCGATCAACGGAGGCCTGCTGGGCATGGTCCTCGGGTTTGCCTGCCTTCCGTGGGTCTCGGACCCTGCCAACGCCGAGCCATCCGGCTGCAATCAACCGGCATCGCGGGCCATCACCCAGATCGACGTACCGGGCCGTCCCTTTTCGGCGGTCCCCAGCGCGGACGGATGCTCGATCTTTGTCTCGCTGACAGGCAGGAATGGCAGGAGCCAGGTGGCGGTGCTGGCACGTTCGAACGGCGAGATGTCTCTGTTGCGGACGGTGGCCGCACCCGGCCAGCTCACGGGCATGGCGCTCAGCGGGGATGGCAAGGTTCTGGTGGCCGCCACCGGTCAGGGCATCGTGCTGCTGTCCACCGAGCGCCTGGTCACCGGTGCCGAGAATGCCCTGCTCGATGGGCCTGCCGGTGGGGCAGGCGCCGGCCACATCTATGTCGCTTTCACACCGGACGACAAGCGGGTCTTTGTCAGCGCCGAACGATCCGACACGCTCAGCGTCTACGACTTCACCGAAGGGTCGACCGGCAGCGTCATGCATCTGGCGGGGCAGATCAGAACGGGTGGCGCGCCCGTCGGGCTGGTGCTTTCGCCGGATGGACGCTGGCTCTACAGCACCAGCGAGGTCGGGCCCGGTGAGCGCAGCTGCGCGCCCGAGGGGAAGGGCCCCGTGCACCCGGCGGGCATGCTCATGGTTATCGATGTGGCGCGCGCGGCAGTCGACCCGGCCAGCGCCGTGGTCGCCCGCGTGCCAGCTGGCTGCAACCCGGTGCGCGTGGCGGTATCGCCCACAGGGGATCGCGTGTACGTGACGGCCCGCGGGAGCCATGCGGTGATCGTCTTCGACGCCAGCAAGCTCGTAAGTGATCCCGATCACTCCCAGCAGGCCAGCGTGCCTGTGGGGCCGTCCCCGGTGGGCATTGCCGTGGACGGGGCCCATGTCTTCGTCGCCAACTCCGACCGCTTCGGTGCAGGCCGCAACGCGTCGATTTCGTTCCTTGATGTGAACCACCTCGACGTGGCCGCAGGCCGCATTCCCGCGGGGGGCTTTCCTCGGGAATTGAAGCTCACACGCGATGGAAGGAGCCTGCTCGTGACGAACTTCGGATCAGGAAGCGTCGAGTTGATCGATCTCGAGCGGCTGGCCGAACTCCGCGGAATCACCATGAAATGAGCGGCCCGCAGAATTGCCACCGCATTCGCGTGGGTTCGACCCGGATCCAGAAAACCCGGCCTACTTCGCCGCAGCGGGAAAGGCGGGCAGCTTGCCGATGTCTCGCGGGTCGTGCTGGATGATCAGCGTGGCCTTCAGGTTCTTCTCGATCTGCTTGATTCGCTGGATCGAGGCGAGCGTCTGTGCGCGATCGTAATTGAAGCCCGGCACGCCCTCGTGCTCGTAGTTCTCGTAGAAATGCACGGCGTCACCACTGAGGATCACGGGCCCCATCTCCTTGAGACGGACCAGCAGGATGCTATGCCCTGGCGTGTGGCCCGGAGCCCGCAGCATCATGACGGTGCCGTCCTCGAACACGTCCTTGTCCGCACTGAGTGACTCGACCTTGCGCTTCTCGGCGATCCACTCCGCGAACCCCTTGACGTTGGCGCCGCCCATCGGGGGCGTGGCGTTGATGCCATCCCAATCGCCCTTGCCGATCAGCAAGGTCGCATTCTTGAGCGAACTCAACTGGCCGGTGTGGTCGGCGTGGAAATGACTGATCCCGACGTACTTGACCTCATCGGGATTGACGTTGATCTGCTTCAGCAACTCGGCCAGCGGCTTGTTGGTGGCACTCGGGACGGAAGCCGGCAGATACCCCGTGTCCCAGACCATGACGTCCGAGCCGTGCCGAATCACGTAGCAACTGAACGTGAAGGGTTTGGTCGTCTCGCTGTAGGCATAGGTGTCGCTGAAGCGCCTCGGGTCGTTGACCCCGGTGCCGCAATCGAGCCGCGTGAGCGTCACCTCCTGGGCCACCGCCGACAGCGAAACCAGCGCACCCACACCGAGCGTCAACCACAAGCGGGCCTTCATCTTCTTGTCTCCTTGTGCGGCTTCATCATAGCGACGATCCGGCCAGTCAGTCAGGCTCTGATCGCAATGCCCCGGCGCGGCCTTGCGGGCCGGGCTCAACTCTCCAGCCGGTGCAGCCGCACCCACAGGTCAGCCTCCGCCGTGGCCTCCTTGCGCACGTTGAACAGTTCCCCGCCCGACGCCGGTGCTACCGGCGTGGTGCGCCACAGCGTCGGGCGCAACACGAACTGCTGGCGGAATTCCTCGGTCGCCCAGATCTGCCCGGGCTCGACCACCGGCTCCACCCGCGCCGCGCACAAGATCGCCTCGCCGCCGACGATGACGGTGCGCAGGTCGATATCGCGTTGCCGGGTCTGCACTGCACCGTAGTGCAGGGCGATGCGCAGGCGCGGCTGTCCGGGCGCCTGGTAGACATCGTCCATCAGGTGCCGAGCCGTCTGCGCCAAGGCCACCGGGTCGTCGTCGGCAATCAGTGCGGCATCGCCCGAGCCGGTCTCGATGATGGCCTGCGGTGGCGCCCAGCGCGCCACGGCTTCTTCCAGGGCCTTGCGCACCGGGGCATCGGTGCCCGTGCGCATCATGCCGCCGAAGCCGTGCACGTCGGCCTTCAGCACGCACAGGTTGCGCACGCAGGCCTCGCGCTCGACCGCGCCGGCGTCGTGCCACGGGCGGTCATAACCCACGATGTTGTGGCGGTCGATGCGCTGCAGGAAGGCCGGATTGACCCGGCCGATCACATCCGACAGGACCGGGTGCACGAGGTAGTGCGTGGCCCGCGGGAGCGTCCCGTTGGGCTCCAGCGTGGCGTCGCCCGGACGCAGGAAGCGCTGCCGCCATTCGCCACGCACCAGGTCGTGCTGCACGTAACCGAGCAGGCCCACGCGGTACAGCGCGTGAAAGACGTGCTCGGCGTCGAAGTCGGACCGGCTGTGCGCCTCGAAGATGGCTTCCACCTCGGCACGGCTCAGGATATGCCCAGGCAGCCAGTGGAACAGGCGCTCGACTTCGATGTCCCCCACGTAGGGCGCGATCTCGGCCAGATATTCGTGCGCGATCTCGGTGGCGGCCTGGTGCACGGCCGCCTTGATGGCATGCTCGTTGCGGCGGTCTTCAGGCCGCAGCGCGGCCAGCCGCTCGCCGATGGTCATCAGGTCGCGCGGGCGCAGCAGGGTGTGGCGGCACAGGTAGCCGAAGGCGTCTTCTTCTTCGCGGGTGTAGGCGTCGGTCAGGCTGGTCAGGCCCAGGAAGGCCTGCAGCGGGCTGCCGCGCAGCAGCGCCGGCCGCACCATGCGCTCGGCCTTCACCAGGCGGATGTTGTTGAGGAAGATCTCGCGCAGGCTTTCGGGGGCGTAGACGATGTCCACCGCGCTGCCTCGGTACTGCTGCGACATGGCCGTGCGCTGCGGCAGGCGCGAATAAGCCTCCTTGCGGATGGCGGCGAAGACCTTCAGGTGGTGGTTGATGCGCCGCAGTTGGTAGGCGACCTCCACCAGCCCCAGCTGCGCGTAGTGCCAGATCTCGGGTGAAAGCTCTCCGGTAACGCTGGGGTGCGTGGGCAGTTCCTCGACGTGCTTGTTGAAGTACTCGTCGATGCCGTCGATGAACAGGGCCAGCGGCGATTTCACCGCCCGCAACCGCGGCACCAGGTGGCCGTCGGTATCGGCTGCGCAGCGTTGCAGTTCACTGGGCGTGAAGTCGAGCAGCCGCACGAAGTGGTCGATCACGCTGTGCAACTGCGCGTCGGCCACCAGTCCGGCCAGGCGGGGGTTGACGACCAGGCCGCCGGCCGCCTCGGCGTGCTTGAGCACCGTCAGCGCGATGGCCGACAGCCACACCTTGGACCAGGGCAGCGGCGATACCGAGAAGAAAGCCACCGACTCGCGCCCGAAGATCTTGTCGCCGATGGGCTTGTCCAGCAGGTTGCCGCTGGGCAGGCACACCGCCTGGCCTTCTCGCTGGTAGAGGATGCGCTTGGCCTTGAGCAGCAGCGTCTTGCCGAAGCCCTTGGTGCCGATGACGATGAACTTGTCGTCCAGGCCCTGGGCGAGAAAGGCCTCGATCTCGGGCGTGCGGTGGAGCAGGGACTCGTCGAAGTCCTCGGCCACACGGATGTCGTCGGCGTCAACGGTCCACGCGCGCATGGGGTTCCTTGGGGGGGCCGGGCAGCGGCCGGACCTGGTGTGGCCACATGCTAGTTGATCTGCCTCCGGAATTTGGTCATCCGGTAACCTTCTGGCGACTTCGCGCCGGCCGCCCGGGTGTGGCGGGCACGGCGAGTCCCGGGCGCGGGCACGGGGCAGATGGCCGCGGATGCCATCAGCGACCATGGAGGCGGCTGGCGCTCCCTGCTCCCACCACAGGCTGTGGATGCTGGCCTGGCGGGATCGAACGACGGCTCCTTCGCGGCTTCAAGACCTCGTCGGCCTGCGCAGTCAAGGCGCAGAACAGCGGGGCCGCAGCGGTCGGCAGCGAGCGCAGGTCATTGCCCCTTCGGCAGATCCAGGCCACTGTCACGCATGGCCTTGCGCGCGTATGGCGTGCCCAGGAACTCGAGGAACTGCTGCCCTGCATCGGGCGCGGTGGCCTTGGACGACACTGCCACCGACACCATACTGAACTTCTGCCGCTCATCGGGCAGCGGCCGACAATGGCCATGCCTGGTTCCAGCTTCAGTTCGCTGAGTGCCTGAACGCCCCGTTCGACCACCCCGTCGGCCGATTCCTCACCGACGAAGCGACGGCCCAGCATCGCATGGCCCTTGCTCGCCGTGGCCTTCGTCAGCCTCAGCTTGGGCACGACGACCTTGATGAAGTGGGTGCCGCTGGCATCTTCCGAATAGCCCACCGATTTGGCGGCCAGCAGGGCCTGGCGGAACGCGGTCGTGGTCGAGATGCCGGGCATCGGGCGGCCCGTCTTGACCGCCACGCCGATCCCCGAAACCACCACGTTTCGCCGGTGTTTCGGCGCGAAACGGCCGCTGCGCACGCGAACCGGACTCGCTTCTGGCGAGTTGCCCGATGACGGGCCCCAGGACATCGTCACCTTGTGGCCGGTCTGGCGTTCGATTTCGGTCGCGATGGGCGTGAAGGCACCCTTCAGGATGCCGGTGTTCAGGACACTGACTTCGTCCGCACAGGCGCTTGCCGCCCACAAGGGTGCGCCCACGACGACGGCGGCTCCGATGATTCGGCAAGGGAGCGTCATGGCCTGCCGTATCGGCCAAGAGCAGGTCCAGCGCGCTCACGGCATTCAAAGCAGAGAGCCGAAGCCCGTCGGCTCCGATTGCAGGTGCTCGGGCCGTCGATGCGACGAACCGAGCCGGTCGGTCCGGGAGTGATCCGAAGAGCCCATCACAACGAGGCAGCAACGAGAACACCAAGGGACTGCTGAGACAGTACTTGCCCAAGGGCATCGACATCTCAGGCCAGTCACAAACCAAGCTCAACGCGATGGCGAGACCATTGAATGAGCGATCGAGAAAGACCCCCGGCTGGCAGACACCGGCCGGGAAGTTCAGCGAAGCCGTTGCGATGACCGGTTGAATTCGCCGCCTGGAGCGGTCATTCGGATGGGCTCGCTCACGCGTGCGCGCAGGCAACCGAGCACTGCCGCAATGGGCGTCCGGCGGGGCGGCCTGCAGTTTCGCTGCGGCGAGTCAGTTCGGGATGCGCCCGAAGGCCTCCGGCCCCGGCCCCACGCAATTCGCCATCCGAACCGGGCACTGCGCCCTTCGCGCTTTGGCACCCAACGGGCCCGACGTGAAACCAGGGGTCTGAGCCCGTCAATCCATCTGCGTCACGAACTTGGTGTTCAAGTAACCGTCGAAGGTCTCCAGACCGCCCTCGCTGCCGTAGCCGCTGTCCTTGATGCCGCCAAATGGCGTCTCGGCCAATGCCATGCCGAAGTGGTTGATGGACACCATGCCGGCCTGCAGGCCGTTGCTCAGGGCCGCGGCATTCTTCGACGAGGTGGTGAAGGCATACGAGGCCAGCCCGAAAGGCAGGCTGTTGGCGCGCACCAGCACCTCTTCGATCGTCTTGAAGCGCACGAGGCCGGCCACCGGGCCGAAGGGTTCCTCGGTCATCAGGCGGCTGTCTTCAGGCAGGTCGGCGATGACGGTCGGTGCGTAGAAGTTGCCTTCGCCACCCAGCGCGGTGCCGCCGGCCAGGATGGTGGCGCCGCGCTGGTGGGCGTCGTCGATGAAACCGGCGATGGCCGTCACGCGGCGGGCCTGGGCCAGCGGGCCCATGCGGGTGTCGGGCAGCAGGCCGTCGCCGACCTTGACCTTCTGCAGGCGCGAGAGGAAGCGCGACACGAACTTGTCATAGGCGCCTTCCTGGACATAGAAGCGCGTGGGCGAGATGCACACCTGCCCGGCGTTGCGGAACTTGAAGCCCACCAGCATGTCGGCCGCGGCCTCGATCTGCGCGTCGTCGCAGACGATCACCGGCGCATGGCCGCCCAGCTCCATGGTGCAGCGCTTCATCAGCGAGCCGGCCAGCGCAGCCAACTGCTTGCCCACCTGCACCGAACCCGTGAACGAGATCTTGCGCACGATGGGTGAACGCATCAGGTAGTCGCTCACCTCGTGCGGCACGCCCCACACCACGTTCAGGCAGCCGGCGGGCAGGCCGGCGTCGTGGAACAGCTGGGCCAGCGCGACCACCGCACTGGGGGCGTCTTCGGGGCCCTTGAGGATGATGGTGCAGCCCGCGCCCAGGGCCGCGCAGATCTTGCGGATGGCCTGGTTGAAGGGGAAATTCCAGGGCGAGAAGGCCGCGCACACGCCGATCGGCTCGCGCAGCACCATCTGGCGCACGCCTTCCTGACGGGCAGGGATCACGCGGCCGTAGATGCGGCGCGCCTCTTCGGCGTGCCACTCGGCGTGCTCGGCGCAGAACACCACCTCGCCCACGGCTTCGGCCAACGGCTTGCCCTGGTCGAGCGTGATGTTGCGGCCGATGTCCTGCGCCCGCTCGCGCGCCAGTTCGGCCACCTTGCGCAGCACCTTGCCGCGCTCCAGCGGCGAGGTCTTGCGCCAGGTCTCGAAGGCGCGCTGCGCGCTGGACAGCGCCAGGTCAAGATCTTCGCGCGTGGCATGCGGCAACCGGGCCATGGGCTGGTTGGTGGCCGGGTTGAGGACGTCCTGCTCGGGGCGGCCGCCGCCGTGGATGAACTGGCCGTCGATGTAGAGGCTGAGTTGGGGATACATGGGGTGTCTCCTGTCGGTGGGAAAGGGGTTGAGGCGGTGCAACGCCGGGCAGCGTCAGACGCCGAGGTAGGTGCCCAGGGTCGGGTCGGTGCGCAGGTCGCCGGAATCGCCGGCCAGCACCACCTGCCCCTTCTGCAGCACCAGCGAGCGGTCGGACTGAGCCAGCACCCGACGCCAGTCGCGGTCGACGATGAGGGTGGCAATGCCGCCTTCGCGGATGGTGCCGATCACGCGCCAGATCTCGGCGACGATGAGCGGCGCCAGGCCCTCGGTGGCTTCATCCAGGATGATCAGATCGGGGTGCGTCATGAGCGCGCGGCCGATGGACAGCATCTGCTGCTCGCCCCCCGAGAGCTGGCTGCCCAGGTTGCCGATGCGTTCCTGCAAGCGCGGGAAGGTCTGCAGCACGCGGTCCAAGGGCCAGTCGGCGCGGCCGGCCGCGCCGCGGCGGGCGGCCATGACGAGGTTCTCGCGCACGCTCAGGTTCGGGAAGACACCCCGGCCTTCGGGCACGTAGGCCACGCCCAGGCGCGCCACCTCGTGCGGCCGGGCGTGAGAGACATCCCGGCCATCCACGCGGATCTGGCCTTCGCGCTGGGTGACATGGCCCAGCAGCGTACGGATCAGCGTGCTCTTGCCCATGCCGTTGCGGCCCAGCAGGCCCACAGTCTGCCCGCGCCCGATCTGCAAGTCGATGCCGTGCAGCACGTGGCTGGACCCATACCAGGCGTGGATGCCGCGGGCTTCGAGCAGGGCTTCAGCCATGCTCGTGCTCACCCAGGTAGGCAGCCTGCACTGCGGGGTTGGTGCGCACCGCCTGGGGCGTGTCGCTGGCGATCACGGCGCCGTTGACCATCACCGTGATGCGGTCGGCGATCCGGAACACGGCGTCCATGTCGTGCTCCACCAGCAGGATGGCGTGGCCGGTGCGCAGCTCGGCCAGCAGTTGCAGCATGCGCTCGGTCTCGTCGGCACCCATACCGGCCAGCGGCTCGTCCAGCAGCAGCACCTGCGGGCCGGTGGCCAGGCACATGGCGATTTCAAGCTGCCGCTTCTGGCCGTGCGACAGGGCGCCGGCCGGGCGTTCCAACTGGTCCAGCAGTCCCGCGCTGGCCACGGCGACGCGTGCGGCGCTGGTGCTGGCTTCGCAATGCCGCGCATCGCTGAACAAGGCCCAGGGCCTTTGCGTATGGGCCTGCGCAGCCAGCCGGCAGTTCTCGAACACGCTGAAGGCCGCGAAGATGGTGTTGCGCTGGTAGCTGCGGCCCAGCCCGGCGCGGGCGCGGCGCGGCTGGCTCCAGGTGGTGACGTCCCGGCCCAGCAATTCGACCTTCCCGCTGCTGGGCGCGAGTTCGCCCGAGAGCATGTTGATGAGGGTGGACTTGCCGGCGCCGTTGGTGCCGATGACCGCATGCACGCTGCCGCGCTGCAGTTCGAGGCTCACGCGGTCCACGGCCAGCAGGCCGCCCCAGCGGCGCGTCAGTTCGCGGCCGCGCAGCAACACCTCGGCGGGTTGGGCCATCGGGCTCACGGCGTGCTCCTGGCCGCGCTGCCGCGCAGCGCGGCCCTTCCCACCAACCGGTCGCGCCACTGCCCCGGCAGGCCGACCAAGCCGCGCGGCAGCAACGCCACGCAGGCGATGATGATCAGTCCCAGGCCCAGGTTCCAATGCTTGGCGAAGCCGCCGAAGATCGCCTCGGACTTGAAGAACTCCTGCAGCAGGGCGAAGGCGAAGGCACCGATCAAGGCGCCGCGCAAATGACCGAGCCCCCCCAGGATGATCATGATCAGCACGGCCCCCGAGAAGTGCCAGCTCAGCAGTTCGGGGTTGACGAAGCCATCCTTCACCGCGAACAGGAAGCCCGCCAGACCGGCCAGCGCACCGGAGATGGTGAAGGCGGCCAGCTTGTATGGATAGGTGGAGAAGCCCGTCGCCCGCATGCGCTGTTCGTTGGTCTTGATGCCGGCCAGTGCGCGGCCGAAGCGCGAGCGCAGCACCAGCGCCAGCAGGCCGAAGGTGGCGGCCAGGCAAACCCACGCAAAGCCATAGACGACCTCGGGCTTGCCCAGGTCGATCACCGTGCCCAGCACCGGTCTCACGTTCAGGTAGATGCCGTCGGTGCCGCCGCCCAGGGGAGTGTCGTGCACCACGTAGTAAGCCATCTGCGCGAAGGCCAGGGTCACCATGATGAAGTACACGCCCTTGGTGCGCAGCGACAGCGCGCCCACCACCAGCGCATAGAGCGCCGCGCTGCACATGGCCGCCGGCAGCAGCCAGAGCAGCGAAGCAGCATCGCTCTGCGGCGACAGCAGCACCGTGGCGTAGGCCCCGATGCCGAAGAATGCCGCCTGCCCGAAGCACACCAGGCCGGTGCTGCCCACCAGCAGTTCCAGGCTGAGCGCAAAGACCGCGAAGACCATGATCTTGGTGACCAGGTCGATCGCGAAGGAGCCGCTGACCAGGGGCACCGACGCAAGGGCCAGGAAGGCCAGCGCGACGAAGACGATGCGGGAGTTGACCATCGTCGTCAGCCTGCTCTGAAGAGCCCGTCGGGCTTCCAGAGCAGGATCAGCGCCATCAGCACGTACACCAGAACACCCGCCGCCTGCGGCAGCAGGACCTTGCCGAAGGTATCGACCACGCCGATGATCAGCGCTGCCACCAGCGCCCCGCGGATGGAGCCGATGCCGCCGATCACCACCACCACGAAGCACACGATGAGCACCGTGTTGCCCATGCCCGGGTACACCGACGACACGGGCGCGGCCACCATGCCGGCCAGCACCGCGATGGCCACGCCGGCCGCGAACACCACGCGGTAGAGAAACTGGATGTCGATGCCCAGGCTCTGCACCATCTCGCGGTTGGTGCTGCCGGCGCGGATCATCATGCCCAGCCGGGTGCGGCTGAAGACGAGGTACATGCCCCCGGCCAGGGCCAGGCAAACCACCGAGATGAACAGCCGGTAGACCGGGTAGGTCATGGTGTCGTCCAGCGCCAGGCTGCCCGAGAGCCAGGCCGGCGCCTGCACGCCGTGCACCTCGTCGCCCAGCAGCAGGCTGCGCACCTCCTCGAAGACCAGGATGAGGCCGTAGGTCATCAGCACCTGCTGCAGGTGCTCGCGTTCGTACAGGAAGCTGAAGAAGGCCCACTCCAGCACATAGCCCAGGGCCACCGCCAGCACCACGCCCACCACCAGCGTGGCGAAGAAGCCACCACCCACCGTGGCCACCAGCGGCGCCAGGGCGAAGGCCATGTAGGCGCCGATCATGTAGAAACTGCCGTGCGCGAGGTTGATCACGCCCATGATCCCGAAGATCAGCGTGAGGCCCGAGGCCACCAGGAACAGCAGCAGCCCGTACTGCAGCGAGTTCAGGCACTGGATGAGGAAGGTGGCCAGGGTCATGCTGCCGTGCCGGTCGGGCGGGGATGGTGAGGGTGGGCGCGGATGAAGCCACCGACGGCCTCGATCACGTGGGCGGGCTGGTCACGGTGCGGGGAATGGCCGCAGTCGGCCAGTTCCATCAATGCCGTGCCCGGCACCCGCCGCGCAATGCCGCGGATCTGCTCCAGTGTGCCGTATTCGTCAGCCAGGCCCTGCACCGCCAGCAGCGGGCAACGGATGCTGGCGATCTCATCCTCGATGGACCAGTTTGCAAAGCGCGGGTCCAGCCAGGCGCCGCACCAGCCGCCGAACGCGGAATCCGGGTCGTCGTGGTAGCGGGCCAGCCGGGCGCGCAAGTCGGTTTGGCTGTAGGCCTCGCGCGCCTGGCGGATGCTGGCCAGCGACATGGGTTCGGCCAGGATGTGCGGCGCCGCCACGATGGCGCCGGCCAACGCCTGCGGGAACCGCGCGGCGTACAGCAGCGCGATGGTGCCGCCGTCGCTGTGGCCGTAGAGCCAGAGGGGCTCGCATACCGGATCGACGCCCAGCGCCGCCAGCACCGCCGGCAGCACCGCATGGGCCTGCTCGTGCATGAAGTCGGGCGACCAGGCTTCGTCGGGCGCGCGAGGGGTCGAGCGGCCGTAGCCCGGCCGCGAGTACACCAGGCCACGGCAACCGACGGCATCGCACAGGCGCTGCGGGAAGTCCTTCCACGCCGCCAGCGAGCCCAGGCCCTCGTGCAGGAAGAGAACCAGGGGCTGGCCCGCCCGCTCGGGCGCGATCCACGCATGCTCGATGCGGACCGGGCGGCCGGCCCAGTCGACATCGACGAAGCCGGCGCTCACGGAGCGGGGGCCTGCGATTCGCGCTCGCGCAGCTTGAAGCGCTGGATCTTGCCGGTGGCGGTCTTGGGCAACTCGGCCAGGAACTCGATCACGCGCGGGTACTTGTAAGGCGCCAGCCGGTCCTTGACGAAGGCCTTGAGCTCGGCATCGGTGGCCTGCGCGCCAGCCTTGAGCACCACGAAGGCCTTCGTGCGCGTCAGGCCCTGCTCGTCGTTGACGCCGATGACCGCGGCCTCCAGCACGGCGGCGTGCTGCACCAGCGTCGCTTCCACCTCGAACGGCGAGACGTAGATGCCGCTGACCTTGAGCATGTCGTCGCTGCGGCCGGCGTAGGTGTAGCTGCCGTCGGCAT
>CAIJPE010000082.1 GCA_903822435.1 uncultured beta proteobacterium | reverse complement strand
GGTCGGTAGCGACGCTTAGCCAGGCCCGCCTGGTGGCCTGATGGTTACTGCGTTTCTCGCGTCGCTGTACAGCAGGCGGCGGCGTGGGCGCAATTGGGCCGCGGCCAGAGGGTGGGGTCCTGTAGGACTCAGACGACGCTACGCCGGGTGCCTGATGCGTTGCAGGAGGGTCTGCGCCGCTATAACGTCCGTAGATCGTCCATCTCGAAAGGCAGCGGTGATACGCACGACACTTGTCCTTGTTTCCCTCCTCGCGCCGATGCTGGCCCTGCCGACTGTGGCAACCGCGAAAGGTTGTCTAAAGGGCGCCGCGGTCGGCGGTGTCGCTGGTCATGTCGCTGGCCACCACGGTCTTATCGGTGCGGCCGCAGGGTGCGCCGTCGGTCGACACCAGGCGAACGCTAAGGACAAGGCGGCCGCCGAGAAGAACGCTGTTGCGGCAGCCCAGCCCCAGGCGCCGGCAGTGCCGGCTGCAACGCCGCCAGCCAAGTAGGTCGGGTGCTCACCTCAGCGCAGCAGCCTCAAACACTTCAACAGGTGCCAGATGCACCCGAGCTTGGGCACGTTCCAGGAGACCATAAGACGGGATGCCAGGAAGCTGTCTGTCGCGACCGTCAGCTGCTGGCCGAGAGGGTCAGTTCGCACCTGCGCCAGGTAGCTGACTTTCGACGCGATGGCCTGGCCGGCCAACGTCTGCTGTCAGCGTGCTCTGCGAACGTTCCGTCCCGGCCACTTCCGGTCATCCGATCGATCTACAAATCGCCACGCCGATGACCGGTTTCAAAGTAGATCCGCCATAGGACGACACCCGCTCGAACGTGGCCCTTGTACAAAGCAGTCGCCCACGATCTCACGGGCCTGATCGATACCCGATGCAGGCGGGACATCAACAGCTGATTCGGCCGAACTGGCGCTGCCCACCCATTGCCGATCCTCGCACTGCCGGCTCGAAGGTCGGAGTAGCTTGGTGCAGCCGAACTTCTAGCTCTGCAGCAGGGGAGGCGGTAGCAGTGCAAACGTGAACACCCCAAAGCGTGGCCCGCCGTGCAGTCGATTCAAGTTTAGGCATCCGTCAATTCGAAACCAAACGGAAGCCCAAGTAGCGGTTGCGGTCGTCGGGCGAGGCCCTGTCGCGGAACGACGGGAGGCAGGCGACGGTGGTGCTATGCCACGATCCGCCGCGCACTACCCGGCGAGCCAAGCCCTCCGGCGCAACCGTGGTTAGTGCAGACGCTTCGAGCCGTTCGGTGTAGACGCTGGCCGTCCATTGCCATAGGTTGCCCGCCAGATCAGTCAAGCCCTCGGGGCTGTCGCCTTGCACAAAGACGCCGATCGGGCTGGTGCGGCGCAGATGAGCCGGTTCGGCGTTGATCTGCCAGCGTCCGGCTAGTTGCCCGACCCAGGGCCAGCGCCGGCGGCGTTCGGGTCTCCCAGGTGCGCTCCCGGTAGCCATTGCGACTGTTGGTGCGCTCGGCGCTCTTCTCGTCGTAGCCGGCGCCGCAGCGCCCCTCCACGTCGATCTCCATGAGCCGTTGGGCCATGAACTGCACCATCTGGCGCAGCACGTCGACGTCGGCTCCCTTCTCGGCGAGCTCGGCCAGTGCGATAGTTGAGGTGGTCATCGTGATTTCCTTTGGACAGGGGTTGGTGGGTCGCACCTCAACCTTATCCGGACTCACGATGGCCACCCCTTGCGGGATGGCCGCCACAGCTTCGCGGCAAGCCGCTACGCAGTGGTTGGACTTACACCATGTATGGACGCCCCCGGTTTGCCAAGCGGTTTTGTCTTGATGGATCGAAGAGAGAGATTGCAGCCATGTATCCGGACTTGCGTGCCAGGCGCACGGCCTGATCTGTCCCTGATGGAATTTGCTGACCGGCTCCCCAACACTTCCGCGCGCTCGAAGGCGCAGTGGTGTAATCGGGCTGTTCCGGTCACGGTCTGACCATTCTTGCCATCACTTCAAGTACGCCTGAGCAATCGGTGGTGTAGCTTCCGAACCTCCATGCAGTAAGGTCGATCTGATGTTCGCAGGCCCGACGTCGCTATGCGTTCGCGCCGACTGGTTGGCGCTTGAATTCGGGCTCGTACTCGCGACCGCAGGCGAGCAGCGCCCATACGATGCGTGCGTTCTTGTTCGCGAGCGCGATGACCGCGACGTTGGCGTTGCGTCGCTCCAAGAGCTTCTGCAGCCAGGCATTGCCACTCTGATCCGCCTTGCTCCGGAACGCCCACAGCACGGCGCGCGCTCCGTGGACCAGTAGAGTGCGCAGGTACGTGTCACCGCGCTTGCTGATCCCGAGTAATGTGGCCTTACCGCCGCTGGATGATTGGGCCGGTACCAGCCCCAACCACGCAGCCAACTGTCGAGCGTTGTCGAAGCTCTTGGCGTCGCCGATCGTGGCGACGAGCGCGCTTGCGGTAATTGGGCCAATCCCGGGGATCTTCTCGAGCTTCCGGCTCGCTTCGCTGGCGCGGTGCGAAGTCTTGATCTGTGCCTCGAGTTCGCTTACCTGGCGGTCCAGTTCCTTGAGGTGATCGAGCAGGCGCTGGATCAACAGCCGGAAGGTGCCGGGCAGCTCGTTGCTCGCATCCTCGATGAGCTCCGGAACCTTACCGCAGACATGCGATATCCCTTGGGGAACTACAAGGCCAAACTCGGCCAGGAGCCCACGGATCTGGTTCGCCAAGGCAGTGCGGGCGCCGACGAATCCCTGGCGCACTCGGTGTAGCGACAGAACGGCTTGCTGTTCGATGTTCTTGACTGGCACGAATCGCATGTTCGGTCGTGCCACCGCCTCGCAGATTGCCTCGGCATCTGCCGCGTCGTTCTTGTTCGTCTTGACGTAGGGCTTGACGAACTGCGGAGCCATCAGCTTGACTGTGTGACCGAAGCCTTGAAGCTTGCGAGCCCAGTGGTGGGCGCCACCGCAGGCTTCCATGCCGATCACGCAAGGCGGCAGGTTCACGAAGAACGTAGCCATCTGGTCGCGTTTGATCTGCCTCTTCAAAACGGCCTTGCCCTGTTCGTTTACCCCGTGCACTTGGAAAACGTTCTTGGCCAGGTCGATGCCGACTGTCGTAATCTTCATGGCGGACGCTCCTGTTCGGTTCGAGTGGTGACGTAGGAATCTCCACTCTGGCACACAGATGCCGTGCGGGTGGGGGCGTCCATACGATTACTTCCTGGGACATCACCCGAACACAGGCCAGCTCACACAAGTCAGC
>CAIJPE010000081.1 GCA_903822435.1 uncultured beta proteobacterium | reverse complement strand
GGAACTCGGCCTTGACCCTGCGGAATATGGGACGCACTCCATGAGGAGGACGAAGGCGACTTTGATCTACCGACGCACGAAGAATCTGCGAGCGGTGCAGTTGTTGCTTGGCCATTCCAAGCTTGGAATCGACGGTGCGTTACCTCGGGATCGAGGTCGACGACGCGCTGGAAATTTCGGAGCAGACCGAGATCTGACCTCGGCCGAACGCCGGCGGCTCCGGTTCGGACCGAACCGCCGCCTGTCATGGTCGAGAGAAGCATCCTGAACTGGCTTATGCTCGTCCCGGAATCGCATGAATGACGGGATTTTCAATGCCGGAAGCCGAACTTGTTCATCGACTTGCAGCAATCCTATCCGCCGACGCCGTCGGCTACACAAGGCTGCATGCGGACGACGCTCTGGCAACGATCCGCTCGTTGACCGAAGCACGCAACATAATCTCGGAGAGCGTGCGGTTGCATCGTGGCCGCGTGGTGGATTCCCCGGGGGACAACCTGCTTGCCGAGTTCCCGGCTGCGCTGGACGCCGTGCGCTGCAGCGTAGCCGTACAACGAGGCTTGGACGACAACGCGCTGCAGCAGCCTCCAGATCGCCGCTTGCTGTTCCGCATCGGCCTGCACTTGGGCGACGTGGCCGTGGAGGGTGAACGCATCTACGGTGACGGCGTGAATGTGGCAGCGCGGCTGCAGGCGCTGGCCGAGCCGGGGGGGATTTGCTTGTCGGCTGCGATCTACGACAACGTCGGAAGCCGCTTGGACCTCCCCTTCCACGACCTTGGCGAACAAAGTCTTAAGAACTTTCCGCGGCCCGTTCGCGCGTACCGTGTTGGCGGCCCTGTGCCAGTGCCCGCAGCGGCCGCACACTCAGGCCCTGAGCCGCCGGACCGACCCTCCCTGGTGGTGCTGCCCTTCGCCAACGTCAGCGGCGACGCGGAGCAGGAGTACTTCGCCGACGGCATGAGCGAGGATCTGATCAGTGAACTAGCACGAATACCCAACCTGTTTGTCATCGGCCGCGGCACGTCCTTCAGCTACAGGGGCAAGAGCGTTTCGGCGCGAGAACTCGGCCGCGATCTGGGTGTAAGGCACGTGGTGGAAGGCAGCGTGCGTCGCGCCGGCTCTCGTGTGCGCATCACGGCACGGCTCACTGATGCTCGCAACGGGCGCGAGATCTGGTCCGAGCGCTACGACCGCGAACTGGGTGACGTGTTTGCGCTGCAGGACGAGGTGGTCGGGGGTGTGGTCGCCGAGTTGCGCAGTGCGCTCAGTACCGGCATCGAGCACGCGCCGCGCGAGCGGCCGGTGCGGCCGGACGTCTGGGCGCTTCTAGTGCAGGGACGCGCACAGATCGCGCGTCAAACGCCGGAGAGCGAACTTGCGGGGCGAGAACTGCTGCTGAAGTGTGTTGAACGTGATCCTGAACTTGCCATCGGATGGGCAGAGTTGGCCCGCAGCGAGTACTTCCTTGGCTTCTTCGGTGTGGAAGATGGGGACCGGTATCTGCAGCAAGGTCTGGACCACGTCCAACGTGCGTTGCAACTGGACTCCGCTGAGCCCATCGCGCACCTGACGCTCGGCTTCTTGCTGGCGATGAGGGGTGAAGGCGAGGCGGCCATCTCCTCGGCACGGCGTTCGGTCGAGCTGACCGCCGGTCGCGCCGATCTCGGGCTGTGGTTCTGCAGCCTGCTGCTGTTCGCGAATCAGGCGCAGCAGGCAGTTCCTCTGCTCAAGAACCTGACGCGACTGGACCCGGCACTGTCCTATATGCACCTCTTCCAACTGGCCGATTGCTACCGCCAACTCGGTCGCATCGACGAAGCGATTGCCAAGCACCGCGAGTGCCTGACAGCCAATCCAGGCTTTTATTTCGCGTACATGAACCTGGCCGCGATTCATGCGCAATTGGGCGAAATGAACCAAGCGCATGCTGCGCTGGATGAACTGTTGCGGTTGCGACCGAGTTTTTCGATTGCGCAGATTCCTCGAATCCCTGGCTATCGAGACTACTACGTCGATAACTTGCGCAAGCTCGGTTTGCAAGAGTAGCTCCCGCGCGGCAGCGGACCCAACGCCTTCGGCAGTTTGTGATAACTGTGCCGACGCCCATCAGCTTTCGCTTTTGCCGTTGAAATTGGTGCCATGGTCTGCCTGCGCCCGAGCTCTACCTGTGCAGGAAGCTCCTACCGGTGCTTCCCCGAGGCGACGGCTCTATGTAAGGCCAGTTAGAACAGTGTATTTCGGCTCAGGGTCGCGGGCCGCCTCACAAGGCGTCGGCCAGTCAGCCGTAGAGCTGCCGTTTAAGCTGGCCGGCAGCATAGCGGACACCCGGGAAAACCCGGATTCGACCCGGAGCTGATATACAGTGCTCCGGTCTCGCTGCCACGAAGCTGCGGTCCGGGCAGGTTCCCAGCTCTTCACGAGACCTCCTTGGTGGAGGCTCGGGCAGGTGGCGGTGGAACTGAAAGCGGTTCGAGGTGGACCGCTACTGTCGCAGCCAGTGGCTCGGTGCTACCGTGGCTGTCAAAGCAGCGTCGGTCTCTCGCCGAGTCTGTGGCGCATTTGACTGGTGCGTTGCGGCCTGTTGTCGCGCGAGAGCATCGAGAGCGAGCGCGGTGCGGAAAGAATGCGGTTGAGCGCCCTGGAGCTGGCGGGCGATTTTCAGCGCCGCCTCGGCGTCGGTTTGCGCAGCTTCAGTGTTGCCGAGCGCCAGCTGCGCACGAGATCGCCATTGAAGCATGTGGCCGCGGGACGATTCTCGCAATTTGGGCGCCCCCAGCAATGCATCAAGTCTTCGCAATGCCTCGGCAGCATCACCACGCCTCAAAGCCAGCTGTGCAGCAGCCATCCCGCAGCCCTCCTTAGCGGCCCTGTCACTTAGGTTGCCAACGAGCTTTTCCGAGTTGCCTGCGGCCCATCGCGTTTGCGCAGCTTCCTGACTGCCGCGGCTTGTTCGTAGGAGCGCAACGGCGCCCAGGCATTGGGCGCTGGCTGCCTCAGCGCTGTAACCGTAAGCTCTGGCCGCAGCCAGGGCTTGATCGTAGTAGTCCAAGGCGTCGTCATACAGACCTGCTTCGAGGCGATAGAGTGCCGCGTTCAGCAGAAACACGGGCCAGACGCCAGAGGGGCCCGCGTTTTGCCGGTTCAGCGCCAGCGCTTCATCCTGGAGGGCCTGCGCGGCGACCAATTGTCCTGAGATGAAGCTGGCCAACGCCCAGTCGTTCAGCAAGATGGCGTGGGACATGCCCCGATCCCGGCCAAGGCGCTGGCTGGACTCGGCAGCCAGCTTGAACAAGCCATCGGCTTCGGCCACTCGGGACGTGCTCATCAGGATGCCGGCCTTCGTCTGAAGCAACCATGATTCGAGAATGGGCGTGGGTTGCTTCATGCTGCGCCAGTAGCGCATGGCATCGTCGGCCGCTCGAAGCGCACCATCCATGTCACCGGCACCAAAGACCAGTGTCTTGCTCAGGTAGAACGAGCAAAGCGCCCGCAGCAGGGGCTTGGCCCCAGGATCGTTGGCAACGCCTTCGAGCAGCGGAAGGGCCTGGGGATACTTGCCGCGAAGCGAATAGACATAGCCCAGCCAACAATCCGTCGATCGACGCTGGACAGGGTCCTGCGTAAGCGCACGGGCCTCCTCGACGAGCTGAAATGCTTTCTCGAAGTCACCGTTGTCGCCATAGGGAACCGATATGGAAAACAGTACGCGCGACAGCGTTTCGGGGAAGCCCGCGAATTCGGCCCGTGCGATGCGCTCGGCCTGCTTCACGACCGACGTCATGGCTTGCTTGTTCCCGGCGGCGAGCGCGTCGGTGAGGAATACATTGCCGAGAAAGAAGACCACGGCATCGGTCGCCTCGAGCGACGCTTCGGTCTTGGCGCGCTGCATCTGCGCTTCACGGGCCTGCCACAGCGCGGCGATGGTCAGGCCGACCAGGCTGATGACCGCCAGCCCACTGACTGCCACGCTCAGCCGGTGCCGTCGCGTGAACTTCCACGCCCGCTGCCACGGCGTGGTCCGAGCGGCCTGTACCGGGTGGCCGCGCAGGTAGCGGCGCAGGTCCTCGGCCATTTCAATGGCACTGGTGTACCGCTGTGCCGGCTCCAGTCGCAGGGCCTTGTCGAGCACGGCGCCCAGGTCGCCGCGAAGTTGCTGCGTCAGGGCGCGTCGCGTCAGGCTACGCGCCTGCGCGTTTGCATCGGTCGCGATCTCTGCCGCACGCACAAGCCGGCCTTCGACGATCGCCGCTTCGAGTTGGTATCCGTCCGGCGAAGTCATCTTGAATTCCCCGTGACGACTGGGAAGGATCGTGTCCACGTAGGAATAGGTGGACACGATGACAAGCGAGAGCGGGAGGACGCGACGTCGGTACGGGTCGCAGTTCAAGGCGATGGTTCTGGCCCAGTGCGATGAGCCCGGTACGTCTGTGGCGCAGGTGGCGATGTCGCATGGCATCAACGACAACGTCGTGCACCGCTGGCGGCAGTTGGCGCGCCGCAAGGAAGCCGCTGGACGTGCGTCATCAGGAGAGGTGCCGCCAGTCTCGCATCCCGCAGCGTTCATACCCCTGGCTCTGCCAGCGCCTGGCGCTCCGAGTGCACAGACCGAGATCCGCCTGGACATCAAGCGCGGCACGGTGACGGTCGGCGTTGCCTGGCCCGAGAAGGCGTTGGGCGAACTGGCGGGCTTCGTGCGTGAGTTGCTGAAGTGATCCGGGTCGATGCCGTGTGGATGGCTGTGCAGCCCCTGGACATGCGGCTGGGTACCGAAGCTGCGCTGGCCCGTGTGGTCAGCGTCTTCGGTGCCGCGCATCCGAACCACGCCTACCTCTTCGCCAACCGACGCGCCAACCGCATGAAGGTGCTAGTGCACGATGGGT
>CAIJPE010000080.1 GCA_903822435.1 uncultured beta proteobacterium | reverse complement strand
TCGTCGTTGACGCCGATGACCGCGGCCTCCAGCACGGCGGCGTGCTGCACCAGCGTCGCTTCCACCTCGAACGGCAAGACGTAGATGCCGCTGACCTTGAGCATGTCGTCGCTGCGGCCGGCGTAGGTGTAGCTGCCGTCGGCATTGCGCAGGTACTTGTCGCCGCTCTTGGTCCAGGCGCCCTGGAAGGTCTCGCGGGTCTTGTCACGGCTGCCCCAATACATCAGCGCGGCACTCGGGCCCTGGATGTACAGGTCGCCCGTCTCGCCGTCGGGCACGGGGCGGCCATCGTCGCCGCGCAGTTCCACCTGGTAGCCGGGCACCGGCCAGCCGGTGGTGCCGTAGCGCACGCGCCCGGGCTGGTTGGACAGGAAGATGTGCAGCATCTCGGTCGACCCGATGCCGTCGATGATCTCCACGCCGAAATGCTTCGTGAAGCGCTCGCCCAGGTCGGCGGGCAGCGCTTCGCCGGCCGACGAACACAACCGCAGCGCCACTTCGCTGCGGGCCGGCAGCGCGGGGGAGGCCAGCATGCCGGCAAAGCCCGTGGGCGCCCCGAAGAACACCGTGGGCTTGTGCTGCTTCCAGCGCTTGAAGACGGCATCGGGCGTGGGGCGCTCGGCCATCAGCACCGTGGTGGCGCCCACGCTCAGGGGGAAGCTCAGCCCGTTGCCCAGCCCATAGGCGAAAAACAGCTTGGCCGCCGAGAAGCACACATCGCGCTCGGTCAGGCCCAGCACCGGTGTGCCGTACAGCTCGGCCGTCCAGTACAGGTTGCCATGGGTGTGCACGGTGCCCTTGGGCCGGCCGGTGGATCCCGATGAATACAGCCAGAAGGCCATGTCGTCCGGGCCGGTGGCCGCCGACTGCGCCAGCGGCGCGTGCCGCTCGATCAGCGCCTGCAGCGCCGCCGCGCCGGCCGGCAGGTCACCCGTGGGGTGCGAGACGATCAGCAAAGGTGCCGGCTCCAACGGATCGGGTGTGCGCTGGGCCTGCGCGGCCTGCACGGTGGGCAGCAGCGCGCCAGAGACCAGCACGGCCCGGGCGCGGCTGTGGTCGAGCATGAACGCGTAGTCACCGGCGGTCAGCAGCGTGTTCACGGCCACGGGAACGATGCCGGCGTACAGCGCGCCCAGGAAGGCCACAGGCCAGTCGCTGCTGTCGTGCATCAACATCAGCACGCGCTCGTCTCGGCGCAGGCCCGACGCCCGCAGCGCAGCCGCTGTGCGGCGGATGCGCTCGGCCAGTTCGCCATAGCTCAGCACCCCGTGGTCGTCGATGAAGGCCGACTTCAGCGCACGCCCTGCATTGCGGACCAGCAGGTGATCGGCAAAGTTGAAATGCGCGGGGGGCGGCGGCACGCGGTGCTCAGGGGTCATGGCGGTCTTCCTCATGTCGACGCGGGCAGGTTGCCGTGGGCACAAATATGAATTATTGTGCGTGTCAGCACGATAGAACTGGCCACTGCCCATGTCAAGCACTATATTGCATGCCCCCGGGAAAGCCCCAGGCAGCAGCCCCGTCGCGGCGGCACCCGCCGAGCCCCTGCCGCCCGCCAACGAGCCCGAGTCCGGCGAGAAGAATCCCTTCCTCGTGGCCCTGGGCGAGCGCGCCCGGGCCCTGCGCGCCCGGCGTGGCATGACCCGCAAGGCCGTGGCCGTGGCGGCCGATGTCTCCGAGCGCCACCTGGCCAACCTCGAATACGGGGTGGGCAATGCGTCGATCCTGGTGCTGCTGCAGGTGGCCGGCGCCCTGCACTGTTCGCTGGCCGAACTGGTGGGCGACTTCACCACCACCACGCCCGAATGGCTGCTGCTGCGCGAACTGCTGGAGCACCGCGACGAAGCCACCCTGCACCGCGTGCGCCTGGCCGTGACCGAGGCCCTGGGCTCGGGCTACGCCAAGGCCGCCGGGGGCACGGGCCACAGCCCCCGCGTGGCGCTGGTGGGCCTGCGCGGCGCTGGCAAGAGCACGCTGGGCCAGATGCTGGCCGATGACCTGGGTTTCAGCTTCGTCGAACTCAGCCGCGAGATCGAGAAATTCGCCGGCTGCAGCATTTCGGAAATCCAGGGCCTTTACGGCCAGAACGCCTACCGCCGCTACGAGCGCCGTGCGCTGGAGGAAGCCATCCAGATCTACCCCGAGGCCGTGATCGCCACGCCCGGCGGCCTCGTGTCCGACCCCGCCACCTTCAATCTGCTGCTCACCCACTGCACCACGGTGTGGCTGCGAGCCAATCCCGAGGACCACATGAAGCGGGTGGCCGCCCAGGGCGACATGCGGCCGATGGCGGCCAGCCGTGAAGCCATGGAAGACCTCAAGGGCATCCTGGCGGGACGGGCAGCCTTCTATTCCAAGGCGGACTATCGGGTGGACACCAGTGCGCAAGCTCTGGAGGCCACCTTCGCGCTGCTGCGCACCACCGTGCGCGGCGCGCTGAACCTCGCCGGCTGATCCGCACAAACCCGCAAGATGAATTAAATTGCATATCCCTGCTTGACTCTCGGCATCAACAAGCATTATTCTTCGTGTCAATGAAGCCAAGCGACCTTGGCTTCCCTGCCGCCAAGGAGCCCCGCCATGAACGCTGTCGTCGCCGCCCAACCCGCCCGCACCGCCCCCTGGGTCGATTACCAGACCGACCCATCGCGCTACCGCCACTGGAAGCTGCGGTTCGAAGGCCCGGTGGCCACGCTGGCCGCGGATTTCGACGAGAACGGCGGCCTGGCCCCGGGCTACAAGCTCAAGCTCAACAGCTACGACCTGGGCGTGGACATCGAGCTGAACGACGCCATCCAGCGCATCCGCTTCGAGCACCCCGAAGTGCGCACGGTCGTCATCACCAGCGCCAAGGAAAAGGTGTTCTGCTCAGGGGCCAACATCTTCATGCTGGGCGTCAGCAGCCACGCCTGGAAGGTCAACTTCTGCAAGTTCACCAATGAAACCCGCAATGGCCTGGAAGATTCGTCGACCCACAGCGGCCTGAAGTTCCTCGCAGCCGTCAACGGTGCCTGTGCCGGTGGCGGCTATGAGCTGGCCCTGGCCTGCGACGAGATCATCCTGGTGGACGACCGCAGCAGCGCGGTCAGCCTGCCCGAAGTACCGCTGCTGGGCGTGCTGCCCGGCACCGGCGGTCTGACCCGCGTGACCGACAAGCGCAAGGTGCGCCATGACCGCGCCGACATCTTCTGCACCAGCGTGGAAGGCGTGCGCGGCGCCAAGGCCAAGGACTGGCGCCTGGTGGACGACATCGCCAAGCCGGCGGTCTTTGCCCAGAAGGTGCAAGAGCGCGCGCTCGAACTCGCCGCCCTGAGCGACCGGCCGGCCACCGGCCGCGGCGCGCTGCTGACGCCGCTGAACCGCAGCGTGGAAGCCGACGCCCTGCGCTACGGCCACGTCACGGTGCAGATCGAGCGCGCCAAGCGCACGGCCACCTTCACGATCCACGGTCCGCAAGGCGCGCAGCCACAGGACACAGGGGCCATCGAGGCCCTGGGCGCGGCCTGGTACCCGCTGGCCCTGGCCCGCGAGTTGGAGGACGCGATCCTTTGCATGCGCACCAACGAGCTCGACGTCGGCACCTGGTTGATCAAGACGCAGGGCGATGCGGCTGCGATGCTGGCGGTGGACGCCACCCTGCTGGCGAACCAGGGCCACTGGCTGGTGCGCGAGACCATCGGCCTGCTGCGCCGCACCTTCAGCCGCCTGGACGTGGCGTCGCGCAGCCTGTTCGCGCTGATCGAGCCGGGCTCGTGCTTTGCGGGCAGCCTGCTGGAATTGGCGCTGGCCTGCGACCGCAGCTACCACCTGGCCCTGCCCGACGACGAGGCCCAGGCCCCGCGCATCACCGTGGGCGAAGCCAACTTCAGCCTGTACCCGATGGTGACGGGCCAAAGCCGCCTGGGCCGCCGCTTCTACGACGAAGCACCCACCATGTCTGCGGTGCGCGCCGCCACGGGGCAGGCGCTGGATGCGGACGCCGCCTTCGCGCTGGGGCTGGTCACCAGCAACCCCGACGACATCGACTGGGCCGACGAGGTGCGCATCGCCGTGGAAGAGCGCGTCTCGATGTCCCCTGACGCCCTGACCGGCCTGGAAGCCAACCTGCGCTTCAACGGCCCCGAGAACATGTTCACCCGCGTCTTCGGGCGTCTGACGGCCTGGCAGAACTGGATTTTCCAGCGGCCGAACGCCGTCGGCGAAAGGGGCGCACTGAAGGTCTACGGCAAGGGCGACAAAGCCCTCTTCAATTGGGATCGGGTTTGAAGCCCACCCCCGAAGCGGCCTGCGGCCGATCCCGCTCAAGGGGGCGACGCCGGTGTCCCGGCAGAGCCGGTTCCACGGCGTCCACTTGATCGATTCACCTCAAGCAGTACCAGGAGCAACGATGAGCACCATGAACTACAGCGAGAAGATTCCCAACAACGTCAACCTCGGTGAAGACCGCACCCTGCAGCGCGCGCTGGAGCAGTGGCAGCCCAACTTCATCAACTGGTGGGACGACATGGGCCCCGAGGGCTCCACCGACATGGACGTGTACCTGCGCACCGCCGTCAGCGTCGACCCGCAGGGCTGGGCCAGCTTCGGGCACGTCAAGATGCGGGACTACCGCTGGGGCATCTTCCTGAATCCGGGCGACGCCAACCGCCAGATCCACTTCGGCGACCACAAGGGCGAGAAGGCCTGGACCGACGTGCCCGGCGAGCACCGCGCCAACCTGCGCCGCATCATCGTCACGCAGGGCGACACCGAGCCGGCCAGCGTGGAGCAGCAGCGACACCTGGGCCTGACCGCGCCCAGCATGTACGACCTGCGCAACCTCTTCCAGATCAATGTGGAAGAAGGCCGCCACCTGTGGGCCATGGTCTATCTGTTGCACAAGCATTTCGGCCGCGACGGTCGCGAAGAAGCCGAGGCCCTGCTCGAGCGCCGCAGCGGCGACGAGAACAACCCGCGCATCCTGGGCGCCTTCAACGAAGCCACGCCCGACTGGCTGAGCTTCTTCATGTTCACCTACTTCACCGACCGCGACGGCAAGTTCCAGCTCTGCGCGCTGGCCGAAAGCGCCTTCGACCCCCTGGCCCGCACGACCAAGTTCATGCTGACCGAAGAAGCGCACCACATGTTCGTGGGCGAGAGCGGCATCAGCCGCGTCATCCAGCGCACGGCGCAGAAGATGAACGAGCTCAAGACCGACGACGTGGCCACCCTGCGTGCGGCCGGCGTGATCGACCTGCCCACCATCCAGCGCTACATCAACTTCCACTTCAGCGTCACCATCGACCTGTTCGGCGCCGACCAGAGCAGCAACGCGGCTACTTTCTACTCGTCGGGCCTGAAGGGCCGCTACGAAGAAGGCAAGCGGGTGGATGACCATGTGCTCAAAGGCCAGACCTACAAGGTGCTGGAAGCGAAGAACGGGCAGCTGAGCGAGAAGGAAGTGCCCATGCTCAACGCCCTGAACGAGGTGCTGCGCGACGACTACATCAAGGACAGCGTGGCCGGCGTGGAGCGCTGGAACAAGGTGCTGGAAAAGGCCGGCATCCCCACACGCCTGAAAGTGCCGCACAAGGCCTTCCACCGCAACATCGGTGCGCTCTCGGGCGTGAAGGTGTCGCCCGATGGCCGCGTGGTGAGCGAAGCCGAATGGAAGGCCCACGTCGATCAGTGGCTGCCCAGCGGCAGCGACCGGGCCTACGTGGCCAGCCTGATGGGCCGCGTGGTGGAGCCGGGCAAGTTCGCCAACTGGATCGCCCCTCCGGTGATGGGCATCAACCGCCAGCCAGTGGATTACGAGTACGTCCGCTTCGCCTGACCGGATGGCTTGAGGGCATCATCGCGATTGCCGAAGGGGCCCCTGGTGGCCCCTTTTCGTTGAAGGAGACACCGTATGGACATGGCCGTGGCTGCCGAGGGCAACGCCCTGCTCAAGCAGCATGTGATCGACCCCGAGATCTGCATCCGCTGCAACACCTGCGAAGCCACCTGCCCCGTGGGCGCCGTGACGCACGACGACCGCAACTACGTGGTGGATGCCGACAAGTGCAATTTCTGCATGGCCTGCGTGCCGCCCTGCCCCACCGGCAGCATCGACAACTGGCGCACGGTGGTGCGCATCAAGGCCTACAGCCTGCAGGAGCAGCTGGGCTGGGACGAACTGCCGGCCGAGCTTTCGGCCGAAGCGCTGGCCGAAGCCGGTGGCGTGCCCGAGGCCGTGGCCGCGGCGGATGCCGCCGGCCCGCAAGCCCAGGCCGAAGCCTCTGCCTCGGCGGATGCCCCGTTCCAGAGCGCAGCCTACGGTGCCACGTTGCCGCCCTGGTCGGCCGCACACGCCTACACCAACCTCTACGGGCCGAAGTCGGCCGAGAAGCACGTTACCGCCACGGTGGTGGGCAACGTGCGCGTGACGCAGGTGGGCACCGACTACGACACGCACCACATCGTGCTGGACTTCGGCGCCATGCCCTTCCCGGTGCTGGAGGGCCAGAGCATCGGCGTGCTGCCGCCCGGCGCCGATGCCAACGGCCGGCCCCACCACGCGCGGCAGTACAGCATCGCAAGCCCCCGCAACGGCGAGCGACCGGGCTACAACAACGTCTCGCTCACGGTCAAGCGGGTCCTCGAAGACCACCACGGGAACCCCGTGCGGGGCGTGGCCAGCAACCACCTGTGCAACCTGCAGGTGGGCGACAAGGTGCAGGTGATCGGCCCCTTCGGCGCCAGCTTCCTGATGCCCAACCACCCGCGCAGCCACATCGTGATGATCTGCACCGGCACCGGCAGCGCCCCCATGCGGGCGATGACCGAATGGCGGCGCCGGCTGCGCAGCTCGGGCAAGTTCGAGGGGGGCAAGCTGATGCTCTTCTTCGGCGCCCGCACGCAGCAGGAGCTGCCCTACTTCGGTCCGCTGCAGAACCTGCCCAAGGACTTCATCGACATCAACCTGGCCTTCTCGCGCACGCCCGGCGCCCCCAAGCGCTACGTGCAGGACCTGATGCGCGAACGCGCCGCCGACCTGGCGCCCTTGCTCGGCGACCCCAACGCCTACTTCTACGTCTGCGGCCTGAAGGCGATGGAAGAGGGCGTGGTGCTGGCGCTCAGCGAGGTGGCGCGCCAGGCCGGGCTGTCCTGGGATACTGTCGGGCAGGCCCTGAGAAAAGAAGGCCGCCTGCACCTGGAGACCTACTGATGAGCCCACCCGCGAAGCGGCCAAGGCCGCTTGTCCCTCAAGGGGGCAACCCCAGCGGCCCGGCGAGGCCGGTTCCGCGGCGTTTGCCCGAAGAGCGATCGGCTTGGATGGATTGACATGGAAACTCTGAAAATCACCCGCCGCGCCCCGGGCGTGGCCCAGCTGACCATGGCCCGCCCCGCCGTGTTCAACGCCTTCGACGAGGCGATGATCGGCGAGCTGGATGCCGCCTTTGCTCAGTTGATCGCCGACCCCGACGTACGGGTGATCGTGCTGGCCGGCGAGGGCAAGCACTTCAGCGCGGGCGCCGACCTGCAATGGATGCAGCGGGCCAGCGCCGCCACGCGCGAATGGAACCTGCAGGATGCGCGGCGCTTTGCAGGGATGCTGGCGCGTATCGACACCAGCCCCAAGCCTGTCGTGGCGCGCGTGCAGGGTGCGGCGCTGGGCGGCGGCGTGGGCCTGGCCTGCGCCTGCGACATCGCGATTGCGGCCGACGTGGCCACCTTCGCGGTCAGCGAGGCCAAGTTCGGCATCCTGCCGGCGGTCATCGGCCCGTATCTGATCAACGCCGTGGGCAAGCGCCAGGCGCGCCGGCTGGCCCTGACCACCGAGCGCCTCGGTGCGGTCGAGGCCGCGCAGATGGGCATGGTGCACCAGGTGGTGGCCGCGGTCGAACTCGATGCCGCGGTGGACCGGGCCGTGGCCAACCTGCTGATCGGCGGGCCGGCGGCGCACGGCGAAATCAAGCAACTCTTCGCGCAACTGGCCGTGGGGCCCGTGACGCCCGAAGCCATCGAGCTGACCGCCCAGACCATCAGCCGGGTGCGCGGCACCGACGAGGCCCGCGAAGGCTTTGCCGCCTTCTTGGGCAAAAGGCCCGCCCACTGGACACCCTGATGACCACACTCTCTTTCGAAGGCGCGCCGCTGCTGGTCATCGGTGCGGGCATCATGGGCGCCGGCATCGCGCAGGTGGCAGCCCAGGCCGGTCACACGGTTCAGTTGTTCGACACCCGTGAAGGCGCGGCCACCCAGGCCAAGGCCAAGCTGGCCGGCACGCTCGACGGCCTGGTGGCCAAGGGCCGCATCGAGCCCGGGGCCGCGCAGGCCACGCTGGCGCGCATCACCCCCGTCGCGGCGCTGGAGGAAGCCCGCGGCGTGCGGCTGGTGGTGGAAGCCATCGTCGAAGACCTGGCCATCAAGCGCGCGCTGTTCAAGCAGCTGGAAGCGCTGGTCGCTGCCGATTGCGTGCTGGCCAGCAACACCTCGTCCATCTCCATCACGGCATTGGCCAGCGGCCTGGCCCAGCCGGGCCGGCTGGTGGGCATGCACTTCTTCAACCCCGTACCGTTGATGAAGCTGGTGGAGGTGGTGTCGGGCCTGCACACCGACGCCGCCGTGGCCGATGCCATCTTCGTCCTCAGCAAGGCCTGGGGCAAGGTGCCGGTGCACACGCGCAGCACGCCGGGCTTCATCGTCAACCGCATCGCCCGGCCCTACTACGCCGAAGCCCTGGCGCTGCTGCTCGAGCAGGCGGCCACGCCGCCCGTGCTCGACGCCTGCCTGCGCGCCGCGGGCTTCCGCATGGGGCCCTGCGAGCTGATGGACCTGATCGGCCACGACACCAACTTCGCGGTGACGAACTCGGTGTTCGAGGCCAACTTCCAGGACAAGCGCTACATGCCCTCGCTGGTGCAGCGCGAGATGGTCGATGGCGGCCTGCTCGGACGCAAGAGCGGGCGGGGCTTCTACCGCTACCCCGAAGGCGCGGCCGCGCTGCCGGTGGCCGTGCACGAAGCACCCGCCACGGCGCGGGAAGTGACCGTGCACGGCCACGGGCCCATTGCCGATGCCCTGGAAGCCGCCGCCACGCAGGCCCTGGCACCGCAAGGCTGGGGCCCGGCGCGCGAACCCGGCAGCGACTGGACGGGCCTGTCCATCGACGGCGCCCGGCTGGTGTTGACCGACGGCCGCACGGCCGGTGAGCGCGCCCGCGCCGCCGGTGTGCGCGACCTGGCCGTGTTCGACCGGCCGTTGCAGCTGCCCGCGGCCCCCGGCACCGCGCGGGCCTTTGCCGTATCGGCCGGGGCCAGCGCCACCTGGGGCCCGCAGGCCGCGGCCTGGCTCTCGGCACTCGGTTTTGCGCCGCTGCCGGTCAGCGACAGCCCGGGCCTGATCGTGGCCCGCACCGTGGGCATGCTGATCAACGAAGCCGCCGACGCCGTGCTGCAGGGCGTGTGCACCGAAGCCGGCGCCGACAGCGCGATGAAGCTCGGCGTGAGCTACCCGGCGGGGCCCTTCGAGTGGCTGGCCCGCTGGAGCGTGCCCGAGGTGGTGGTGCTGCTCGACGCGCTGGACCACCATTACCGCGGCGAACGCTACCGCACCAGCCCCTGGCTGCTCCGTCAACCCGCCACCCCGAGGTGAAGCCCATGACCCACCACGCCTACATCTGCGACGCCATCCGCACGCCCTTCGGCCGCTATGGCGGCGCCTTGTCTTCCGTCCGCACCGACGACCTGGGCGCGCTGCCCATCGCCGCGCTGATGCAGCGAAACCCGAAGGTCGATTGGGGCGCCCTGGGCGATGTGCTCTACGGCTGTGCCAACCAGGCCGGTGAAGACAACCGCAACGTGGCGCGCATGGCTTCGCTGCTGGCCGGCCTGCCCATCACGGTGGCTGGCGCCACCATCAACCGCCTGTGCGGGTCGGGCCTGGACGCGGTGGGCACCGCGGCCCGCGCCATCCGCAGCGGCGAAGCGCAGCTGATGATCGCCGGCGGCGTGGAAAGCATGAGCCGCGCCCCCTTCGTGATGCCCAAGGCCGAGAGCGCCTTCAGCCGCAGCAACGCGGTGTACGACACCACCATCGGCTGGCGCTTCGTGAACAAGCTGATGAAGGAGCGCTACGGCGTGGACAGCATGCCCGAGACGGCCGAGAACGTGGCCACCGATTTCGGCATCGAGCGCGCCGCGCAGGACCGCATGGCGCTGGCCAGTCAGCTCAAGGCCGTGGCCGCGCAGAAGGCCGGCTTCTTCGACGCCGAGATCGTGCCCGTGAGCCTGCCGCAGAAGAAGGGCGAACCCATCATCGTGCGGCAGGACGAGCACCCGCGTGAGACCTCGCTCGAAGCACTGGCCAAGCTCAAGGGCGTCGTGCGCCCCGACGGCACGGTGACGGCCGGCAACGCCTCGGGCGTGAACGACGGATCCTGTGCGCTGCTGCTGGCCAGCGAGGCCGCAGCCGCCCGCCACGGCCTGGTGCCGCGGGCCCGCGTGGTGGCCATGGCCACGGCCGGCGTGGCCCCGCGCATCATGGGCTTCGGCCCGGCGCCGGCCACGCGCAAGGTGCTGGAGCTGGCCGGCCTGTCGCTGGCGCAGATCGACGTGATCGAGCTCAACGAGGCCTTCGCCGCGCAGGGCCTGGCCGTGCTGCGCGACCTGGGCGTGGCGGATGACGACGCGCGCGTCAACCCCAACGGCGGCGCGATCGCCCTAGGCCACCCGCTGGGCGCCAGCGGCGCGCGGCTGGCCACCACGGCCGTGAACCAGCTGCACCGCATCGGCGGGCGCTATGCCCTGTGCACCATGTGCATCGGCGTGGGCCAGGGCATCGCGGTGGTGCTGGAGCGCGTGTGAGCCTGGGCTTCGAGAGCCCGGAACTCCGGGCCCTGCGCGCCGACCTGGCGCTGGCCCTGCGCGCCGCCGCGCACCACGGCCTGGGCGAAGGCGTCTGCAACCACTTCAGCCTGGAACTGCCCGACGGCTCGGGCCGCTTCCTGCTCAACCCGCGCGGGTTGCTGTGGAGCGAGGTGCAGGCCGACGACATCGTGATGATCGACATGCACGGCGCGGTGCTGGCCGGGCGGCACCCGGTGGAACCCACCGCCATGCACATCCACGCCGCCGTGCACCGCATCGGCCGCAAGGCGTGCGTGCTGCACACCCACATGCCCTACGCCACGGCGCTGACGCTCACCGCCCGCCGCGGCCTGGACACGACGCTCTCGCAGAACGCCATGCGCTTCCACGGGCGGGTGGCGGTCGACGCGCAGTACAACGGCCTGGCGCTCGACATCTCCGAAGGCGAACGCATCGCCCACTCCATGAACGGCGCCGACGTGGTCTTCATGGGCAACCACGGCGTGATCGTGTGCGGCGAGCGCATCGACCACGCCTGGGACGATCTGTACTACCTGGAGCGGGCCTGCATGGCGCAGGTGCTGGCAGCCTCCACGGGCAGCCCGCTGCAGCCGGTGGAGCCCGCCATCGCCCAGCGCGTGTGCGAGCAGACCCTGGGCGAGCGACTGCAGTCCGAGCTGTTCTTCGCCGCCCTGCGCCGGCAGCTCTGAGCCGGGCACGGCGGACGACAAGAAACGTTACGCAGCGATACCGCGCTGAAAGGACTCCCCCGCGCCCCCAGCCCACCATCGAGGCCTTGTTCAACAAGGGGCATGCAGCCCCAAGGACCCTCACCATGATGATCAAACGCTGGATCAAGCGCACCCTGTTCGGCCTGCTCGGCGCCGGCGCGTTGCTGGGCGGTTTCGCCGCCTTCGCCCACGGCCGTCACGGCTGGCACCCCATGAACGAGCAGGACGCCGTGGCCATGCAGGCCCGGATGGTCGACAAGGTGGCGCAGAAGCTCGACCTGGACGCGAACCAGAAGGCCCGGCTGGCGGTGCTGGGCGACCGCCTGCGCGAGCAGCGCACGGCCCTGATGGGCGCGCCCGGCACCGACCCGCGCACCGAGGTGCAGTCGCTGATCGCAGGCCCGACCTTCGATCGCACCAAGGCGAGCCTGATGGTCGAGACCAAGGTCAGCGCGGTGAACGCCAAGTCGCCGGCCGTCATCACCGCCTTGGCCGATTTCTACGACAGCCTGCGGCCCGAGCAGCAGACGAAGGTGCGCGAGATGATGGCCCGCCACCAGCACCACCGCGGCTGAGTCCCGCGGTGCGGTCAGGGGCTGGCCGACAATGCACGGCATGCCAGCCGCCCCCCGCCGCCTGCTGCTGATCGACGACGACGAGCAACTCGGCCCGCCGCTGGCGGCCTACTTCCGCCGCTTCGACTTCGTGCTGGAGCAGGCGGCACTGCCCAGCAAGGGCCTTCAGATGCTGGCCACGGGCGGCTTCGACGCCGTGATCCTGGACGTGATGCTGCCCGAGATGGACGGCTTCGCGGTGTGCCGTGCCATCCGCCGCGACAGCCTCATCCCCATCGTGATGCTCACGGCCCGCGGCGACGTGATGGACCGCGTGGTGGGGCTCGAGCTGGGTGCCGACGACTACCTGCCCAAGCCCTTCGAGCCGCGCGAGTTGCTGGCGCGCATCCAGACGGTGCTGCGCCGCACGGCGCCTTCGGCCGCCCCCGCCGTGCCGGCTGGCGTGCTGCGTTTCGATGGGCTCGCGATCGACCGCGACCGGCGCTCGGTGCTGCGCGGTGATGAGCCGATCGAGCTCACCAGCACCGAGTTCGAACTGCTGGCGATGCTGGCCGCCACGCCCGGCAAGGTCTACAGCCGAGACGACATCCTGGCGCGCCTGCGCGGGCACGCGGCCGAGGACATCCACAGCCGAGCCGTGGACATCCTGGTCAGCCGCCTGCGCCGCAAGCTGGAGCCGCTGGACCCGATTCGCACGCTGCGCAACGCCGGCTATGTCTTTGCCGGGGTGCGCCAGTGAGGCGCGCCGCGAGCGGCCGCGGCCGGCGCCTCGGGCGTGCGCTTCTGAGAGGCATCACCCACTCCATCAAGGGGCGCCTGGTGGCACTGTTCCTGCTGCTGGCCCTGGCCACCAGTGGGGTGTTCCTGGCGGGTATGCAACAGGCCCTGCACAACGGCTGGGAAGCCTATGCCATGCCGCTGGTGGCCGACTACGCCGACCGCCTGGCCGCCGAGATCGGCACGCCCCCCAGCGTGGAACGCGCGAAGGCCCTGACGCAGCGGCTGCCGATCACGGTGCGCATCGACGGGCCGCAGGTGCAGTACGACTCGCAGCCACGGCGGCACGTACGGACCGCGGATACCTCGGGCGAGCCCCACGGCCCTTCGGAGGAAGCGGGCTCGACGCCCGCAGCCTGGGGCCTGGCCCGCACCACGGCCGATGGCCACCGCATCCGCTTCGGCCTGGCGCGGCCGCCGGACCACCTGAAGCCCCGGCTGTACGGCTGGTTCACCCTGGGCGGCCTGCTGCTGCTCACGGCCGGGGCCTACGCCACCGTGCAGCGCCTGCTGCGCCCGCTGGGCGCCATCGGCCGGGGCGTGGAAGCCTATGGCCGAGGCGAGTTCGACACGCCCATCGCCGTGCAGCGCAGCGATGAACTGGGTGCACTGGCCGGTCGCATCAACGGCATGGCGGTCAACCTCAAGGGCATGCTGGACAGCCAGCATGCGCTGTTGCTGGCCATCAGCCACGAACTGCGCAGCCCGCTCACCCGTGCCCGCGTCAATGCCGAGCTGATCGAGGACGGCGAAGCCCGCAGTGCCGTGTTGCGCGACCTGGGCCAGATGCGCGACCTGATCACCAGCCTGCTGGAAAGCGAGCGCCTGTCGGCGGGGATCGACGGCAGGGCCGGGCGTTCGGCACTGCACTTGGAAAGCACCGATCTGGCCGCCCTGGCGCGCGACGTGGCGCTGGACGACTTTGCCGGCCGGCCCATCGCGCTGGAGCTCGACGAGGGGCTGGGCCCGGTGGCAGTCGACGCCACCCGCATGCGCCTGCTGCTGCGCAACCTGCTGGACAACGCCTTGCGGCACACCCCGGATGGCGCACCACCGCCCGAGTTGAAGCTGGCCCGCCAGGCCGATGGCTGCATCGCCCTGGGCGTGCGCGACCACGGTGCCGGCCTGCCCGAGGCGCAACTCGCGCAGCTGGGCCAGGCCTTCTACCGTCCGGATGCGGCACGCACCCGCTCCGCCGGCGGCGTGGGCTTGGGGCTGACCCTGTGCCGGCTGGTGGCCCAGGCCCACGGCGGGGTGCTGCGCGTGCGCCGCGCCGAGCCGGGCCTGGATGTGATGGCCGTCTGGATGCCCATGGCGGCACGGCCCGGGGCCACAGTGGCTACACTCGCCCTCCCCTGACCTGCAGCCCCATGGCCGGTATCCACATCACCGACGTCGAGTCGGCCATCAACTGGTGGCGCGAACGCTCGCCCTCGCCCGACGGCATCACGGCCTGTGCCGAGGTGCGGGCGCTGGCCGAGGTGTACGCGCTGATGGTGTACTACCACGAGCCGACCTGCGACGAGATCACCATGCCGGCCCGGGCGCGCCAGGCCTGGCTGGACTGGTACGCCACCACGCCGGATGCGCCCTGCATCGCCATCTGCTCCACCAGCCAGGGCGACGCGCAATGCAAGGGCTGCGGCCGCACCTTCGAGGAGGTGCAGCACTGGACCGGCCTGTCGCCCGCTGAAAAGCGCGCGGTGTGGCGGCGGATCACGCAGGAAGGCACCGCCTGGCGCTTCAACCGCTACGCCGAGCGGGCCCGCGCAGCGTCCGGCATCGACCACCCGCCCCCCGAAATCTTCGGGACCACGGCGGCCCGCCCTTGAGCGGCGTGGGCATGCGGGCCGCCGCCGCGCCCCGGCGGCGCTCGCAACTGCTGGACAGCGCCCGCCGCCTGGTGCCCCTGGCCTGGCCGGTATTCGTGGGCCAGGTCTCGGTGCTGGGCTTCGGCACCATCGACACGCTGCTGGTGGCCCGGTCCACCACGGCCGACCTGGCCGCCCTGGCCGTGGGCGCAGCCGCGTTCATCAGCGTGTTCATCGGGTCGATGGGCGTGTTGCTGGGCCTGTCGCCCATCGTGGGGCAGTTCTACGGCGCCCGCGATTTCGAAGCCGCAGGCCACCAGGCGCGCCAGGCGCTCTTCGTGGCGCTGGTGCTGGCGATCCTGGGCAGCACGATGCTGGCCTTTCCAGGGCCGTTCCTCACGCTGGCCCGCGCCAGCCCCGAGGTGGCGGTGAAGGTCCGGGGCTACCTGGGCGCGCTGGCGCTGTCGCTGCCGGCTTCGCTGTTGTTCACGGTCTACCGCAGCTTCAACACCGCGGTGTCGCGGCCCAAGGCCGTGATGCTGCTGCAGATGGGCGGGCTGGCGCTGAAGGTGCCGTTGTCGACGGCGTTGGTCTTCGGCGTGCCGGCCCTCGGGTTGCCGGCGCTGGGCGTGGCGGGCTGCGGCATCGCCACCTGCCTGGCCATGTGGACCCAGGTGGCGGTGGCCGTGGCGGTGATCCGGCGCGACCCGTTCTACGCGCCCTTCAGGCTCACCGGCCGCGGGCCGCTGCGGCCTGACTGGGCGGCCTTGTGGCAGCACCTGAAGCTGGGCGTGCCCACGGGGGCTTCGGTGCTGGTGGAAGTCACGGGCTTCAGCTTCATGGCCATCTTCATCGCCCGCCTCGGGGCCACACCCGTGGCCGGCCACCAGCTGGTCACCAACCTCGTCTCGCTGATGTTCATGATGCCTCTGGCCATGGCCAATGCGACGGGCACGCTGGTGGCGCAGAACCTGGGCGCCGGCCGCCTGGGCGATGCGCGCCGAATCGGATGGCACGGCCTGGCCATCGGCTGTGGCGTGGCCGGCGTGGTCGGCTCGGCGGTGCTGCTGGGACGCGTGACGATCCTGGGCCTGTACACGCGGGACCAGGCCGTGATTTCAGCGGCACTGCCGCTGGTGGCGTGGCTGGCGGTGTTCCACGTGGCCGACGCCGGGCAGACCATCTCGGCCAGCGTGCTGCGCGCCTACAAGATCGCCACCGTGCCGCTGGTGATCTACGTCGCCTCGATGTGGGGCGTGGGCCTGGGCGGCGGCTATTTGCTGGCCTTCGACACCAGCGGCGTGGTGCCGGCCGCGCTGCACGGTGCGGTGGGCTACTGGACGGCGTCGACGGTGGCCATCACCCTGGCGGCCGGTGCGCTGTGCGCCGTCATGGGCTGGGCGCTGCGGGGCCCTCGCCCACCGCGGGCTTAGCCGGCTCCGCAGGGCTGCCCAGCACGGTGCGGCGCAGGGCGTCGAACCGCGGGTGGCCGCCCAGGCTGTCGAAAGCCGGGTCGACCGGCAGGCACAAGGCGTTGGGGTCGCGCTCGCCGACGGCGCGCGTGAGCAGTGCGATGGCAGCGTCGGGCTCGTCCAGCCGCACCTGTGCCATGGCCAGCTGATAGGGGCTGAGGTAACGTCCGGGCCAGTGGCCGACAAGTTGCTGCAGCCGCTGCAGCGCGGTGCTGCGCTCGCCCAGCAGGGCCAGCGACTGGATCTCGCCGGCAGGGCCGATGCTCAGCTGCGGATGGCGCTCGGAGACGGACCGGTATTGCCGCAGCGCCGCCGCGGCGTCGCCCCGGCACAGCGCGCAATAGGCCAGCAGGCTCATGCCCAGCACGTTGTCGGGGCCCATGTCCAGCAGGGCTCGCAAAGCCGCCTCGGCCGCCGACCAGTCGCGGCGGTACAGGTGCAGCAGCGCCTGGTGGGCCCGCAGGCCCAGGTGGATGGGATCGAGCTGCCGGGCCGCGGCCAGCTCGGCATCGGCCCGCGCGAACTCACCGCGCATCATCAGCGACAGGGCGTGCGAGTGGCGCACATAGGCCGAGCCGGGCGCTGCGCGGGCGGCGCGCTCGAAAAGCGCCTGCGCAGCTGTCCAGTCGAACTCGAAGCGGTGGGTCAGCTGCGCGGCCAGCACCAAGGATTCGGCGTGCCGGGGTTGCAGTTCCAGCGCGCGGCGCACGGCGGCCAGGGCATGGTCGATGCCCGGCAGGGGCGGCTCCAGGTTGGTGGCTACCAACTGCAGCCAGGCGCGCGCCACGCCGCTGTGTGCCGCGGCGAAATCAGGCGCGGTGCGGGTGGCGTCCTCGAAGCGCTGCAAGGCCTTGCGGTGGCCTTCCTCGTGGCCTTGACGCAGGAAGAACAGGCCACGTTCGACCAGTTCGGTGGCGGCAGTCACGGCCGAATCGCGGGGCCGTGTCAGGAACTGCGGCCGGTAACTGCCCCTGGGCAGGTCGATGATGAGTTCGCTGCTCTGATCTTCGGCATAGTGCTGACGCAGGCGTTCGCGCAGGCGGCGGGCCTCGACACGCACGATGCTGTCCCGGCGCGGGTCGAAGCTGTCGGCAGGCCGCATGAAGACCTCGATGCCCAGCATCGTTTCCTTGAGCATCGTCAGCCGGCCGGCCAGGCTGTGCTCGACGAGATAGCGCAGCAGCCGCTGGTGCGACTGTGCCCCGGCAAACAGCGGTGAAGCCAGCACGTTTTCGACCTCGGACCAGGCGGCGTTGGCGTCCACGCCCGCCACCAGGGCAGCCACGGCCTCATCCGCCGCGGGGGCGGCGCCGGAAGGCTGCGCGGCGGAAGGGCTGGCGGGTTGGACCATGGCAGGAGCAGGCGCAACATACCGCGGTTTGCACTCACCAGTCATCCCCCGCATCGGCGGGCCGGCTTCGGCCAGCCGGCGCACAGTCCTGCTTGCCAACTTCGGCGGGGGTATCGCCTAGGCCGCGCGGGTGGGAAGCTGCAGCACGAAGCAGCTGCCACCCCCCTCGCGGGCTTCGCAGCGGACGCCGCCGCCGTGGCGCTCGGCGATCTGGCGAACCAGGGACAGGCCCAGGCCCACGCCGCCTTCGCGCTCGGCATGCCCGGGCAGTCGGAAGAAGGCCTCGAAGATGCGCTCGCGGAAGGCTTCGGGCACGCCCGGGCCGCGGTCCAGTACGCGGAGCTCGGCCTGCCCGGGTGAGCGGCTGACGATGGCCTCGACGTCGTCGCCGCCGTAGCGCCGGGCGTTCTCCAGCAGGTTGCGGATAGCGCGCCGCAGCAGCCGCTCATCGCCGGGCAGCTGCGTGTCCTGGCCCTGGACCGATGCGCCCACCCGCGAGGCTTCCTCGGCCGCAAGGGCCAGCAAGTCCACCGGTTCCAGCCGATCGAGCTGCGCCGAGGCGTCCAGCCGGCTGGCCAACAGCACTTCCTCGACCAGGGCGTCGAGCTCGGCGATGTCGGTCTCGATCTCGCGGCGCAGCGCCGCGCGCTCCGACGGCGCGGCGTCCTCGATCATGGTGATGGCCATCTTCAGCCGCGCCAGGGGCGAGCGCAACTCGTGGCTGGCGTTGGCCAGCAGGCTCTGGTGCGATCGCAGCAGACCTTCGATGCGGGACGCGGCGCGGTTGAAGCTGGCACCGACGGCGGCCACCTCGTCGCGCCCGTCCTCGGCCACCCGTTGGTGGAGCGCGCCGGCCCCGAACGCCTCCACGCCCTGCTTGAGTGCCTCCAGCCGCCGCGTGAGGCGGCGCACCACCGGCCAGGCGCCCAGGGCCACCGCCAGGAACAGCACCACCAGCAGGGCTGCCAGGCTGGCGCCGTCGATGGCACCGCGCTGGCCACCGCCCCAGATGGGCCGGATCTGCCCCGCTGGCCCGCCCGGCGGCGGCCGCAGCATGTTCGGGCGGGGCAGCCACAATGTGCGGCCATCCTCCAGGTGCACTGGCTGCACGCGGAAATTCGGGCCGGGAGGCTCGGCATCGAGCTCACGCCGGGAATACGATTCAGAGGCCCCGAGCCGCTGGCCCTGCGCGTCGTCCAGCGCCATCGGAATGCGCAGGCGCTGGGACCATTCGCGCATCGCCGCCACCTGCTCCTGCGGGGGCGCCTGTGGGCCGGGCATGGCCCGCTCGATCAACTCGACCCAGGCTTCGATCCGCTCGCGGACGTTGCCTTCGAACCGGGCGCGCTGATCCTCCAGGTGCCGCTGCAAGAGCCAACCCGACACCAGCGCGAACAGCGCCAGCGCCACCACCACGGTGAGGTAGATGCGCAGGTAAAGCGAGCGCATCCGGGGTTATTCGGCGTCTTGCTTCTTGGCGAACACGTAGCCGGCGCCGCGCACGGTCAGCACGCGCTTGGGCGCCTTGGGGTCGTCTTCGATCAGGGCGCGGATGCGCGAGATGTGCACGTCGATGCTGCGGTCGAAGGCTTCCAGCGGATGGCCCTTGAGCGAATCCATGATCTGGTCACGCGAGAGCACGCGGCCCGGACTGCGCGCCAGCACCGAGAGCAACTCGAACTGGTGGCTGGTGAGATCGCACGCCTGGCCATCCAGCCGCGCCTGCCGGGCGCCCAGGTCGATCTCCAGACGCCCGAAGCTCAGCACCTCGTCGTCGCCTGAATCGGGCGCGGCCCGGCGCAGCAGCGCCTTCACGCGGGCCAGCAGTTCACGCGGCTCGAAGGGCTTGGGCAGGTAGTCGTCGGCGCCGACCTCCAGGCCGACGATGCGGTCCATGGGCTCGCCGCGGGCGGTGAGCATCAGCAAGGGCAGGCGTCGCGTGCGGGCCTGGCTGCGCAGCTCGCGCGTGAAATCCAGACCATCGCCATCGGGCAGCATCAGGTCGAGCACCAAGGCATCGAAGCTGTGCTGTCGCAATTGCTCGCGGCCTGCCGCCAGGGTCAGCGCCGTGTCGACGCCGAAGCCGTTGTTGCGCAGGTAGCCACCGACCATGTCGGCCAGGCGGGCATCGTCGTCGATCAGCAGGAGTCGGGCCGTCACGGTTTGTCTGTCAGGGTAGGCAGGGGGCTCGCCACCCAGCATAACCCGGCCGAGCCCCGGGTAGGTGATGCCGGGGCGGCTCACCGGCTGGCCTTGTCCAGCGCCTCACGCTCGGCGCGCTGCTTTTCCATCAAGGCCTGGCGCTGCGCCATGCGGTCCGACAGCGTCTTGCGCTGGTCGGGTGTCAGCACGCGGCTGACGTCGAGCATGGCCTGCAGCATCCGCTTGCTCGCGGCGTCGTGCTGGGCCGACATCTGCTGTCGCAAGGACTCCGCGGCCGCCGCATCGATGTTCGGCTGCGCGAAGATGGCCTGGCTGCGCTGGCGCAAGCCCTTGCCGGCCTCATGCTGGGCCATCAGGTCGTCGTGCGCGGTCTTCATGATCTGCTGGATCTGGGCGCGCTGGTCGGGCGTGGCGTTCACGCTGTCCAGCATCCCCTGCATGTGGCGCGGTCCGCCACCCATCATCATCATGTCCGGTCCGCCCATGGGGTGCATCGGTGGGCCGCCGTCGGCCATCGCACGCTGGGCGACGACTCCCGCCAGCGCCAGGACGAGGGTGAACGACAGCAGCATCATCGGTCGACGCGCTTGCCGAATTGAAGCGGCAGTGGCCATGGGGCTCCCTTGGTGCATTGACTTTCCAGCCCCTGATGCTGCGCCAGGGCCATGTCGGCCCTGTGGGCGCACCGTAAAGATCTGTATCAACCGGGTGGCCTGGCTGCGCGCGGCTCGTCCACGCGCAGCAGCCGGCGCTGCAGCGCAAAGCTGCCGTTGGCGCTGCGCAGGTCCAGGCGCAGCAGGACGCCGTTCGTTCGGTCGACCACGATGGCGCCTTCCACCCGGGTCGATGCGTCGCCGCGCTGCGCGTCGCCGAAGAGTTCCACTACCGCCACGTCGAAGCGGCGTCCGGCCACGGTCTGCGGCCCCACCGCCACCACCTGGCCGCGCAGGCGGGCGCGGGTCAGTGGGTCGCCGACCAGGAGCATGTCGCCGGCCGACACCACGCCGAGCGACAGGTCGCTGCGCAGGAGGTGCGGCCAGGCCAGTGCGCCGGCCGGTGCGGACAGCAGGTTGCCCGCCAGGTCCTGGCGCCAGACCTCGGCGCCCGGTTGGGTGCCGGGAGGGCTGCGGTATTCGATCTCACCGCGGCGCAAGGCGGTCAGCACCATCACCTGCTCGGCGGGCGCGGCCTTGGGCGAGGCACGGTCTTCGTAGACCAGGCGCTCGCCCAGCACCAGCGGCAAAGCCGCTGCCCGCGCGGCCGAGAGGGTATCGCGGGTCGGGGGGCAGCCCTGGGCCCTGGAGGCCGACCGCAGGGCCTCGTCGCGGCCCTTCAGCCGGCTGAGCTCCGCGGCCTCCAGGCCATCGGGGCGCAAGGCAAAGAGCGCCGGCCAGAAGACCGACAGCCCCATGCCCAGCGCCAGGATGTTGTTGCCTGCGCGCTCATCGACGGAGTAGGCCACGTCGGCAGCGCGCTGCTGCACGCGCTCCAGTTCGTCGTCGATACGGTCGCAGTCCCAACTCACGAATTCGGCCGCGCTGGAAGGCTCCGGAGCCACGTCGGCCGACCGGGTGGCGCAGCCCGACAGCCCCAGGGCCGCGGCCGTGACCAGCCAGACCGCATGGCGGACGGCGGCCACGGCGGCGGCAGGGAATGGGCGGAAACTCAGGCGCATCGGGAGGTGATTGTGCCGCGCAGCGCGAGGCAACTCTTGCCGGTGGTGCCTAGAATCCGCACGAGCGAATCCGACCCCGCCCATGACGCCGCACGCAACCAGCCTTGCCCCGCCGAGCCCGGACTTCCGCGACCTGCCGTCGATGATCGCCAGCCATGCGCGGCAGCGCCCCGAAGCCCCCGCCGTGATCGTCGAGGGGCAGCACACGAACTACGCCGCGCTGGACGCCCTGATGGACCGCGTGGCGGCCACCTTGCAGCGCGACGGCCTGGGCCCAGGCGACTGCGTGGCGGTTTGCGGCGCTTCGAGCCTGGCCTACCTGGCCGTTTTCATGGGCGCCTTGAGGGCGGGTCTGGTGGTGGCGCCGCTGGCCCCCGGGTCGACCCCGGGGCAGCTGGCCGACATGGCGCGCGATGCCGGCGCGCAGCGGGTCTTCATCGACGGCAGCACGGCCGAACTGGGTGTGCCCTGGCCCGGGACGGCGAGCGTCTTGCACCTGGACGACAGCCCGGGCGCGCCCGGCTGGTCCGAGTGGCTGGTGCAGGCGGGCCACCCGCAGGCAGCACGGCCGGTGGCCATCGAGCCCGCCTGGCCCTTCAACCTGATCTATTCATCGGGCACCACCGGCACGCCCAAGGGCATCGTGCAGCCGCACGCCATGCGCTGGGCCCATGTGCAACGAGCGGCGCGCTTCGGCTATGGGGCCGACACGGTGACCCTGGTGGCCACCCCGCTGTACAGCAACACCACGCTGGTGGCGGTGGTGCCCACCCTGGCGCACGGCGGCTGCCTGGTGCTGTGCGCGAAGTTCGACGCCGCGCGCTACCTGGCCCTGGCCGAGGCCCATCGCGCCACCCACACGATGCTGGTGCCGGTGCAGTACCAGCGCCTGATGGCCCGTCCCGATTTCGACCGCCACGACCTGTCGTCCTTCCGCTGGAAATTCAGCACCAGCGCGCCCTTCCACGCCGAACTGAAAGCCGACGTCCTGGCCCGCTGGCCGGGGGCGCTGGTCGAGTACTACGGCATGACCGAAGGCGGCGGCACGTGCATCCTTCAGGCCCACCTGCACCCGCACAAGCTCCACACGGTGGGCCAGCCGGCCGAAGGGCACGACATCCGGCTCATCGATGAAGACGGGCGCGAAGTGCCGCGGGCCGCGGGCGCCAGCGGCGAGGTGGTGGGCCGATCGGGTGCCATGATGACCGGCTACCACGGCCAGCCCGGCAAGACCGCCGAAGCCGAGTGGCACGATGGCGAAGGCCGCCGCTACATCCGCACCGGTGACATCGGCCGCTTCGACGAAGACGGCTTCCTCATCCTGCACGACCGCCGCAAGGACATGATCATCAGCGGCGGCTTCAACATCTACCCCAGCGACCTGGAAGCCGTGCTGCGCCGTCACCCCGACGTGGCCGACGCCGCGGTGCTGGGCGTCCCTTCGGTGCAATGGGGCGAGACGCCGGTGGCCTACGTGGTGCCGCGCGATGCCGCCAACGCCCCCAGCACCGCCTTGCTGCGCGAATGGGCGAACGCCCAGGTGGGCAAGACCCAGCGCCTGGCCGACCTGCGCATGGTGGCCGAACTGCCGCGCAGCGCGATCGGCAAGGTGCTGAAGCGGGAACTGCGACAAGCTTGGTTGGCGAGCCCGTTGGCAGTGTGACGGTGGAAGTTGACGGCGCACCGGAAGAAGCCTCGGGAGTTGCGGCAGGCGGTGCACGGCCGGGGTTCTGAGTTAGACGGCCAAGCTGGATGGGTCCAGGGCGCCGTTTGGCGCCTGCAAGGGGATGTCATGGCTGAGAGCGACAAGGTGTTCGCGGGCTCGATCCCGAAGTTCTACGACACGCTGATGGTCCCGCTGATCTTCGAGGCCTATGCCACCCACATGGCAGCGCTTGTCGCTGCTTTCTCGCCCGGCGCGGTGCTCGAGACGGCAGCCGGCAGCGGCGCAGTCACGCGGGCGCTGGCGCCAAGACTGGCACCCGGCGTGCGCTACGTGGTGACCGACCTCAACCAGCCCATGCTCGACCATGCCGCCGCTAGGCAGGGGTTCGACGGCCGTATCGAATGGCGCCAGGCGGACGCGCTCGCTTTGCCCTTCGACGATGCCTCTTTCGACGTGGTGTGTTGCCAGTTCGGTGCGATGTTCTTCCCCAACCGGGTCGCCGGCTATGCCCAGGCTCGTCGCGTGCTGAGACCGGGCGGACGCTTTGTCTTCAATGTCTGGGACCGCATCGAAGAGAACGCCTTTGCCGACGACGTCACCCACGCCGTCGCCGCGGTGTTTCCGCGCGACCCCCCGCAGTTCCTGGCGCGCACGCCACATGGCTATCACGATGTGGCACGCATCCGCGAAGAGTTGAGCCTCGCAGGGTTTGCCGACATCCGCATCGAGACCCGCGCAGAGGTGAGTCGCTCGACTTCCGCACGGGACGCCGCCACCGCTTATTGCCAGGGGACGCCGCTGCGAAACGAAATCGAGGCGCGCGACGCCAGCTTGCTTCACGTCGCGACCGAACGCGCGGCGCAGGCCATCCGCAACCGCCATGGTGATGGCGCGGTGGCCGGCAAGATTCAGGCGCATGTGATCGTGGCGGCTGGATAGCGCAGTCCCGGCGTACGCGCTTGACCGTGCCACGGGCCACCGTCAGCCTGAAGACGCGGGCTGACGTCCCCAGCCCAGCGAAACGCTTCACTGGGTTCAGAGATAGGTGGCTGCAGCTTCCTGCTCGAAACGCTCGGGCGGGCCTTCCCACGCGATCCGCGAGTGGTCCAGCACATAGACACGGTCCGCATGCGGCAGCGCGAAGGTCACGTTCTGCTCACCGAGCAACACGCTGATGGTCGTCGTGGTCCGCAGCGACTCGAGGGCCTTGGACAGGGTCTCGAGGATCACCGGGGCGAGCCCGAGCGTCGGCTCGTCGAGGATGAGCAGGCGTGGCTTCATCATCAGCGCGCGGGCGATGGCGAGCATTTGCTGTTCGCCACCGCTGAGCGTGCGCGCGATCTGCCCTTGGCGGTCGCGCAGGATCGGAAACAGCCCGAACAGCCACTCCAGACGTTGACCGAGTTCGGTGTCGGTCAATGCGTTGCCGCCCAAGTCGAGGTTCTCGCGCACCGTCATGTCACCGAACAACTCGCGGGTCTCCGGGCATTGCACGACGCCAAGCCGCGCGACGGCCGCCGCGCTGTGCCCACGCAGTTCGTCGCCTGCCCATCGGATCGCCCCGCTGTAGGGCACGAGGCCAGAGATCGCATTGAACAGCGTCGTCTTCCCCGCGCCGTTCAAGCCCACCACCGACAC
>CAIJPE010000079.1 GCA_903822435.1 uncultured beta proteobacterium | reverse complement strand
GACCAGAAGGTCGTCTCGTTGATCCAGACCGACTCCCGCATGACCTTCTCTGCAAAGCCGAAGGCCTGGAACATCTCCATGGAACGGACACTGATGCCATCGGCCTGGCCCTTTTCCATCGGCCCCAGCTTCGGTTCGACCACCATCGTGCGGATCGCCGGCACGCCTGCCAGCTGGGCCGCCAGGCAAAGACCAGCCGGCCCGGTGCCGGCGATCAGCACGTCCACGGTTTCGGGCAAAGGGCCGCCTGCGCGGCGATGGCCCGCTGCTTGCGGCAGGACGTCGGGGTCGCCGGGCCTGAAGCCGTTGACATGGAATTGCATGGCGTCTCTTTCGGTCGGATGATCAGAGGATTTCGGCGGAATGCATATAGTATGCATACATACTAATTGCGTCAAGCTTCGACCGACGGTTGCAAGTGCCGCGGCGTGCAGGCCTTGGGACGGAGAAAACGATGGACAGGATCAAGATGGCCGGCCACCTGATCCGCCGGCTGCATCAGCAGTCGACACAGGTGTTTCAGGCGCAGACACAGGCTGCGGGTTTCGAGCTGACGTCGGTGCAGTTCGCTGCGCTGGATGCCATCGCGCATCAGCCCGATGTCGACCAGGCCAGCCTGGCCGCGACCATCGGCTTCGACCGCGCCACGATCGGCGGGGTGATCGATCGCCTGGAGAGCAAAGGCTTCGTGCAGCGCAGCGTCAGCGCGCACGATCGGCGGGCGCGCCAACTCAGGCTCACGCCCGATGGCGAACGACTGCTGGCGGCAGTTCGGCCGGCAGTCGAGGCGTTGCAGGCCGACATCCTCGCGCCGCTGACGAGGGCAGAGCGCACGGCCTTCCTGGCCCTGGCACGCAAGGCACTCGGGCTGGGCTGAGGCCCCTGGGCCCGGGCCTCAGAGGTCTTGCCGCGACGCATCGCCCAGGGCCGTCGCCCTCAGCCCTTCGATGGATCGGGTTTCGGATCGCTCCACAGGCGGCCGCCCGTGGCCCAGTCGTGGCGTTCGATGTCGTAGAAGAGCACGTCGACGCCGTCGGACGAGCCGCCCAGCGTCTGGACCACGGCGTCGGTCAGTGCCTTGGCCAGGGCGCGCTTTTGCTCGAGCGTGCGGCCGGCGAACAGTTCGACACGGATGGTGGGCATCAGGGTTCTCCGAGTGCGTAGCTGGCGGGTCGGACCATGCCGAGGCATGGGATCAATGCCTGCAATTGTCGCTGGATCAGCGGGCTGTCGTTCACCAACGAGCCCGCAAGGCCGGCGCGCCGGCCTTGCGGCGTGCCAGGCGTGACGTCAACTCGATCAAGAATCTCCGCGCTGCCCATAGAGTGCAGCTCGCCCAACACCCGCAGGGCGACCGTGGCCACCATCCGTACCGACCTCGCGATGCAGAACGTCGGCACGCGCTTGCGCATCTTTCCGAACCACGCTTGTGCCCGCGGCGCGCAGCACCCGCAGTACCAGGCCCTTCTGCAGGGTGGTGCCATCCAGCCCTGGCCGCGCTTTTGCGGCTGGTGAGGCATCATGCACGGCGGGCCTCCGGATGCGCCGTCAGGGTCGCCGCGAGGTTTCAGGGGCGCAACCCCCTCCCACGGCTACATTCTCAGGCTTCCGTCCGAACCGAGGAACTGTCCCATGACCCCACACCGCGCTTCACTCACGGCTTCACTGACCGCCGCACTGCTGGCCTCCGCTCTGGCCGGCTGCGCCAGCCCCGAGCCCGGCCACGGCATGGGCAAGGACCACCCCATGGGCATGATGGGAGGCCGAATGGCCGTGGCCACGCTGACGCCGACACAGGGCAACACCGCGCGCGGCGTGGTGATGTTTCACGAGATGGATGGCCACGTGATGGTGCACGCCAAACTCAGCGGCCTGAAGCCAGGCGCCGAGCAAGGCTTCCACATTCACGAGGTCGGCAGTTGCGCCAGCACCGACGGCACCAGCGCGGGCGGGCACTTCAACCCGGGTGGCCAACCGCACGGCCCGCAGACCGCCGCACACCATGCGGGCGACCTGCCTGCGCTGAAGGCCGACGCCAACGGCAACGTCGACCAGAAGTTCATGATCGACGGGCCCAGCATCGCCGAGGGAGCCGCCAGTCTGGTGGGCCGCTCGGTCATCGTGCATGCCCAACCGGATGATTACGCCACCCAGCCGACCGGCAACTCCGGGGCACGCGTGGCTTGCGGTGTCATAGCGGCTCCTTGACGCTGGCGCCGATCGCCCGTTCCAGGACGTGGTGGGCCCGATCGTCACCCCCCAGCGGTTCCTGAGACGACCAGGCCACGAATTGGTCGGGCCTGATCAACACGAGGCTGGCTTCATAGCGTGCCGCTTCTCCATCCGCGGCAGCCTCGACGACGGCCAATGGCACCTTCAGTCCGGCCGCTGCATCGCGAAAGGCCCGGACGGCATCGGTAGGCGCACCCACGGCCAACAGCGTGAACCCGTTGCCCAGCGCTTCGAACACATCGCCGCCTGAGCCTAGCGATGCAGGTGCGAGGTGGTGGCCTGGCCGGGCCTGGAAACGGTGCGAACCTTTCGCGCTGCACACGGCGCCTTCGCCGCGGCTGGCCCACACGAGGGGGGAGCCCTCGTAGTTCGGCTCGAAGGCGTGGACTTCGCCGATGGCGCCCTGTGCCCGCGCCTGCAAGGCCTTCGCGAAGGCGACCGGATCGCGCTCGGGGCTGAAGGTCTCCAGGAATTCCCGATCGTTCTCGATCGACTTCGCGATGAAGTCGTCGATGGTCGACTTGAACACCGGGCGACGCTCGGCGTCGTAGGATTCCAGGAGCGCGTCTGTGCCCCAGCCCTGCAGCACCGCGGCCAGTTTCCAGCCCAGATTGCGCGCGTCCTCGAGGCCGGAGTTCACGCCGTAGCCCCCGTAAGGCGGGTGGCTGTGGGCAGCGTCCCCCGCGATGAACATGCGCCCGGCGCGGTACGCGTCGGCCAACGCAAAGCGCAGGTCCCAGAAGCCGATGTGCTCGAACTCGACATCGAATGGCGTGCCAACGGCTTCGTGCAGGTAGGTGCGGAAGTCGAAGTTGTCGGCCGTGGTCCCTGCGGGCACGGGTGCGTGGAAGAACCAGGTGTTGCCCAGGTCGACGCGGCCGAAGAACTTCCAATAGCCCTGCAGCGCCGGCTGCAGCACGTTGTAGTAGGACTTGCCGGGGTAGCGCTTGAGCAGCTCGTGCAGGCCCGGCGACCGGAAGACCAGCAACACCATCGTGCGGTCGTGCGCGGTCAGCGTCTGCGTCAGGCGGGCTTGCTCGCGCACGCGTGAGCGGGCGCCGTCGCAGCCAACGAGGTAGGCTGCGCGGACGACCCGCTGCACGCCGCCGGCGCGCTCGGTGATGGTGGCCGTCACGCCGTCGGCGTCTTGCGTGAGGGTGGCCGCCTCCCATCCGTACAGCGTCTGCACGGCGGGCAATTCGGCCGCCCGTTCGCGCAGCACGGCCTCGGTCGCGTACTGCGGCAGGCGTTCGTTGGCGGTGAAGTAGTAGGGCTTGACGAGGTCGCGTTGCAGCCAGTCGTGCACGTGCGGGCTCAGCAGCGTGCCGTAGGCCGTCAGCCCGCCGATGCCGTATTCGGGCGGTATGGTCCGCGCGGCCCGCAATTGCTTTTCTGCGCCCCAGAAGTGGAAGTGCTCCATCGTCCGCTGCGTCAGGTTCTGGCCCTTCGGAATCGGCTGCGGCTTGAGGTAGCGCTCGATGACGAGGCAGCGCACGCCGCGCTGCCCCAGCTCGATGGCCAGGCCCATGCCGACCGGGCCCCCGCCGACGATCAACACCTCGGTATCGATGTTCGATGCCGGTGTCAGGTTCATGTTCATGCTGGTCTACTCGATCAAGCCGAGCGCCTGGCTCGATGGATGGCATGCTAACAATGAACGGTGCCGTGGCATCGGGGCTAACCCGGTTTGCACGCGGCCCTGAAAGCGTGTCGAATTAGCATGCTAACGACCCTGTCGTCGGCCCAACGCGACTCTCGCCGCCGTCCAGTGGCTGTCCTTTCCGATGTCATCCGTTCGCAAGGTCATCATCTCCGGGGCCGGCATCGCCGGGCTGGCCGCCGCGCTGGCGCTGCGTCAGCGGGGCGTGTCCGTCACGGTGCTGGAGCAGGCGTCGCAGTTGCGCGAGGTCGGCGCCGGCCTGCAGATCGCGCCCAATGGCAGCCGTGTGCTGCAGGCGCTGGGCCTGGGCGAAGCCGTGGAGGCCGTGGCCTGCGAGGCGGCGGCCAAAGAGGTGCGCCTGTGGAACACCGGCCGCCGCTGGCCGCTGTTCGACCTGGGCGCCGATGCGCGGGCCCGGTTCGGCGCGCCGTACTGGATGCTGCATCGGGGCGACCTGCACCAGGTGCTGCGAACGGCCTTCGAGGCAGCCGCGCCGGGTGCGCTGCACACCGGCGTTTGCGTGGCGCGTGCCGAGACGCTCGGCGACGCCGTGCGGGTGACGGCCGCCGATGGCCGCGTCTTCGCCGCCGACGTGATGGTGGCTGCCGATGGCGTGCACTCGGCACAGCGCCGGTCCGTCTTCGGCGAAGGGGCTGCCCGGTTCACCGGGCTCATGGCATGGCGCGGCGTCGTCCCCACGGCGCGGCTGTCGCCCGCGCTGTGCGAGCCCGTGGGCGTCAACTGGGTCGGCCCGGGCGGCCACGTCATCACCTACCCACTGCGCCGGGGCGAGCTGCTCAACGTGGTCGCCATCGTCGAAAAGCCCGAATGGCGCAGCGAGTCCTGGTCCGATGCCGGCACCCACGACGATGTGCACCGCGACCTGGCCGGCTGGCACGCTGACATCCACGGCCTGATCGACGCCATGGACGTGCCGTATCGCTGGGCCTTGCTGAGCCGCCCGCCGCTGGCCGGCTGGCTGGACGGCCGCACCGTGCTCATCGGCGACGCAGCCCACCCGACACTGCCTTTCCTGGCCCAGGGCGCCAACATGGCGCTGGAAGATGCCCTGCTGCTCGCGCGCTGCCTGTGCGAGCTGGGCGACGCCCCGGCCGCGCTGGCGCGCTTCGTCGCGCTTCGCCTGCCGCGCACCACGCGCATCGTGCAGGGCGCGGCCGACAACACCCACCGCTTCCACAACCCGCTGCTGTCCGACCCCGCCACCGCTGCCACCTACATCGACCGCGAGTGGGAGCCCACCCGCGTGCGCCAGCGCTACGACTGGTTGTTCGAGCACGACGTCACCCGACTGCCCCTGGATCCGACTGCATGACCGCACCCACCACGGCCGCCCACTTCCTCGACGGCCTGCAGGAATGCGGCATCGAGCACCTGTTCTGCAACCTGGGCACCGACCACGTGTCGCTGATCGAGGCCATGGCCGCCTTCGAGCGCCAGGGCCGCCCGCAGCCCCGGGTGCTGCTGTGCCCGCACGAGAACGTGGCCGTGCACATGGCCGCCGGCTTTGCCGCCGTCACCGGCCGTGGACAGGGGGTGCTGGTGCACGTCGATGCGGGCACCGCCAACGCGGCCATGGGCCTGCACAACCTGTTCCGCTCGCGCTTGCCGGTGCTGCTGATGGCGGGCCGCTCGCCGTTCACGCTCCGCGGCGAGTTGCCCGGCTCGCGCGACAACTACATCCACTTCGTGCAGGATCCCTTCGACCTCGGCAGCCTGGTGCGCCCGTACGTCAAATGGGAGTACGCGCTGCCCAGCGGCGTCATCGCCAAGGAGGTGTTGCGCCGCGCCCATACGGTGATGCACAGCGACCCCCCCGGCCCGGTCTACCTGACGCTGCCCCGCGAAACGCTGGCCGAGACCTGGGAGCCCGATCGGGTGGCCAGTTTTTCCGGCACGCGCTACGGCTCCGTCGCGGCTGGCGGCATCGCGCCCGAGCAGGCGGCCCACATCGCCGAGCGGCTGATGGCCGCCCGGAACCCGGTGGTGATCACGAGCTACCTTGGCCGCAATCCCGCGGCCGTGCCGGTGTTCGAGGCCCTGGCCCTGGCCTGTGGCCTGCGCGTGGTGGAGTTCATGCCCACCGCGTTGAGCATCTCGCGTGAATCGCCGTGCTTTGCGGGGTTCGACCCTGCCAAAGTGTTGATCGGCGCCGACGTGGGCCTGCTGCTCGACGTCGACGTGCCCTGGCTGCCCAAGTTCGTCACGCCCGATGCCGGCACGGCCTTCCTGCACATCGACGTCGACCCGCTGAAACAAGACTTCCCGATGTGGGGATTCCCCACCGACCTGCGCTTGCAGGCCGACTGCGGCACGGCGCTGGCGCAGGTGCTGGCGGCTGTGCAGGCACGGGCCGACGACGCCTGGCGGGCCCGCGTCACCGAGCGCCTGGCCAGCCTGCAGATGGCGCGGCTGGCCCGGGCCCAGGCGCGCGACGCCGCGGCCGCCGACGCCGGCACCCGGGGCGCGATCTCCGTGGCGTGGCTGTGTGCCCAGTTGGGTGCGGCCCTGGCCCCGCAAGACATCGTGGTCAACGAAGCCATTCGCAATTCGCCCGCGGTGCTGGGCCAGATCGTGCGCACCGAGCCCGGCACGCTGATCGGTTGCGCTGGCGGCGGCCTGGGGTACAGCGGCGGCATGGCGCTCGGCGCCCGCCTCGCAAGGCCCGGTGTGCGCGTGCTGCAGGTGGTGGGTGACGGCGGCTTCCACTTCTCCACGCCCACGTCCGTCTATGCCGTCGCACAGCGCTACGGGCTGCCCATCTTCACGGTCGTGCTCGACAACGGCGGCTGGCAGGCCGTCAAGGAAGCCGTGTTGCGCGTCCACCCCGGCGGCGAGGCCGATCAGGCGCAGCAGTTCCAGGCGCGCCTGGGCGGCGAGCACCGGCACTTCGAACAGGTGGCCGCTGCCTTCGGCGCGCACGGCGAGGCAGTCTCGGACCCGGCCGAGGTACCGGCCGCCATCGCGCGTTGCCTGGCTGCCGTCGACCGCGGGCAGGCCGCCGTTCTCAACGTGTCGGTGGCGCCACTGTGAACCCGGTGCTCGCGCAACCCTCGAGCCCTTCCATTCCAAACTGACGGAGACGAACCGATCATGAACCGACACACCTTTCTGCAGGGCCTGGGCGCTGCCTTGCTGGGCTGTGCCGCGTCCACGGCCTTTGCACAAAGCCCGGCTGCGGGCTATCCCAACAAGCCCATCCGCATCGTGGTGGGCTACACGCCCGGCGGCGCCAACGACATCCTGGCCCGCCTGGTGGGCCAGAAGATGAGCGAAGCCTTCGGTCAGCAGGTGATCGTCGACAACCGGCCCAGCGCCGGCGCCATCATCGGAACCGATCTCGTGGCCAAGGCAGCCCCGGACGGGTACACCTTGACCATGGGTGCCAGCGGGCCGATCGTGTTCAACCCGTCGCTGTATGCCAAGCTGCCCTATGACGCTCAACGCGACCTGGCACCGGTGTCGATGGTCGGCTCCTTTCCGCTGATCCTGGTGGTGCAGGCCAGCGGGCCGCATCGCAGCGTGAAGGAACTCGCCGCCTACAGCAAGGCGAACCCGACGAAGTCGAACTACAGCGCCAGCGCCGCCTCGTTCCGGCTCGCGACCGAGTTGTTGAAGAACAAGACCGGCATCAGCGCCGAACACATCCCGTACAAGGGCAGCGCCCCCGCCGTGCAGGCCGTGGCCGCCGGCGAGGTGCTGATGACCCTGGTGGATTCAGGCCCCGCCGCCGGCGCGATCAAGGGCGGGCTGCTGCGCGGCCTGGCGGTGACCTCGGCCAAGCGCATGCCGCTGCTGCCCGACATCCCCACCATGGCCGAGCAGGGCGTGGACCTTCAGATCACGCTGTGGAGCGGGCTGCTGGCGCCCGCGGGCACACCGCCGGCCATCATCCGCAAGCTGCAGACCGAAGTGGCGCGCATCGTCAGGTTGCCCGACGTTCGCGATCGCATGCTGCAATTGGGCATCGAACCCGAAGGCAGCACGCCCGAAGAGTTCGCCCGCGTCATCGCCACCGAGATCCCGCTGTGGTTGGGCGTGGCCAAGGCCAACAACATCCAGCCGGAGTGACATGTCCGACCCGGCTGCCGCGCTGTTGCACGGGCTCTACCTGCGCCCCGGTTTCCTGCTGCGGCGTGCGCACCAGTTGTCGGTGGGCCTGTTCGAAGAGGAGTGCCGCGAACTCAGCCTGACGCCGCCGCAATACGGTGTGCTGACGATCCTGGCCCACGCCGAAGGGTGCGACCAGGCCACCGTGGCCCGGGCGCTCGGCTTCGACCGTGTGACCACGCTGCGCATCGTCCGCGGGTTGCAGTCGCGCGGGCTGGTGGCCCGGGAGCCTTCGCTGGCCGACGGCCGGCGGCTGCAGCTCACGCTCACATCCCAGGGCCTTGCCCTGCTGGCCCGGGGCCGGGAACTGGCTGCGCAAGTGACCGAGCGGCTGATGGCACCCCTGGCAGGCCCAGAGCGCGAGCAGTTCCGGGGCCTGCTGCGCAAGCTGTGTGCGGGCCTGGAGCCCCAGGCCCGCACGAAGCTCTTGCCGCCGGGCTGCTGAGCGCCGCGCGGTTCGGCACCTTTGACCCCTTGGGCGTCGTGACCATTCAATCGCTCAGCCCGCAACGCATAGGGTTAGCTCTCGGGGACTTGCACGAGGAACGCTGGCTAGACTCGTTGGCGCTTCGGATCTGGTCTGCAGTCGACCAACGCTCCGTGGACCCTCGAGTGAATGGCTGCATCGAACGGTAACGCCGCGCCAATCCGCGCCGGAACCCCGATGTCGTCAAGGATCCGAGCGGAGCCGGCTGGCACCTGACTCGTTGCGCAAGTTCTACCCATCGCCGGAGTCGGTGGTCCCCTCCACCATTAACTTACACACGAGGTTGATCCATGCGTCAGAGTCGCCTGCTTCCGATCTTCTTTGCCATTCCATTCCTGTGTGCAGCCGCAAAGGCCTCGGCGCAGGATCCGGAACCCGGGTGGGCGAAAGGCCGGCCCAAGACCGATATCGCCATGAAGATGGCGCCGGTTCCGGCCTTCCCGATCCCGACCGCGGCCGAAGACCTGCCCACGAAGAAGCTCAAGTTGCCGCCTGGATTCAAGGTCGAGACCTGGGCTTCGGGCGTGCTGGATGCGCGGGATCTGCGCCAAGGCGACAAGGGCAATGTCTTCGTCAGCACGCTGTTCGTCGGCAACAAGGTGTACGTCTTGCCCGAAAAGGCGGTCAACGGCAAGCGCGAGCCCAAGGTCATCATCGACAAGACCGAACAGGCCACCGGCATCGAGTTCTACAAGGGCTCGCTGTTCTTCGCCACCCACAAGCGGATCGTGCGCTACGACAACGTCGAGGACAAGCTCGACAACCTCGGCGAGCCGACGGCGGTATTGACCGACAAGCTGCCGGGCGGGAGCGACCACAGCTGGAAGTACCTGCGCGTGCATGACAACAAGCTTTACTACAACATCGGCGCGCCGTGCAACATCTGCGACCCCGGTGAGTACGCGAAGATCTATCGCATGAACCTCGACGGCACGGGCAACGAGACCATCGCGGCCGGCGTGCGAAACACCGTGGGCTTCGACTTCGATCCCAAGTCCGGCGACCTCTGGTTCACCAACAACGGCCGCGACTGGTTGAGCGAGGAATTGCCCAATGACACGCTGAACCACGTCACCCAGCCCGGCAAGCAGCATTTCGGTTTTCCGTATTGCCACCAGGGCGACCTGCCGGACCCTGAGTTTGGCTGGGGCCGTTCCTGCGATGAGTTCACGAAGCCGGTCGCACTGCTCGGGCCGCACGCTGGCACGCTGGGCATGAAGTTCTACACCGGCAAGATGTTCCCGAAGAAGTACCAGGGCGCGATGTTCATCGCCAAGCACGGCCCTTGGAACCGCACGAAGAAGTACAACGGCGTGTTCGTGGCCTGGCCCGATGGCAAGGGCGGCGCCAAGGTCGAGCCTTTCATGACGGGCTTCGTCGAGAACAACACCTACCTGGGCCGGCCGGTGGACTTCCTGATCCTGAAGGACGGCTCGATGCTGGTCAGCGATGACCACGCTGGGGCGATCTACCGCATCAGCTACGCAGGGAAGTGATGTGATGTCCTGGCGGCACATCGCGGCTGCCTGGGTGTTGCTCGCGTCGGCGGTGGCCACGCCTGCGGGTGCGCAGGCCAGCAAGGCCAACGCCGGCGCGGGCAATGCCACGGCCACACGGCCGGCCGGCGCTGCGGCCAAGGCCGCCGCCAGCAATGCGGTTTACGCAGAGCGCTTTCACAACGTCTGCGCCGAATGCCATGGCGCCGACGGCCGCAGTGAAAGGGTGGGCACGCCCGTGCTCGCCGGTCAGCACTCGCTCTATGCCATCACGCAGCTGTTTCTCTTCCGCGAAGGCCGGCGCACCAACGAGTCGATGATCGCGTTGGCCAAGACCATGACGGATGCGGACCTGCGGGGCTTCTCGGACTTCATCGGCACGTTGCAGCCCATTCCCGCGCCGGCGCCCGCCGAGGCACCCGATGCCGCCCGAATGGCCAAGGGCCAGGTCCTGGCCCAGCAGCACAAGTGCGTGTTCTGCCACGGGGCGAACTTCGAAGGCGGCCAGGGCGTGCCGCGCATCGGCGGCCAGAAGGAAGACTATCTGCGCTCCACGCTCCAAGGTCTGAAGTCGGGCGAACGGCCGGGGTACACGCGGGCGATGACCGAGGCGCTCAGCCAGGTGCCGCTCGAAGACCTGGACTTGCTGGCGTACTACGCCGCCAACTTCATCGCCAAGTAGCGGCTGTGGGCAGCGTCATGGGGGTGGCCTCAGGCGCCACCCGGGGCCGCTGCTTTCCGATTCGACCGCGTTCGCTGTCGCACAGACCGGTTCGCCGTGACGACACACGCTCGGTGCTACTCAACAAGCGGAAGGCCACGACCATGAAGATCGATTCCCAAGGGCGGCAAGGCGTGACGGATGAACCGGACTCCGCCTTCTTCGTCTTCGACACCCACACTGCCGCCGAGGGGGCCATCCGCACCCTGGGCCAGTCCGGCTTCGACCTGAAGCAGCTGTCGTTGGTGGGCAAGGGTTACCACAGCGAAGAAAAGCCGATGGGCTTCTACAGCACCGGCGATCGCGTCAAGGCCTGGGGGGGCACGGGCGCCTTCTGGGGCGGGATCTGGGGCCTGTTGATGGCCCCCGCTATGTTCATCTTCCCGGGTATCGGTGTGGTCGGGATGGCGGGGCCGCTGGTGGCCGCGCTGGTCAGCGCCTTGGAAGGCGCCGTCGTCGTGGGTGGGCTGTCCGCCCTCGGTGCGGCGTTGACCCAGGTCGGCGTGCCCAAGGACCAGGTCATCAAGTACGAAGCGGCCCTGAAGGTCGACAAGTACTTGTTGGTGGTGCACGGCAACTCCGCTGACCAGGCAAAGGCCCGCAGCGTGCTGGCCCAGGCGCAGACGACGGTCGCTGCCTAGCGGGATGCAGGGTCGGGCGTCGGTCCTCGAATGGGGACCGGCCGTACAAGCCCGGTGACCCTGCTCACCGTCGCGCCTGTCGCAGCCTGCATCGGCCGATCAGCGGTTCAGCCGCTCGAAGCCAGGTTCAGCCAGATCTCGTTGCGCCGCATGAACCAAGGCGTGAACGGCGCGTTGTAGCGCGAATACACGGCCTCACCGGTCCACCGCAGGCCGGCCGACTGCAGCGACGCCTGCAATTTGGCCAGGTGCTCGTTGTAGTTCGATTCCGACCAGAAGCCCGAGTAGCGGATCACGGCCACGCGACTGGGCATCACGTCGCGAATTCGGACGCGTTCATCCAGCGGTTCTGGCGCAAGGGCCGCCGTGACCCCTTTGGGCAACACGAACTGCACCAGGAACCCGCCCGGCGCGGCCGTCTGGGTCACAGGCGCCGTCATGTCCAGTTTCACGGGCACGGCGGCCTGCGTGACGGGCGCCGTCATCGCGAGCTTCCGCTCACCCTTGTTCTTGCCGAAGATGTAGCCGGCCAGGATGGGGAACGCCTGGTTACCGGCTTCGCTGGCGGGACCGGGCACCACGACCTCCGCCACGGCGTAGGCGGCGTACTGCCGCACCTCGACGCCGTCGAGTTCGCGCAACACCTGGTAGTCAGGCTCTTCGGTGGCGCGGCTGGGCATGGGACTGGCGGCGAGGGCGAGGGTCAGGAACAACGAGGCGACGACCCACGGGACGCCGCGTGCAGGCTTGCGCAAGACATGGATTTCCATGGCTGGATGCTCTCACCAAAAGGCCCGCCGGGCTCAGGAGTCCATGGCGGGATAGTCGGTGTAGCCTTTCGCACCCGGCACGTAGAAAGTCGCCATGTCCGGGGTGTTCAGCGGGGCGTCCTTTTTCATCCGCGCCACGAGGTCGGGGTTGGCCAGGAACGGGCGCCCGAAGGCGATCAGGTCGCCTCGCTTGTCGAGCAAGGCCTTCTCGGCGCTCGCCCGATCGAAGCCCCCTGAAAGGATGCACAGCCCATCGAATGCACTTCGAAGCCTGAGCTTGAACTCGGCGGGCACTGGCGGTGCACCCATGCCCGAGTGATCGACCAGGTGGATGTAGAGCAGGCCCAAGGCGGAGAGCGCTGCGGCCAGTGCCAGGTATTGCGCCTGCAATTCGGGGAATTCGCCCGTGCCGTTGAACACGCCGTAGGGCGAGAGCCGGATGCCGACCCGGTCGCGGCCGATGGCTGCGACGGTGGCGCGGCCGATCTCCAGCGCCAGGCGGTTGCGGGCTTCGATGTTGCCGCCGTACCCGTCGGTTCGCAGATTGACCAGCGGATTCAGGAATTGCTCGATCAGGTAGCCATTCGCACCGTGCAATTCGACACCGTCGAATCCAGCATCCAGCGCGAGCTTCGCGGCGGTCACATGCTCCTTGACGACCTGCGCGATGTCGGCATCCACCATCGCGCGAGGGGGGCTGTACGGCTGCATGCCCTGGGAGTCGGTGTACATCTCGCCGGGGCACACCACCGCTGTCGGACCGATCACCTCCGCGCCCTTGGGCAGGTTGTCGACATGCCCCACGCGACCGCAATGCATCAGCTGCACGAAGATCTTGCCGCCTTGTGCATGCACCGCGGTTGTCGTGGCCTTCCAGCCATTCACCTGCACCGCGTCGTAGAGCCCCGGGATGCGCGGGTAGCCCAGGCCGTTCGGGCTGGGCGACGTGCCTTCGGTGATGATCAGGCCGGCCGCTGCGCGCTGGCCGTAGTAGGTTGCCATGAGCGCATCGGGCGTGTGCTCGGGCGTGGCTCGGCTGCGGGTCATCGGCGCCATCACCACGTGGTTGGCCAACTTCAGCGAGCGGGCAGAAAACTTGTCGAACAACATCGATCAGACTCCTGGATTGAAGCGGCGCGACCGGCTCGGGACGAAGTCTCGAAGCCGCCGCAGGCTGGGTATATGGAATTTGGAGCTTGCCGGCCGCGGTGGGTACGGTCTGTTCGATTGCGCACGGAAGCAGCCGCCGACCCTGCGGTCGAAAGCCTCGGGCACCTGCTGACGATGCGGCTGGGCCCATGTATTTCCCGGGCGACTGACACCTCTGTGGATCACGCCGCGCACACCGTGCCGGTCTTTTGTGCTCTACAGAGGAACCCCGACATGAAGAACCACCAGGAAGCCCGCCTATCCCGCCATCGCTGCGCCGTGCTGGCCGCTGCTGCATCGGCCGTTGCGGCCCTGTCGATCCTGCCGCTTGCCGCGCAGGCGCAGGCCGTGGTGATGGCTGGCAGTTATCAGAATTTCGACGTCCTGAACGACAACAACGCGCCGGCCTGCGGTTTCGAGATGGAGGTCTGGGGCGTCAGCGCTTCGCAGCTGACACGCATCTTTCCCTCGAACTTCAACGCCGGCGTGATCCGCTACGGATTCGGCTCCGCCACGGACTTTCCAGGCGGCACCTACGTCCGCTGGATGTCCCCCTACGATCCGGCCTCCGCCAGGTTCACCGCCTGCACCCCCGTGCCCCTCAACCGCACGACCGTGCCGGGCGATTCGTGCTGGACGCTGGGCATGCCGGGCACCTACGCCACGGCGGGCTGCGAACACTTCGGCATCAGCACCGCCTACGTCAATCCGACCAGGATCCTCTACCGCTGGCTGCTGCCGGACCCGGTCAACCCGGGCAACCTGGTTCGCGCCGGGACCGACATCTCGCTGCCGGCGCCGATCTGGACGGCCGTGCCCCCCGCCAATCCGGCCCTGCCGCCGGTCGTCGTCGCGGAGGTGCCCGCAGCGCCAGCGCCGGTACCGGCGCAGTTCGGGCCGGCGCAATGGGTCAAGGTCTACAAGACCGAGAACGCCCGCAAGGTCGGCCTGGATGAACTCGTCGGCGACAACCATGCCGTGGTGCCCGAGAACGCGGCCCAGCTGGAAGTGAACTGGAATCTGCTGCAGCGCGATCCGCCCGATGGCGGGCGCAGTCGCCAACGCGGAAAGCTGGTCAACCAGGGTGGCGCCGGCAATGGCAACCATGCGGTCGTTCGCCGCTATGAGTACTACAAGTACGCCGGTGTCTACGACCCGATCACCCATGAAGCGCTCTGCGCAGACCTGACCTGCACGGCGCCTGGGCCTGGCGAGCTGGGGGACGCGATCGGTGCGCAGAACGCGGCGGCCAACCTCGATGTCAATGCCCTGACGGTCGCCATCACCGGTGGCGGCAGCGTCTCTTCCCCGGACAAGGTCTTCAGCTGCGGCAGCAAGTGCTACGGCGTCTACGCGCCGGGTACCTCCGTGACCTTGTCCGCCAAAGCCAACTCCGGCAGCACCTTCGCGGCCTGGGGGGGCGCCTGTGCCGGCAATGCGACCAACTGCACCGTGCCGATGGACGCCGAGAAGACCGTCTCGGCCACCTTCGCCACGGCCGTGGGCGGCGGCGGTGGTGGCGGTGGTGGCGGCGGCGGTGCCGTGGCGTCCACGGTCAAGCTGTCCGTCAGCCTCGGCAACCCGGGCACCGTGACCAGCGCGCCTTCCGGCATCAACTGCGGCGCCAGTTGCTCCGCTTCGTTTGCGGCCGGCAGCGCCGTGACCTTGACGGCAACCCCGCTGCCGGGCCTGGCCTTCACCGGCTGGAGCGGAGCCTGCTCCGCCGAGCCCACGCCCGTGTGCACCGTGTCGATGAGCAAGGACCTGTCGGTCAAGGCGAACTTCAGCAAGTAGGGCATCGACGCCGCACCCCGCCGTGGCCAGCGAAGCAGGCTGGCCACGATCCCGGGTCGATCACGCTATCCTGATGACGGTGGCGCGGTGGATGGCAAGGCCTCTGCATCCGTTGCCGGCCCGGCGGAACCAGGGAGCGGACATGACTCAGGCAAGGACGATGCTGGTGACAGGCGGTGGGATCGGTATCGGCCGGGCCACCGCCTTCGCATTTGCCCGTGCGGGCTATCACGTGGTGGTCACGGATATTCTCGAAGCCGAAGGGCGGGCCGTGGCGGCTGCCATCGCGGCCGAGGGCGGCAGCGCATCGTTCGTCTCGCTGGACGTGCGCTCGAGCGAGCGGGTCGACGAGGTGGTGGCCGCGGTCACCGCAGAGCGTGGCGCCCTCGACGTGCTCGTGCTGAATGCAGGCATTGCGCACAAGGTACCCCTGGAGCAGCTGAGCGATGCGCGCTGGGACGACACGCTCGATATCGACCTGAAAGGCATGTTCCGGGTCGCTCGCGCGGCGCTGCCGGCCATGCGTGCGCGCCGCACCGGTGCCGTCGTGTGCCTGACGTCGCTCATGGGTGTGGCCTGGGGCTGGAGCGAGCACGTCCACTACTCAGCGGCCAAGGCCGGCGTCATCGGGCTGATGCGCGGCCTCGCGGCCGAAGTGGCGGCCGACGGCGTGCGGGTGAATGCGGTGTCACCCGGCTACGTGAGGACCGCACAGCTGTTGTCCGAAGAGCATTCGCTGGGCCCGCTGGGGGTCGAGCAGGCTGCAGGTCGCGTGCCGCTGGGCCGCGTCGGCGAGCCGGAGGACATCGCCGACGTGATCCTGTTCCTGGCCTCCCGACAGGCCCGCTACGTGACCGGCCAGGTCATCGTGGCCGACGGCGGGCTCGCGATCAGCCCCCAGTAGCGTCGCCCCGCCTGAAGCGCGGGCGCGATCTCGGGTTCCCTGCCGCCTGAACGCCGTGGCGGTGTTCGTCGGCGCGCTGGCGTTCCGCGGGCTGTGGGGCCTTTGGGGGCTGCTGCCGGGCGACCGAAACCCGCACGATGGCCTCAAGTCAGGTGGAGCCTCCCGCCGCCGAGCAAGCCGATCAGCCCGATCACGATCAGGTAGACGGCGACGATGTAGTTCAGCATCCTGGGCATCGCCAGGATGAGGATGCCGGCCAGCAGGGAGATCAAGGGCGCGAGCCCGATGTGCAGGTTCATGTTCAGTCCGATGCTGGGGTTGCGGCCGCCACGCCGCACGTACTGTGTCGCGACCACCTGCTGGCCGCGGGCTGCCCGGTCAGGCCGGGCGCTCGGGATTCAGGACCTTCGGCACAGCGGCCGGCCGGAGCCGGAAGGCATCCGGCATGCCGGAGCCCAGCAGCGGCCGCAGGTACAGGCGAAAGGCGTCGGTGATGTCGGTGCCGCTGGCGCTGATGTACTCGTCTTCCATGGTCCGGGTCTTGCCGGCCACGGCGGCCAGCGGCAGGAGTTGGTAGTCCACCGAATAGAAGCCCGTTCGCTTGATGGCCACCGAGCCGTTGGTGTGGCCCCACATCGCGTACTGCACGGCCTTTTCGCCGACTTCGCGTGCTTCGCGCTGGTCGACATCGCTGACGCAGCCCACGAAGCTGCGCTGCAGGTAGCCGAAGGTGTCACCGCGCACGCGCTTGATCTGCAGCCTGGCCTTGATCTCCTCGCACAGCAGGTCGGCCAGCGCACCGCTGCCCGACAGCTGCACGTTGCCATGCGCGTCCCGCTCCAGGTCCTTGGCCAACAGCGAGAGGATGGGCTTGCCCGCGGCATCGTGAATGCCTTCACTGACCGCGATGACGCAGCGGCCGTGTCGTTCGTACATCGTCTTCACGTCGGCGATGAAGCGGTCGATCTCGAACACCCGCTCGGGCAAGTAGATGAGGTGCGGCCCGTCGTCGGGAAACTTCTTGCCCAGGGCCGAAGCCGCGGTGAGAAAGCCCGCATGCCGGCCCATGACCACGCCGATGTACACACCGGGCAGCGCAGCGTTGTCCAGGTTGGCGCCGGTGAAGGCCTGGGCCACGAAGCGCGCCGCGCTGGGGAATCCCGGCGTATGGTCGTTGAGCACCAGGTCGTTGTCGATCGTCTTGGGGATGTGGATGCAGCGCAGCGGATAGCCGGCCTTGGCTGCTTCCTCGGCCACGATGCGGACGGTGTCGCTGGAATCGTTGCCGCCGATGTTGAAGAAGTGCTCGATCTGGTGGGCCGCCAGCACCTTGAACATCTCGCGGCAGTAGGCCAGGTCGGGCTTGTCGCGCGTGCTGCCCAGCGCTGCCGCGGGTGTGTTGGCCACCAGTTCCAGGTTGTGGCTGGTCTCCTGGGTCAGGTCGACGAAGTCTTCGTTGACGATGCCGCGCACGCCATGCTGCGCACCGTAGACGCGGCGGATGCCCAGGTGGCGGCGCGCTTCCAGCACCACACCCACCAGGCTCTGGTTGATGACCGCCGTGGGCCCGCCGCCCTGTGCGACGAGGATCTTTCCTGAGGACATGCCGGACTCCTGTGCCACGCCGATGGGCTTCAATCGTAGCCGCCGCGCCGGGCGGCCTCAGGTGAGCATCGGCTTGAGGTCCGGATCGCCCTTGGCCATCGCACGGCGGTAGGCCGGCCGCGCGCCGATGCGCTGCAGGTAGGCGCGGATGTTCGGGTAGGGGCCGAGATCGAGCGGCTGGAACAGGCGCATCGTCGTGAGCGTGAACACGCTCATGATGTCGGCCGCCGTGAATTCGCGCCCGGCCAGGTAGGGGGCCTGGCCCAGCCTGGCCTCCACGTGGGCCATGACCCGGTCCAGTCGGCCCTGAACGGACGTGAGCACCGGATGGTCCGCCGCCAGCTTGGCGCGGCTGACCATCATCAGTCGGCCCATGACCGGCTGCAGGTTGCCGTTGGCAAAGTGGAACCAGTAAAGGAAGCCCGCATAGTCCGGGTGCTCGGGGCCCGGCTTGAGGCGGCCCCCGCCATGCCTGACGATGATGTACTCGACGATGGCCGCCGACTCGGCCAGCAGCAGGTCGCCGTCTTCGATCACGGGTGCCGCGCCCAGCGGGTGCAGCGCCTTCAGTTCAGGCGGCGACAGGATGGTGACCGGGTCGCGCACGTGGTGCACCAGCTCATAGGGCACGCCGAGCTCTTCGCAGAGCCAGACGATGCGTTCGGATTGGGAATGGCCGAGGTGGTGGACTTTGAGCATGGTTGTGCAACGGTAGCAGCTTCAGGCATCCCGCGGAGGCTGTGGCCCGCCGCCGAGGCCTCAGCGCCTCAGCCAGCCCGGCGGGCCACCCAGAAGGTGGCCCCTTGCGGGCCGTAGCGCTCCTGGTGGGGCGTGTTGGCCTGCAGGTGGAAGCGGTCGCCGGCTTGCAGGTGCTGTGCCGTTCCGCCTTGCTCGGTCAGCCACATCTCGCCCTGTACCACCAGGGCCCTGGCTTCGAAGGGGTGGGTGTGCACGGGTGTCTCGGCGCAGGCCGCCCAGGGGCGTTCCAGCACCTCGTCGTAGCCGGCAGCGAGCATGTCGTCTCTGAACTGCTCGAAGGTCAGGGTGGGTGTGGGCATGGTCGCGCTCAAGGGGAATTTTGCAGGGATCGGCATGTTGCCCCGGGCGGTACCAACCCGTGCGAAAGAAGGTCAATGACGCTCTAGGCCCTCGGTGCACGGCCGGCCGTTGCGCAAGTTCTATCGAGCACCCGCGTTGTCTGTGTTCTCTAGCGCACAGACCGGTCTGGCTCTGCTGCCTAAGGTGAGCCTTCGTGCTCCCGTGCTCTGCTGCATCGATTGCCTGCCAGGCCGGTGGCGGCCCGGGGCCCTGGTTACGCCCGAAACCCGAGGTTCACCCATGAAGACAAGCCCGCAGGCCAGTGCCGAACTCACCCACGTGTCCAAGCTGATCGGGGACATTCCGGTCGCGATGCTGACCACCATCGAGGCCGATGGCGCCTTTGCCAGCCGCCCCATGGCAGTGCTGGAGATGGACGCCCAGGGCGCCCTCTGGT
>CAIJPE010000078.1 GCA_903822435.1 uncultured beta proteobacterium | reverse complement strand
GCCCGTTCTAACTCGCGCTCCACGAGTTGCAGCGACAGGCGGTAGGCCATGGCATTGGCCATCGGCAGTGGATAGTCGAGCCAGGCCAGGTCCGTAACCAGGCCGTTGCGGCTGCATCCGAAGTGCACCGGGCAACCGAAGTGCCGTTCGTAGGCCGTTGCGTTGGCAGGGCGAGCGCGCACCAGTTCAACGGCGGTTGGTGCGTAGTGCGCTTCGGTCACCTGGCGGCGCATCCGCACCGAGCCGGCGAACATGATGTCCACCAGAAAGGGCTGGATGTCGTCGTTGCCGAACAGGGGCTCGGCGATCACCGTGTGCAAGCCCTTGCCACGTTCCGCGTGGACGGCCATGAGATAGCCGGCACTGCCAGGGAACCGCAAAGTGAGCGCGATGGCGTCGCCCAGCGTGTCAGCGGCCAGCAGCCCCAGGGCCATTGCGCCGCGCTCGGTCACTCGGGTATTCATGCCCAGCGTCAAACCCAGGTCCTGCGCGTTCAGCAGGCGCAGGGCCCGACGCACCACGGTATTGGCCTCATGGGGGGAAACCGTGAAACCAGGCACAGCCAGATCGCCCGCCACCAGTCCCAGACCGTGGAAGAGAGCGTCGCCAGCAAATCCAGCCCGTTCTGCGGCGGCAAGCAACGGGATCAGGTAAACCGGTGCAATGCGGCTTGCCGCGGCATGCGTGGCGACGAATCCAGCGGGCCCCGAAAGGGCATCCAAGGCTTTGGGCAGTTGACACTCCGATCCGGAAGGGACATCGCCCAATCCATGGCGTCTGGCGCACGCATCGGGGCATTGAATTGGGTTTCGATGGCGAACATAGGTCGGTCACGAACCGTTGTCGGTGCTCTGGCGAACAGCAGACCAATGGGACGGAGATGTTCAGCCTGAGCGTGCGGCGAGAAATCGCACCGCAAAGCCGTGTCGTGTGGGACCAGAGCTTCTGTACCCGCGAAGGGGTGAAGTGCGCACCGCCATTCCTCGATGATGGGCCACAGACACTGTTGACCGAAATGAGGCTGGAACTGCGCAAGGAAGGCAGTTTCCTGACACCACAGTGGCGCTGTCTTGTGGCTCCCTGTTGCGCGCTACATGAGCATGTAGCGGCCATGTTTGCAGGCGATCGGCGCACCACGCCGATCCTGAGACGGTCCCGCGCTGAAACGGGGTTGGGGTCAGGCGATCCGATTTCGCGGGCGCCGCGTCGCAACAACCCCTGCCAGCATGGCCAGCGCCGCCAGTGGCAGCGTGGCAGGCTCTGGAACGGCTTGTTGGGCCAGGAATCCCAAAGTGTTTTCGCCAACGGTGTAGAAGCCGACAATCTGCCCCAAGTCGTTGATGCCATTGGCGGTCGTGCCACCGGACCCGTTGGGATCCAAAGTGATGTAATGGCCCGCCGTGTACTCGAAACCGTGCATCACATCGGCCACGTCTACATAATCTCCAACGATGTCTCCGAGGTCGTTGATGCCCAGGGCCTGGGTCGAGACGGCAAGCGGGACGGCAAGCGTGCTGACCGCCCCCATCGTTTCCATGAAACCCATCGAATTGCCGGCTGCGTCCTGGAAGAAGCCCACCACCGTCCCGGCATTGTTCACTCCAGTGGCCTGGCTGTTGGTATTCGCCGGAAGCAAAGCGTCGATGTTGGTGAAGACTGGCCCCGAAAATTGCGGGCCACCGGAAACTGTCATTGCCTTCTGCAGCACCGCGCCGCCGGCATCCGTGGATGCATAGCCGGCCGCGGTGGCGCCGGACTGGTTGATGCCCAGCAACTGATTGAAGGCCGTGCCCGGCTGATCGACCGTGACGAAGGTGCCGCCGATCTGAGCAAAGCCGTTGGTCAGGCCGCCGCCAACATAGAAGCCCACCGTGGCACCTGTGCCGCTGATGCCGACCACCTGCGTTCCGCCATCGGCGCCGGGAACGTTCTGTCGCGTGAACACGGCACCACTCAGCTGGAAGCCGTTGAAAACGTCCGCATTGCCGTACCCGACCACGGTGCCCGCGTTGTTGATGCCCAGCGCCTGGGTGAAGGTCGGGTTCAAGGGGTCCACAATGTCTTGGAAGACATAGGCTGCCCGGGTGGCCTCCGATGCCGAAATCAACAGGCAGGCTGCCGCAATGGCCTTGGTGCATGGGTTCATGATGACTCCTGAGTTCAACCGCCGAGTGCCGTGTGAATTCATCCTGCCAGTGATGCCCGCGGCTTGCGATCCCACGAATCGAAATCGCCGAAATGCCGTCAGGGTGATCGCCGAATGCGTTGGGCGCTGCACGTCATGCGGCGACGGTCCTGCTCGGGGCCTCGAATCGGTTGCCGATAGCTCCGCAGCCCGACTTTCGTACCAAAAAGTTCAGACGGAGCTTGCGCCGGTACGGGAGTTCGGCACGGAAAACCGCGCGTGCATCCCTAATTCGAAGGGCACGCCGAGCCGCAACAGTCTGCAACGGCGCCACGGGTTGCGCGGGGGTGGCAGCTGAAACGGTCTTGCGGGTTCCCCGATGCGGCTGGACGCATCCGCGCCAGGGCATGGGCAGGCAGCGCCCGCGGTCTGGGGCGAGTGCGGAATCTTCACAAAGCTCACGCGCCGGGCCCCGAGCGAGAAAGACCTATTCCCTGTGCAGCGCCGAAACTGACCGCGACCGCCGCAGACCTGCCACCAGCGCCAGGCCGGCAAGCATCATTGCGGCAGAGCTCGGCGCCGGAACTGGGGTCACGCCGATGCTCGGGTCCATCACGAGCGTGTAGCCCGGGTGGGCCGAGGACCACCCGGGGTCAAGCCGGAGCGTGGCGTTCAGGAAGGCATTCGCGGTACCACTGGAAGGCAAGCCAGAGGCCGCGCTGACGCCGCGTGTGCCGCCCTGCATGATCGTTGCCAGCTTCAGCACCTGCGCGCCGGGCGCGAACTGCCCCGACTGCACGGTGACGTTGAACTGGAACGACGACGCGTATGAACTGTAGGCGACGGGCCCCGAAGCCATCTGCCCCCACGCGACCCCCAAGTTCTGCACGTTGCTGGCAAACACATCCGGCGGCGTGCCGCTTTGCGGCCCTACGGTCGCGTAGTTGAAGATGCCGCCCAGCGATGTAAACCCCAACCGGGTCCCGACTGCGCTGTTCCAACGGTTAGGGTCGCCGGTGTTGGCGATCAGGCCGTCGCTGCTGCCGCCGATGAGCAGGGTCACGGGGATGCCGGCCTGCGGGCCGACCACGCTGAAGTCGAAGGTGAAGCTGGACTGAATGAAGGTCGTGCCGCCGTTCGGCGCATAGACCCCGGTGTCCGATCCGGTGGCCGCCGCGCTGATGTATGGCGAAGGCTGGTTGCCGATGATCAGCGAGCCCTGCGTGCTGTTATTGCCGAACTGCGGCCCCGACAACGGCCCAACGCTGTAGGTGCCGGTGGCCGTCGCGGTAACCGTTTGCTGAACCGCCGGATTGCCGTTGTTGCCGGCTTGTGCGGTCAGCGTACCGCTGGGCGTCACGGCGGCGTAGCCTGCCGACGAAGCGG
>CAIJPE010000077.1 GCA_903822435.1 uncultured beta proteobacterium | reverse complement strand
TGAACGTACAGCACCTGGAAAGCCTCAACGATGTCGTTGGCGGGATCACCGGCATCGTGGTCCACGAGACGCTTCCCGACACCTTTTTCGACCGGGCGGACGAGGTGGTGCTGGTGGATACGCCCGCCGACGAGCTGATCCAGCGGCTGGCCGCTGGCAAGGTCTACCTGCCGGCGCAGGCCGAACGGGCGGCCAAGAACTTCTTCCGCAAGGGCAACCTGATGGCTCTGCGCGAACTGGCGCTGCGCCGCACGGCCGACCGCGTGGAAGACGACGTTCAGGCCTACCGCGTGGACCGCTCGATCGCTAAGGTCTGGAAAACCGAAGGGGCCCTGCTGTGCTGCATCGGCCCGCACGAAGGTGCCGAGCATGTGGTGCGCAGCGCGGCCCAACTGGCCCGTCAACTGGCTGTGACCTGGCATGCGGTTTACATCGAGACCCCAGCGCTTCAGAGGCTGGACCCGGGCCGGCGTGAGGCCATTCTGCAAACCGTCAAGCTTGCTCGCGACCTGGGTGCCAGCACGGCCGTGTTGTCGGCCCAGGGCGTCGCCGAGGCGCTGGTTGAGTATGCGCGCCAGAACAACTTGGCTCGATTGGTTCTCGGCGGCAGCCCGCGCAATCCCTGGTGGCTCCGACAGAGCCTGGGGCAGGCGGTGGCGGGGCTCGCACCGGACATCGACCGCATCGAGGTCGGGCAGTCTCAACGCGCACAGCCCGCGCCAGTCGCCAGGGCTGCAGACCTGGAAGTCACTTCGAACACCGGTGTGCAGATTCGCCGTTACGGCCTGGCCGCCGCTGCCTGCGCGGGCACCACGGTGCTGACCCACCTGCTTGTGCCCTATTTCGACCTGGCCAACATCGTCATGGTGTTTCTGCTGTCCGTCGTCGGCGTCGCCGTTTGGCTGGGCCGCGGGCCGTCGGTGCTGGCGGCCTTTGCCAATGTGGCTGCATTCGACTTCTTCTTCGTGCCTCCGCGTTTGTCGTTCGCGGTCTCCGACGTGCAGTACTTGCTGACCTTCTTCGTGATGCTGATCGTCGGCCTGGTCACTGGCCAATTGACGGCCGGATTGCGCTTTCAGGCCAGCGTGGCCACACACCGCGAGACCCGGTCCAGGGCCTTGTTCGAAGCCGCACGCGACTTGTCCAACATGCTCACGATTGAGCAGGCCGTCGACGTGGCTCGAGCCGTCATCGGACGCGAGTTTCGGGCACAAGTCGCGATCTATGTGCTCGACATGAAAGACCGACTCCAGGCGCCCAGCACCGATGCCGGTGGGCTGGACTTCGGCACCGCGCAGTGGGCCCTTGACCACAACCAGCCGGCGGGCTTGGGCACTGACACCCTCGCTGGCAGCGCCTGGCTGTACCTGCCGCTGAAGGCGACGATGCGTTCGCGCGGGGTGCTGGCGGTACAGCCGCGCGAACCCCGCTTCCTGCTGATCCCGGAGCAGCGGCAGCAACTGGAGATCTTCGCCGCCTTGACGGCCATGGCGCTCGAGCGTGTGCACTACATCGAGGTGGCGCAAAGCGCGACCGTGCAAATGGAGTCGGAACGCTTGCGCAATTCACTGCTTTCCGCGCTCTCGCACGACCTGCGCACGCCGCTGGCGGCGCTAGTGGGCACATCCGAGATGCTGGCGGCCAGCAACCCCCCGCTCAGTCCCCAGCAGCTGGAGATGGCCAAGTGCCTGAGCGACAAGTCCCAGCGCATGGCCGATATGGTGACCAACCTGCTCGACATGGCCCGCATCCAGAGCGGCGAAGTCCGGCTTCGATTGGACTGGCAGTCGATGGAAGAGATCATCGGCAGCGCCGTGAAGCATGCGCAGGGGGCCCTGGGCCTGCGGCCGCTGAGCATTCAAATCGATCCCAGCGTCTCGCTGGTGGAGTGCGATGCTGTGTTGATCGAGCGCGTGCTGGCTAATCTGCTGGAAAACGCCGGAAAGTACACCGCTGAGCAGACACCCGTCGAGATCCTGGTTCGTCCCGTTGATGAAGACCTGTTGGTCAGCGTGCGTGACCATGGGCCCGGGGTCGCCAAGGGGCAAGAGGAACTTATCTTCGAGAAGTTCACGCGCGGCCATGCCGAGTCGGCCACACCGGGTGTCGGCCTGGGCCTGGCCATCTGCCGTGCCATCGTTGAAGCCCACAGGGGCCACATCGGGGTAGCACCCACAATCCCCCACGGTGCCACCTTCACCTTCAGCCTTCCGCTGGGTATGCCACCGGTGATCGACCTGTCCGAAGAAGAACTCCCGGTCCTCCCAACGTCCATATCGCCCCCTCGGTCCTGAAAGCGCAGCCCAGATGCCCTCCCCGAACCCAATCGCCCTGGTGCTCGAAGACGAGCGCGAAATCCGTCAGTTCGTGCGCACCTCGCTGGAGTCGGAGGGCTGGCTGGTGGTCGAGGCAGGCACCATCAAACAGGGTCTGGTCGAAGCTGGCACGCGCAGGCCTGACCTGATCATTGCAGACCTGGGCCTTCCCGACGGAGATGGCGTCGACTTCATCCGAGAGGTGCGCACCTGGTCGGGCGTGCCCATCATCGTACTGTCGGCCCGCATCCATGAAAGCGAGAAAGTTGCGGCGCTGGATGCCGGCGCCGACGACTACGTCACCAAGCCCTTCGGTGCGGCCGAACTGCTGGCGCGCACGCGGGCCAACTTGCGGCGCATCCGGGCCGGTCGGGCCGCCCCGGACTCGACATTCCGCTTCGGCGATGTCGAGGTCGATCTGGCCGCCCGCATCGTGAAGAAGCGCGATGTCGAAGTGCACCTGACCCCCATCGAGTACCGGCTGCTCGGCGTGCTCGTCGCCAACGCCGGGCGTGTGCTGACCCATCCCTTCCTGTTGCGCGAAGTCTGGGGGCCCAGCCATTCACAGAGCACGCAATACCTGCGCGTCTACATGGGCAACCTCAGGCAGAAGCTGGAGGATGACCCGGCGCAGCCCAAGCACATTGCCACCGAGACGGGTGTGGGCTACCGGCTGTTGTCCGAGTGAGCCGGGCAGCTGCACAGCCCAGCCTGGCTCGGTGTCAGAACCCGATCTTGGCGCCGATGACCAGCGCCCTCCGGCCCAGGAATTGGTTGCTGTTGGCCGCCGCGCCGGGTACGTAGAAGGCCTTGTCGGCATTGGTGCCCACCACCGCTGCGCTCAGAGTTACGCCTGAGCCGATGTCCTTCATCACGGTCAGCGAATAGTCGGTGTACGACGCGTTGGCGATGTGCACGATTTGCTGGTGGCCAACGTGGGGTGCCAACGTGAAGCCGGCGCCGAGGTCAAAGCTGCCATTCAGCTCCGCGTATGTGCTGCCTTTGGTGCTCTGGCCCGTGCCGAAGTTGTAGTTGCCGAACAGGTCGTTCAAGGCATACGACAGCTTGGCAGTAACGGGGCCGTAGGTCAGGGCGCCATACGCCTCGGTGGTGTCGGCGTTCTTGTACACGCGACCGCCACCCGTGTCGGCCAGCTTGTTGCCCACGTAGGCATATTGCAGCAGGCCGACGTCGTAGCCGAAGTCCTTGGCG
>CAIJPE010000076.1 GCA_903822435.1 uncultured beta proteobacterium | reverse complement strand
GATGGCTTGCTGAATGGCCGGCGGCTGGCGCGCTCGCAGGATCCCGCGGTGGCCGACCGGGCCTTGTCCAACCTGTACCTGGGCCGCACCTGGGCGGTGACGCAGGCGCTGGACGATGCTTTGCGGTCGCTGACCCTGGCGCAGGTCAATGCCGCGTGGCGCAAGTACATGGACCCGCAGCGACTGGTCATGGGTTGGGGTGGCGACTTCAAGCCCTGACTGCCCGACCGCCCGACTGCCGGGCCTCAGCTGTTGCTGACTCCTGATGCCACGTGCCCTGCCGGCACGTGGGGTGCGGCGTTTTCGATGTGGCCGGTCTGGTCGTCGAAGAAGAAGTCCGGCTCGAACTCGCGCAGGAAGGTGCCCTTGGGCAGCCCGCCCAGGAACATGGCTTCGTCGATCTCGATCTGCCAGTCCATCAGCGTGCGAACCGCGCGCTCGTGTGCCGGGGCGCTGCGGGCGGTGACCAGCGCGGTGCGCAGGCGCATGCCGCCCACGGGTTCGCGTTGCAGGCTCTGCAGGGCTTCCAGCAAGGGCTTGAAGGGCCCGGGCGCCAGGGGTGTGCCGGCGCGATCGCGCTCGTGGCTCTGGAAGGCGTCCAGGCCCTGGTCCTGGAAGACCCGTTCGGCTTCGTCCGAGAACAGCACCGCATCGCCGTCGAAGGCGATCCGCACCTCGTCGGGGTGTTCTTCCGATGCCCGCGCGCTCTGCGGATACACCCGGGCCGCCGGCACGCCGGCGGCCAGCGCCGAGCGCACGTCGGCCTCGTTGGTGCTGAGGAACAGGTTGGCCGCCAGGGGCCGCAGATAGCGCCAGGGCGGCTGGCCCCGCGTGAACACGCCGCGTTGCACCGGCAACCCGAAGTGCTGCGCCGATCTGAACACGCGCAGGCCCGAGACCGGATCGTTGCGCGACAGGATCACCACCTCCACGCGCGGCCGCTGGGCGTTGAAGGCCAGCAGCTTGCGCACCATCGAAAAGGCCACGCCCGGCCGCGCGGGCTCCTCCACGCGCTGGAGTTGCAGCTGCATGTAGGCACGGTCGTCGCCGGACTCGAAGACGCGGTTCTCTTCCTCGAAGTCGAACAGCGCCCGCGACGAGATGGCGACGACGAGCTGGCCTTCCAGGGTGACGGGCATGGCCCATCGTACGGCAGGCCCGTCGCTTTCATCGGGCTGCCACATGGCCTGGCCAGAATCCGGTAGTCAGGGATTTCCATCCCTGCACCGGCTCCGAGGCCCACCATGTCAGCGCACACCACCCGCCCTGAAGACCGCTGCCGCGGCGCCCGCACGCGTGCCGACTTTGCGGACACCGCGCCCGCCTGCTTTCGCAGCGAAGGCTTCGCCGAGGACCTGCACGAGCACGTTGCCGCCGGCCTTGCGCAGGCCCGGGCTTCGGGCGGGCGCCGCGAGTGGGTTGTGCGCACCGCGCAGGCGCTGCGCGGTACCGTGCCTTCCCTGGGCCTGGTGGCGGCAGGCTTGCTCGGGCCTTTCGGCCGCTGACCCGCACGAGGCGCCGCGCGCGCAGGGCCCGCCTCCCGCGCGGGTATGCTCCCGGGCGTGCCATTCCCCCGATTCCCATCTGCCGAGCGCGGCTGCTGATGCCCAAGTCCATCGGGCAGGCGGCCGGCGAGCTCACGCGCACCACCTTCGCGGTGCTGTTCATCTGCGCCCTGCTGGGGGCTTCGCTCTGGGTGGTGCGGCCTTTCGTGGGCCCGGCGCTGTGGGCCACGATGGTGGTCGTGGCCACCTGGCCGATGATGGTGCGCATCCAGGCCCGGCTGTGGGGCCGCCGCTCGCTGGCCGTGGTCACGATGACGCTGCTGCTGATGCTGCTCTTCGTGGTGCCGCTGGCCCTGGCCATCGTGACCATCGTGGGCAACGCGGACCGGCTCATCGAATGGGCCAAGATGGCCGCCGAGTACCGGCTGCCCGAGGTGCCGCCGGCCTGGCTGGAAGACCTGCCGATGGTCGGCGGCATCGTCCACCGAGGCTGGGACCAGGCCACCGCGCTGGGTCTGCAGGACCTTCTGCCCAAGCTCACGCCCTACGCCGGCGACGTCACGCGCTGGTTCGTGGCGCAGGTGGGCAGCGTGGGTTTCCTGCTGGTTCAGTTCGTGATGACGGTCGTGATCGCAGCGGTGATGTACGCCACTGGCGAGCAGGCCGAGCACCTGGTGCGGCGCTTCGCCATCCGCCTGGCCGGCCCGCGTGGCGGTCTGGTGATTGACCTGGCCGGCGGTGCCATCCGCGGCGTGGCGCTGGGCGTGGGTGGCACGGCGCTGATGCAGGCGGCGGTGGGCGGCGCCGGGCTTGCGATGGCGGGCGTGCCCTTCGCCGGCCTGCTCACGGCCGTGACCTTCATGCTGTGCATCGCGCAGGTGGGCCCGCTGCCGGTGCTGTTGCCCGCGGCCGGCTGGCTGTTCTGGAGCGGCCACCACGGCTGGGCCATCTTCCTGCTGGTGGTGGCGGGCGTGGTGGCCACGCTGGACAACATCGTGCGGCCGCTGCTCATCCGCATGGGCGCTGACCTGCCGCTGCTGCTGATCTTCTCGGGCGTGATCGGCGGCCTGCTGTCGTTCGGGCTGGTGGGCATCTTCGTGGGCCCACTGGTGCTGGCCGTGTCGTACACGCTGCTGGAAGCGTGGATGGACGACGGCGAGCCCGCGCCCGCCGAAGACGCCCCCCGCGACCCCACCTGAACCGCGGCAGCCGGCCCGCCCACGCCCCGAGCGCCCCATGGCCGACGCCTCCGATCTCCTCGTCGTCGGCGCCGGCATCGTCGGCCTGGCCCACGCCCTGGCGGGCGCCCGGCGTGGGCTGCGCGTGACGGTGGTCGAGCGCGACCAGCGCTGCGTGGGGGCCTCCATCCGCAACTTCGGGTTCGTCACCGTCACGGGCCAGCCCGCGGGCGACACCTGGCGGCGTGCCCGTGCCAGCCGCGAGATCTGGGCGGCTGTGGCGCCGCAGGCCGGCATCGCCGTGGAGCACCGCGGCTTGTGGCTGCTGGCCCGCCGCCCGGCCGCCCGTGCCGTGCTGGAGGCCTTCATGCGCACCGAGATGGCCCAGGGCAACACCTTGCACGACGCCCACGAGGCCGCCGCGCTGGCGCCCATGCTGCGCACCGAGGGCGCCGCAGCGGCCATGTATTCGCCACACGAACTGCGCGTGGAGAGCCGCCTGGCCATCCCGCAGCTGGCAACCTGGCTGGCCGAGCACCACGGTGTGCGCTTCATCCACGGTGAAGCGGTGCTGGAGGTGCGGACCCCCCGCGTGCGCACCGCCCTGCGCGAGCTGCACGCGGAGCGCGTGGTCGTCTGCCCCGGCACGGAGCTGGGCGGCGTTGGCCGCGACGTGCTGGCTCGGCACGCCCTGCAGCTCAGCCGCCTGCAGATGCTGCGGGTGCGGCCGGAGCCCGGCTTCCGGCTCGGGGCGGCAGTGATGGGCGACCTCAGCCTGGTGCGCTACGGCGGCTACGCGGCCTTGCCCGAGGCCAGGCCCCTGCGGGCCGAGTTGCAGGCCGAGGAGGGCGAAAGCCTGTCCCACGGCATCCACCTGATCGTGGTGCAGAGCGCCGATGGCACGCTGGTGGTGGGCGATTCCCACCACAACCACGCCAGCCCCGAACCCTTTGCGATGGAGGCCGTGGACCAGCTGATCCTGCGCCATCTGCAAGAGACGGTGAAGCTCCAGCGCTGTGAGGTGGTGGAGCGCTGGACGGGTGTGTACCCCACCGGTGCCGCCACCGACTGCCTGATCGAAGCCCCCGACGACGCCACCCGCTTGGTGGTGGTCACCAGCGGCACGGGCGCCAGCACGGCCTTCGGCATCGCCGAAGAGGTGTTCGGCGCCTGGTAGCCCGCCGGACCCGCGGGCCTACTTCAGGACGCCGGCGTCGATCAGTTCGGCCTCGGCCTGCGCGGCGTCCCTGAAGTGCAGCGCATGCCAGCCCTGGGCGCGGGCAGCTTCCACGTTGGGTGGGTGGTCGTCCATGAAGACCAGTTCGTCCGGCCGGGCGCCGAAGCGCTCGGCCGCAAGCTCGTAGATGGCGGCGTCGGGCTTGATGTGCCGCACCCGCGCGGAGTACACGCCATCGCGGAAGCTGCGCAGGAATCCGTGCGTGGCGTCCAGGTGGTCGGCGTAGGGAAGGGGCATGTTCGACAGGAAGTACAGCTCGCGGCCCTGGCCGTGCAGCCGCTGCAGCCAGGCCACGGTGTCGGGCCGTGGCTGCAGTTCGTGGGGCACGCCGTCGACCACGCGCTGCACGTCGGCCGCGGACAGGCCCGTACGACGTGCGATCCGGGCCACCAGTTCAGGCACGCTGACCGTGCCACGGTCGAATTCGGCCCAGTCGCCTTCGTACCCCTGGAAGAACTGCGCGGCCAGGGCCCGGGCCCGGGCTTCGTCGGTGGCGACGTGGGGCAGCTCGCGCTGCAGCAGCCGTGGCGGTTGCCAATCGAACAGCACGCCGCCGAAATCGAAGACCAGCTTCATGATTTCAGGCGTTGCAGCAGGCCGGCCGTGGAGGCATCCAGGCCGGTGGTGGGGCCCGTGTGCTGGGGGTCCAGGTAGGGCAGCAGCTGACCGCACAAGGCCTTGCCCAGCTCCACGCCCCACTGGTCGAAGCTGTTGATGCCCCAGATGACACCGCTGGTGAACACCCGGTGTTCGTACAGGGCGATCAGCGCGCCCAGGCTGGCCGGCGTCAGGGCCTCCAGCACGAGCGTGGTGCTCGGGCGGTTTCCGGGAAAGCTGCGCGCCTGGGCCAGCACCGCGGGGTTGAGGCCGGGCGGGGCCGAGGTGGCCTCGGCCAGGGCCTGGGCTGCGGTCTTGCCCACCATCAGCGCCTGGCTCTGTGCCAGGCAATTGGCCAGCAGCATCCGGTGCTGGCCGGCCAGCTTGTGGGCCGGCGTCTTCACGGCGATGAACTCAACCGGGATCACGTCGGTGCCCTGGTGCAGCATCTGGAAGTACGCGTGCTGGCCGTTGGTGCCCGGCTCGCCCCAGACCACCGGACTGGTGGCGTAGGGCAGCGCGTGCCCCTGGCGGTCCACCCGCTTGCCGTTGGACTCCATCTCCAGCTGCTGCAGATAGGCCGGCAGGCGCCGCAGACCCTGGTGATAGGGCGCCACGCAGCGGCTGGCCATGCCGTGGAAGTTGCGGTACCAGACGTCGATGAGGCCCAGCAGCACCGGCAGGTTGCGGGCCGGCGGCGCCTGCGCGAAGTGGCGGTCCATCGCGTGGGCGCCGGCCAGCAGCTCGCGGAAACGCTCGGGGCCGATGGCAATCGCAATGGGCAGGCCGATCGCGCTCCACAGCGAATAACGCCCGCCCACCCAGTCCCAGAAGCCGAAGGTGTGCTCGATGCCGAAGGCCGCCGCGGCCGGCACATTCGTGGTGGTGGCGGCGAAGTGGCGCTCGATGTGCGTGCCGCCCTGGCTGAGGAACCAGTCGCGCGCAGCGTGCGCATTGGCCATCGTCTCCTGGGTGGTGAAGGTCTTGCTGGCCACGATGAACAGTGTCTTCTTCGCTTCCAGCTGGCGCAGCAGCGGGGCCAGGTCGTGGCCGTCCACGTTGCTGACGAAGTGCAGCCGCCGCCCCGGGCTGCCATAGGCGTCCAGCGCCTGCACCACCATCGCCGGGCCCAGGTCGCTGCCGCCGATGCCGATGTTGACGATGTCGGTGATGTGGCCGTCTGCGCGCACCTGCTCGGCGTAGGTGAGCATGGCTTCCAGCACCTGCTGCACCTCGTCCTGGAAGGGGGCCGGGCCGACAGCGGCGTTCAGCGCTTCGGCCCGCGGCGGCACGCGCAGGGCGGTGTGAAGCACCGCGCGGCCTTCGGTGCTGTTGACCAACTCGCCGCGCAGCATGGCGTCGCGCCGCTCGGCCACGCCGCACTGATCCGCCAGGTCCAGCAGCAGGCGCAGCGTGGTGGCATCCAGCAGGTTCTTGCTCAGGTCGGCGAAGACCTCGGGGGCCTGCAGCGTGTGGCTGGCGAAGCGCCCGGGGTCGGCCGCGAAGGCTTGGCGCAGGTCGAAGGTGCCGCCCGGCCCTTCGTAGTGGCCGCGCAGGGCGGCCCAGGCTTCGGTGCTGTCGCAGCGGTTCATCGTGCTCGGGCCTCCTGTTGCTTGGCGATCAAGGTGTCCAGCTTGCCCGCATCGGCAGCAAAGGCGCGGATGCCCTCGGCCAGCTTCTCGGTGGCCATGGCATCCTGGTTCAGTGCCCAGCGGAAAGCGGGCTCGTCGAAGTGCACCGCCGGCAGGGGCAGGGCGCGGGCTGCTTCGGCGTCCAGGGCCCTGGCCAGCGGGGCATCGGTGGCCTGCAGAGCTGCCAGCAGGTCTGGTGCGATGGTCAGCAGATCGCAGCCCGCCAGGGCCACGATCTGCCCGGTGTTGCGGAAGCTCGCACCCATCACCTGCGTGGCGATGCCGTGGAGCTTGAAGTGCTGGTAGATGGCAACCACCGACTGCACGCCGGGGTCGGCCGCGCCGCCGTGCGCAGCGTCGTTCCAGGCGCTGCCGGCGGCCTTCTTGTGCCAGTCCAGGATGCGCCCGACGAAGGGCGAGATCAGCCGCACTCCGGCGTCGCCGCAGGCCACGGCCTGGCAGAAGGCGAACAGCAGCGTGAGATTGCAGCGGATGCCTTCGCGCTCCAGCAACTCGGCGGCGCGGATGCCTTCCCAGGTGGCTGCGATCTTGATCAGCACGCGCTCGCGGCCGATGCCTGCGGCCTCGTACAGGCCGATCAGGCGCCGGGCGCGGGCCAGCGTGGCGGCGGTGTCGAAGGACAGCCGCGCATCCACTTCGGTGCTGACGCGGCCGGGCACCACCGAGAGGATCTCCAGGCCGAAGCGCACCAGCACCGCATCGACGATGTCGTCGAGGGCCGCGCCGAACTTCCGGGCCACGGTCTCGGCCAGCAGCGGCGCGTATTCGGCCTGCTGCACGGCCTTGAGGATCAGCGAGGGATTGGTGGTGGCGTCCTGCGGCGCGAATTGCGCCAGCTGCCTGAAATTGCCGGTGTCCGCGACGACGGTGGTGTACTGGCGAAGTTGATCGAGCTGGTTCATGGGCGCTGCGGGAGCCTAGCGGGATGCCAGCCCCGATTAGACCCGAGGCCTGTGACCTTGTGATCGCACCCCACCGCGCCGCGCGCGGCGGCCCCGGCCGTGCGAGGATGGTGGGGCCGCCGCCCTTACGCGTGAATCCCAACGTCCTGCTCATGCCCACGGTCTGGCCGAGGGCCCGTCACAGCACCCTGGCGCATTGCCTGCTGCTGGCGGTGCTGCTGCATGTGTGGGTGGTGCTCATGTTCGGCAGCGCTCCGGGCGGCACGGCGGCGCCTGGCCGGGGTGTGTGGGGCGCGATCAACGTCACGCTGCAGGGTTCGGGGCCGCCCGGCCCGCCGATGCCGCTGCCGGTGCTGCCACCCCCCACGCCTACCGGGCCGCCGGGCACCGCCGCCCTGCCACGCTGGGGTGGCCAGGTACGCCCTGCCGATGCCGCCGCGCCCAGCCCGGAGCCCGGGGCCGCGCGGCAGGGCCCGTGGGCGCCCACGGCCACGCTGGAGTCGACGCCGCCGCCCGCTGGCCGGGTGGTCCAGGAGCGGCCTGCGGCGCCCGCATTGCCGGCCGGGCCGCTGCTTCAGCCGGCCCCGGCCCCGGTGCGCGTGCCGCTGGCAGCGCCGCCCCCGCCGGAAACGCCAGCACCGGCCGAGGTGCCGGCGCCGGCTGCGGCGGCCGCACCGCCCGAAGAGACCGCTCGCAGCCTGAGCTCCAGCCTGGCGCGTGAGCGCCTGTCGCCCGCCGGCAGCGCGCCGCTGGACACCGCCAGCCAGGCCGTGGAAGCCAACCGGGCCGTGCCGAGCCTGCCCAAGCTGGCCGCCCCCCTGGCTGTTTCACCAGCTGCTTCCCCGGCTGCCCCCCCGACAGCGGCCCCGCCACTGCCTCCACCCCCGTCCCCGGCGCAGCCCCTGCCCCTGCCGCTGCCTGTGCAGCCGGCCGTTCAGGCACCGGTCTTGGCCCCACCGCTGGCCGTGCCCGCACCGCCGCAGCCTGCAGCGCTGCCACTGGAGCGCCTGGCTACCGTGCCCGCGGTGGTCGCGCCGCAAAGCGTGTCGGGGCCGCCGGTGCTGATGGCGGCGCCACCACCCGCTGCCCCGGCTCCGGCCATTCCCGGAGCCACCCCGTCGGTAACCCCAGGCTCCGCCACCACGGCCGGCCTTCCCGACGCCGGCTCGCGCGCCGGCGTCGACCAGGCCACGCCGCCGTCCGCCGCTGCCAGTGCGCCGCCACGCCTGAACCTCGAACTGCCGCGCATGCGGGGCGGCGAGCTTTCGCGCGGTGCCAGCGCCGGCGTGCTGCCCTTGCTGCCGCGGCCGCCGGAGTTGCCCGGCAAGCTCGCCCGCGAGATTGAGCGGGCCGGCAAGCCGGACTGCCGCACCGCCTACAGCGGCGCGGGCCTGCTGGCCGTGGTGCCCCTGGCCGTGGACGCTGCGCGCAAGGAGGGCGGATGCAAGTGGTAGGCGCCCTGCGGCATCCCCCCGGTCGCTGGCCTCAGGGGTTCCAAGGGCGCGCCAGCGGCTCGCCCACGAACAGGCCCTGGCCGGGCATCTGCACCGACTTCCAGTAGGCCTCGATCAGCGTTTCACCGCGCTTGTAGTGCTTCAGCAGCACCGTGGCCTTTGCGAATTTCTGGGTGAAATTGCAGGGCTCCTCCACCGTGCCGTAGCTGGCCGTCGCACCTGCGTGCAGCCAGTCGCTCACCGAGGTCTGGCCGTTCGCGCCGGGCAGCGCGGCGCCGAAGCTGGTGAGGTTGTCGCCGATGCCGCCCGGCCACCAGGTGTCGGTGGCGAGTTGGCTCACCACGCCCAGGCCCGTGAAATAAAACATCAGGTTGGACTGGGCGGTGACCACGTCCGATGCCGTGCCGCCCTGGTTGTCCAGGTAATGCAATGCCACGCCCGGCACCGGGGTGGCCGCGGCGGCCTGCAGGTCGGGCCAGCGCGCACTGCGGCTGGCGTCGCTGGTGCGCGCGAACCAGCCCTGTGCGGCCAGCCCGCCGCCCGCCAGCGAGCCGTCCGCCGCCAGGCCGCGGGCGATCAGGTTCTGGGCCTCGGCCAGCGTGGCGGCGCCCAGCATCATCGACGGGCGCAGCCGCAGGTCGGTCCATGGGTTGCGGCTGTCGCTGTCGAAATAGGCCGATGCCCGCGTGCTCACGCAAAGGCCGCAGTAGCCGGCGTCCCACCCCAAGGCCAGCGCACTGGTGATGCCCATCGCGCACGACCCCACCACCCGCGAAGGCTGGCTCCAGGTCACCAGCGTGGCCTGCACAGTGGCGGGCAACTGGCTGTCGATGGCTGTCTTCAGGGCCGTGAAGTCCGTGTCCGAGATGCTGTCGCTGCCGGCCGGCACGGCCACGCGGATCATGTTCGATTCCGGAATGCCGCGGGCCTGCTGATAAGCGCGCCCGATGGCCTCGCTGGTGGGATCGCCCTGCGCGATGAGCACCGCCAGGCCCGCGGCGGACAAGGTGCTGGCCGGCACCTCCAGTGCTGGCGTGGCGCCACCCCCACCACCCCCGCAGGCCTGCAAGGCCCCGGCAAGCACCCAGGAAAGCGATGTTGCCTTAGCCACGGCCATGCGCCCGCGCGGGCGGCGGCGGGTGGCTGAGGGCACGGCAGGCGGGTTCAAGGCCCGGCCATCGTAGCGCTTGCGGCCTGCAGCCTCGTCGGCCCGCGCTCGGGTTGGCCCGCTGCCGTCGAGGGCCGGGCTGGGTTAGCGTTGCCGGTTGCCCAGAAGGAGTGATTCCATGTCTCAAGTTTTCCGTTCGCTGCCCCGCACCCTGGCCCTGCCGCTGGCGTTCGTGGCGCTCTCGGCCGCTGCCCAGCAGCGGCTGCCCACCATCCCGCCGGCCAACTACACGGCCGAGCAGAAGCAGGCCGCCGCCGAATTCGAGGCCGCTCGCAAGACGCCCGTCTTCGGCCCCTTCGAGCCTCTCATGCACAGCCCGCAGGTCATGAGCCAGGCGCGCGCCATGGGCGACTACCTGCGCTACAAGTCGGCCATCGGCACCACCCTGAGCGAGCTCGTCATCCTGGTCACGGCCCGCGAGTGGACGCAGGACTACGAGTGGTACGTGCACTACCCCATCGCGCTCAAGCAGGGCATCAAGCCGGCGGTGGCCGATGCCATCGCCGACGGCCGCCGCCCCGTGGGCATGACCGAGGACGAAGAGACCGTCTACGACTTCTCCACCGAACTGCACCGCAACAAGCGCGTTTCCGACGCCACCTACGCGCGCGCCGAGAAGCGCTTCGGCAAACAGGGCGTGGTCGACCTCACCGGCGTGAATGCCTACTACACCTTGCTGGCCATGCAGCTCAACATGTCGCAGTACGAGATGCCCAAGGACGGCAAGAAGCTCGAGCGTTTCCCCAAATAGGCCGGCTTCCCCGGGCCGGCGGTGGGCGGCCCGGGTTCAGAATCGGAGGCATGGGCCGATAAGGTTTCTGGGGCACGGCGTCTACGGGCCCACCGCCCTGGTTCGTCCATCCGCCACATGGCAGATGGACCGCATGGAACCCCATCATGTCGCCATCGAAGCCTGCACAGTCTGCGACCACCCGGGTGGCTGCGCCGCACTCGGCCGTGCGGGTGCGGCTGGGCTTCTTTCTCTCCGCCATCGTGCCGGTGCTGGCGCTGGGCTTGCTGGCCAGCTACACGCTCTCGGCCAGCCACCGCCAGTTCGAACAGCGCGCCGAAGCCCTGACGCAGAACCTGGCGGCTGCGCTGGAGCGCAGCGTGACGGCCGACATCGAGAAGATCGACGTGGCGCTGGTCTCGGTGGCCGACCATCTGGAAGCCCAGCTGGCGCGGGGTCCGCTCGACCTGGCCGTGGCCAAGGTCTACCTCGAGCGGCAGACCGAGCGGAGGCCTGAGCTCAACGGCATCCGCATCACCGACGACCAGGGCCTGATCATCCTGGGCCCCGGCATCTCGTCGAAGGACGGGATCAGCGTGGCCGACCGCAAATGGTTCCAGGCCCAGCGCGACAATCCGGCGTCCGATCTTTATACCAGCCAGCCCTTGCGCAGCAAGCTGGGTGGTGGCTGGATCGTCTCGTTCAGCCGACACTACCACGATGCACGGGGCCGCTTTGCGGGGGCCGTCTCGGCCGCCCTGCCGCTGACCTACTTCCAAGGCCAGCTGCAGGCGATCGACGTCGGCCCGCGCGGCATGGTGGCCCTGCGCGACGAGAACCTCGGCCTGATCGCCCAGTGGCCCGCGGCACGCGGCGGTGCCGGGCTGGCGGTGGGTTCGCCCATCGAGTCTGCGGACCTGCTGCGGCTGCGCCAGTCGGGCGCCTTGCACGGCACCCTGGATCTCAAGGCCGGGCTGGACCCGGTGGAGCGCACCACCAGCTTCCGCCGCCTGGCCTTCGTGCCGATGGAGGTGGTGGTGGGTGTCAGCACGCGCGACTACATGGCCGACTGGCGCCGGGAGTTGCAGATCGTGGTCGGCGCGTCGGCCGCCAGCGTGGCCCTGTACATCGCGGGCCTGGCCTTCCTGGCCCGCACGCTCGCGCTGAACCGCAAGGCCAGGGCCCGCATCGAACTGCTGGCCAACGTCTTCGAGCACACCGGCGAGCCCATCGTGATGTCCGACGGCCAGAACCGGATCATCGAGGTCAATCCGGCCTTCGAGCGGCTGACCGGCTACCCCGCCCAGGATGTCATCGGCCGCAACCCGCGCTTCCTGCTGGCCCGGCGCACGTCACCGGAGACGCTGGAGGCCATGTGGTCGGCCTTGCAGGCCACGGGGCGGTGGCGCGGCGAGGTGTGCCACCGGCTGAAGGACGGTCACGAGATCCCGGCCTGGCTTTCGGTCTCGGCCGTGCGCGACGACACCGGCGCCATAGTTCGCTACATCACAAGCTCCATCGACATGAGCGACCAGAAGCGGGCCGAGGAGAGGATCCTGCACCTGGCACAGCACGACGTGCTGACCCAGTTGCCCAACCGGGTGCTGCTGATGGGTCGGCTGGAGCAGGCCATGGCCCGGGCCCGCCGCGAGGGCAACGAGCTGGCGCTGCTGTTCATCGACATGGACCGGTTCAAGAACGTGAACGACACCTTCGGGCACCATGTGGGCGATGGCCTGCTGCTGGAGGTGGGCCGGCGCCTGTGCACCCTGGTGCGCGACAGCGACATCGTGGCCCGGCTGGGCGGCGATGAATTCGTGCTGGTGCTGGCCGACACCGGGACGTCGGCCTTGCGCACGGCGGCTGCGGTCGCCAGCGAGGTCGTGCGGGTGCTGGGCGGCTCGTACCTGGTGGATGGCCATGAGATGCACTCCACGCCAAGCATCGGCATCGGGGTCTTTCCGCAGGACGGCGATGACCCCGACACCCTGCTGAAGAACGCCGACCTGGCCATGTACCACGCCAAATCGGCAGGCCGCAACAACTTCCAGTTCTTCACCGCCGCCATGAACGAGGCCACCGCCGAGCGGCTGGCACTGGAAGGCGGGCTGCGCACGGCCATCGAGCGCGACGAGCTGAGCCTGCACTACCAGCCGCAGGTGGACGTGGCCAGCGGCCTCACGGTGGCCTTCGAGGCGCTGCTGCGCTGGCGCCACCCGCAGCTGGGCCCCGTGCCGCCCTTGAAGTTCATCCCCGTGGCCGAGGACACCGGCCAGATCGAGGCCATCGGCGCGTGGGTGCTGGGCCAGGCCCTGGCCCAGGTGGTCCGCTGGCGTGCCGCGGGCCATGAACACCTGCGGGTAGCCGTGAACCTCTCGGCGCAGCAGTTGCGCACCGACGGTTTCGTGGCGCTGGTGGCCCAGGGACTTCAGCGCCACGGCCTGCCTGGCGCAGCGCTGGAGCTGGAGATCACCGAGAGCGTGGCCATGCGCGACCCCGCGCGCACGGCCGACATGCTGCGGCAACTGCGCGGCCTGGGTGTCTCGCTGGCCATCGACGATTTCGGCACGGGCCACTCGTCGCTGGCCTACCTGAAGCAACTGCCGCTGAACTGCCTGAAGCTCGACCGGTCGTTCGTCATGGACCTGGAGCACGATGCCAACGACGCGGCCATCTGCCGGGCCACCATCCAGCTGGCGCACAGCCTGGGCCTGGGCGTGGTGGCAGAAGGCGTGGAAAACGCGGCGCAGCTGGAATTCCTGCGCCGGCTGGATTGCGACGTGGTGCAGGGGTACCACTTCAGCAAGCCCCTGGCCGTGGAGGATTGCGATGTGTATCTCCAGGCTCGCCGGCTTCCGAAGGCGGCCGAATTGGCTGGCTGATATCGCGATCGGGCCGATGGTCAATCGGCACGGGTGACGCTATCCTGTCATGGAGGATGCCGGGGCCGCGGCCACGGATGAAGCGGTCCGGGCCCTTTTGACAGGGTCATCCTTCCATTCTTCGTCTCGACATCACCTCCAGGAGTCTGTGCATGGTTCAAGCCTTTGGAAACCGCAAGTCATCGGCTCTTGCCGGCATGGTGCTGGCGGCTGGCCTTTCGATGACATCCCATGCCCAGGTGGCCGATGCGGTCAGCACGGGCGCCCCGGCCGCCGTCGCCGCGCAAGGCGCGCATGATTTCCGCGGCGCGGGCAATCCGCACGTGCTGCCCTGGCGCGACCCCGCAACGGCCAGCAGCCCCGCCCCGTTCGCGCGGGCCAGCAGCAGGACGCTGACGTATTACGGCGGTCCGGTGATTGCCAACGTCAATGTCGTGAAGGTGAACTATGGGGCGGGTACCTATCAGCCCTATGTGTCGGGCACGGGCGCCGGGACGATGTCGGCTTTCTACGGCGCCGTCGTCGGCAGTCCCTATTTCAGCTGGCTGAACACGGACTACCACACGTCCACGCAGACCATCGGCTACGGCTCGTTCGCAGGCGACAAGTCCATCACGCCCAGCGCGGCCAACAACGGCAGCACCATCACCGATGCGCAGATCCAGGCCGAGATCCAGCGCCAGATCGGATTGGGCGTGCTGCCCGCGGCGACGGCGAACACCTACTACGCGATGTACTTTCCCAAGGGCAAGAAAATTCAGCAGGGCACGTCCTACTCCTGCCAATCGGGCGGTTTCTGCGCTTACCACGGCACGATCAAGAACGGTTCGAGCTACATCTTCTACGGGGTGCATCCCGACAACTCGACGGGCTCCGGCTGCGACGCGGGGTGTGGCACCAGCACGCCCTTTAACAACTGGACGTCCGTCGCTTCGCACGAATTGATCGAGGCGGTCACCGACCCCGCCGTGGGCGTCGCCACCACCTATGCCTCACCGCTGGGCTGGTACAACAAGACCTACGGCGAGATCGGCGACATCTGCAATGCGCAGCAGGGGACCGTCACGGTGGGTGGCGTGGCCTACACGGTGCAGAAGGAATGGTCCAACAGCAAGCAGGCGTGCATCACCAACTTCTGATGAGCCTGGCGGCCGGCCTGTGATGCCGGCTGCCTCCTTGCGGATGCCGCCCATCAAGCGCCGTGCGGCGGCCCGCTCGGTCCTGCTCGGCTGGCTGGCTGTCGTGGCTTCGGCACACGGCCAGGCCAACGACTGCGCCACGCTGGGCCGTGCCTACCGAGATGCCCTGCCGCCTGCGCAGGCCTGCCAGCTCGGCGCAGCCGGCGCCTGTGCCGCCACCCGGCCGGCGGCCCTCGACGACCCCTGCCGTTGCAAGGTGGCAGTGAACCCCGCCCGCACCCAGGAGCTGGACCGCCTGATCAAGCAATACCAGGCGGGCCACTGCGCGCCGGAACCCGGCTTCTGCAACCGGGCCTGCGTCGCACCAGCCACCGGTTGCCTGGCCGCGGCAATCTGCGGCTCGAGATGAGCCGGATGGGCCGGCCTTTCGCCCATCCGCTGATGATCCCCAGGCATTAGCATGCTGCTTCCCCCAACCACATTGGAGTCCGGCATGAGCCTGTTCCGCCGCATCACCGCCATCCTGCTGGGCACGTCCATCGTCTTCAGCGGGCTGGTCCACGCCGCCCCGTCCAGCCTCATCGGCACCGAACAGGTCGCTGAGGCCATGGCGCCTTCGGACAGCCGCACAAGGCTGCTGGGCGCGCTCGACCGGGCCGACCTGGTGGCCGCGCTGCAGGCGCGCGGCGTCTCCGCCGATGATGTGCGTTCGCGTGTCAATGCGCTGACCGATGCCGAGGCCACGCAGCTGATGGCGCAGATCGACCAGGCACCGGCCGGAGCCGACATCGTCGGCGTGCTGTTCACCGTCTTCGTCATCCTCCTGGTGACCGACATCCTGGGCCTGACCAAGGTCTTCCCGTTCACACGCGCCGTGCGCTGAGCGCCTTGCGGCGGGCGGCAGCGATGCTGGCCGCGGCCGCCTGCGCAGCCGGCCTGCCCGCCTGCGCGCTGCTGGCCGACCCGCCGCAGACGGCCGCCATCGTCGCGGCCCCGCCGGCCGGCTTGCCGCCGCGGTTCGAGCGTGTCGAGGTCCCGTTCTTCCCGCAGACCCCCTACCACTGCGGCCCTGCGGCGCTGGCCACGGTGCTGGCCGACGCCGGCCTGCCCGCCGACCTCGATCGGCTGGCCGATGCCGTGTTCCTGCCTGCCCGCGAAGGCAGCCTGCAGCTGGAGATGCTGGGGGCCGCACGCCGGCAGGGCGGGGTGGCCACGGTGCTGCCGGGCGAGCTCGAGGCGCTGCTGCGCGAGGTGGTGGCGGGTCATGCCGTGGTCGTGCTGGAGAACCGCGGCCTGGGCTTTGCGCCGCTGTGGCACTACGCTGTCCTGGTGGGCTACGACCTGCCGGCGCGCGAACTCGTGTTCCGCAGCGGCACGCTCGAGCGAGAGGTCCTGAGCCTGCGCACCTTCGAACACCTCTGGGCGCGCAGCGGCCGTTGGGCGCTGGCCGTGCTGCCGCCGGGCCGCCTGCCGGCCACTGCTCACGAAAAAGAGGCGGTCGATGGGGCCCTGGGCTTCGGCCGCGTTGCCGCCCCCGCAGCGCTGGTGCCGGCCTGGCGAGCGGTGACCACCCGCTGGCCCGACAACCTGCTGGCCGCGCTGGGCCTGGGCAACGCGCTCTTCGCGGCGGGCGATGCCGCAGCCGCGGCCGCGGTCTTCGAGGCCGCGGCGCGGCGCCACGACAGTGCCGTGGCCTGGAACAACCTCGCGCTGACGCGGCAGGGCCTGGGCGACCGGGCCGGTGCCCTCGAGGCCGCCCGCCGTGCCGTCGAGCGCGCCCAGGCTGTCGAGCCGGCCTGGCTGCCGGCCGCCCGGCAGACGCAGCACGAGCTCGAAGCCGAAGCCGAAGCCGAAGCCCGCTGAAGCGGCTGGACGTGGGCTGTCGACCACCGCGTCCGGATCCACGGGCAGGGGTCTACCACTGCGCCATCGATGAGGGTCCGCCGTCCCACCTCGGCGGGCGTGAAGACCCTGTGCGTGGCAACCTTGCGGGCCGCGGGGTTGCCGCCGAACGAGGCACCCCTGGACGACCTTAGGTGAAGCGGCTCACAGTGCCGTTCAGGGTCAGCGATCGAACGATGCCGATGTTCGCCAGCCCGCCGCGAGCAGCCCAGCCGGATGCTCGCTGACGCACGCCCGTGGAGCGCCGCTCAGGCCATCGAGGCGGTTGCCGTCCCGCGGCGCCGAGCCACGCCCCCAATGACGCCTGCCCCGACCAGCATGAGTGCCCAGCGCCCAGGCTCGGGCACCGCCGTCACGCTCGCAGTGAACTGACCCTGGGACACGGCATCGAATGGGGAGAGCTTGCCGGCGCTCACGGTCACCACGGGATTGATGCCGGTCAGGCTCAGCGACAGGCCCTGGTCGGCTATGGGGGAAAAGGTGAGCAAGGCGTTGTTGTTGAAGGTAACGAGACCGCCCGCGGCGACGCTGTCCTGCAGCGATCCGGTCGAGCCGTAGCCGCTGAAGACGGAGCCCAGGAACGATCCGTCCAGCAGGGTTTGGCCGGTGGTGACGGTGACTCCGCCGGCGGTCACCGTCGGACCAGCGTAAGTGATGGCGAAGGTGCCGTCGAAGGACCCGAGGGCGATCGGGCCGAAGGCCACCGCTCCGGTCTCGGTGGCGCTCAGGGTCATGGTTGAACTCAAGACACCCAGGCCCATCAACGCCGGCACTTCGTATTGAAAGTTGACGCCAGACGAGGCAGACAGTGTCAAGCCCGTGAGCGAGATGTTGGTGGCTCCCGCAATCGGGTCGTAGATGGCGAAGGTGCTCGCCTGAGCCGGCGACAGGCCCACCAAGCCACTGACCAGGATCACACCCGCGGAGAAAGAAGTCTTGAACATGGGTTCCTCAATCGAGTCTTTGCCAGGGCCGATCGGCGCCGTGCGGGGGTTTGAAATCATCACGGCGCAGACTGCGCAATGCCGGCGAGTGCAACCTGAGTGGAATGCGCTGCGCATTCCCCCTCGTACGGATATTGCACAGCTCGCACCCAGAGTGCAATCCTGCATCCTCGGGGGGTGGGGCAAAGACCTTGTCAGGGTTCCTGCCAGCCCTGGGCCGTCGGGGCCGTCCGGCCCGCCCTCGCCGGTCACCTCAGACCACCAGCATGGCCCGGAAGTCGTTCACGTTGGTGTAGGTCGGCCCGGGCGTCACCAGATCGCCCAGCGGCTTGAAGTAGTTGTACGCGTCGTTGCGGTCCAGGTAGTCCGAGGCCTTCAGCCCCAGGGCCTGCGCGCGGGCCAGCGTGTCGGGCGTGATGATGGCCCCGGCGT
>CAIJPE010000075.1 GCA_903822435.1 uncultured beta proteobacterium | reverse complement strand
CCTGCCGGGCGCGGAGCTTTTCTGGGTTTGCGGCGTAGTAAGCGGCTTTCTTGGCGAGCACCTTTTCTGGGTTTGCGGCGTAGTAAGCAGCCTGCTGGGCGCGCACCTTTTCTAGGTTTGCGGCGCGGTAGGCGGCCATTTGGGCGAGCAGTTTTTCCCGGTTCGCGGCGCGGTAGGCGGCCATTCGGGCGCGCACCTTTTCCTTGTTCGCGGCGCGGTAGGCGGCCTGCCGGGCGCGGAGCTTTTCTGGGTTTGCGGCGTAGTAAGCGGCCCTCCGGGCGCGTTCCTTCTCCTTATCTGCGTATGGCACGGCTCACTCCTTCCTGTACCGATAGGTCTGGAACCCGGCAGCGGCCAACGGCAGGCCCGGTGCCCAGACGGGGGTGAAAGACATCAGCGCCGCCAGGTGGTCGTCGCTGTACTTCTCTGCGTCGGGCGTCTCCGTGATCAGCTCGTCATGCACGCTCAACACAATCGCGTAACCGGCCTCCTCCACCGACTGCATGGCAGATGCCAGCACGTCACGGGCTACGGCCTGACAAATGTTCTCGAACAGCTTCCCGCCGTAGGTATCGATCCGCTGCCACTTCTTGGTGTACTGGTCGATGCCCATGTACGTGAGCTTGCCGTCGATCATGCGGGGGCTCGGGTAGCAGATTGAGCGGCCAGACGGCAAGATGCAGCGCAGCCAGTTCCCGTCACGCAAGAAGGCCACCCGGCCCGCCTGGTGCCGCGCACCGGCCTGGTCAACCGCCTTGACGGCGGCTTCCATCAAACTCGCCCAGCACTGGACGATGGCCGGGTGCGCCTGGCGCCACAGCCTTTTCAGCGTGTCACACGCGGCGAACGTCTCGCGCGCAAGCCCGTACGTGTTCCGCTTCTCGCCTTGCATCCAGTCGTACAGCCCGCGCGCATCCTCGACCACGTTGACCGGCGCGCTGACGGCCACCAGCTCCGCCAGGTCGTCCAGTCGGACGCCGTAGGCCGCCGCGAACGTGACAAACGCGCCGGCACCGCCCTCGTACTGCAGCGCGAGTTCCTGGACTTTTCCCACCTGGCGCTGCGCCTTGTCGACGTCGGCCGGGTCGATGCCGAACGACTTGGCGTATGCCAACTTGTACAAGTCCGGGCCGATGCCCTCGTCAAAATCCTCAAACGCTTCCAGCTTCCACCACTCGCCCGCCAACCAAGCCGCAACCCGGCCCTCGATGTTGGATAGGTCGGCCACCACCAACTTGCGGCCGTGCGGCGCGATGATGGCCCCACGGAGGGCGCTGCTGGCCAGCTCCATAATGTCGTCGAATATGAGCTCTGCGCCGCCGGCTAGCAGCGCTTGGATGCCCATGACGATCTCCCCCTGAGGGAGGCTCGGGCGGGGCAGGTTCTGCGGCTGGAACAAGCGGCCGGACCAGCGCCCGGTGCGCGAGGCACCGCAAAACTGCAGAGTGCCGCGCAGCCGGCCGTCAGCGCTGACCGATAGCGCAAGCGCCGTGTATTTCGCGGTGCTGCTGGTGGCCGCCTGCTGCCGGATGCGCAGCAGCTCGCGCAAGCCCTCATCCAGTCCCGGATCTTGCAGCCGACGTTCGATGGTGCTGGCGGTCAGGTCCGGCAGGCCAACACCGTATTCCTGCAGCGCGTAAGCCAACAGCGCATCGCGCTGAGTGGCCGCCTGCACGCTGCCGTTGGTAATCTCCGCTGTGCGCAGGGCCAGTCCTGCTTGGGCGGCTCCCACCGCCTCGACGCAGGCCTCGACCAGGTGCACATCGATCTGCACGCCGCGGTCATTGATGCGCTGATCGAGGTGCCACAGCTCCAGCTCGGCGCCGGCGTAGTTCCAGCGCGGCAAGGCCTTATGCACCGCGCGCATGGCTTCGACGTCAAGCCGCGCGTAATTGAGGAATTTCGCCCACTCGTGGGGATTGGTCAGGCTGGTGAATCGGCGGCCCTTGAAATCGGGCTTGCTGAACGTCAGCATGAGGCCGCGCGCTTCCTTGTCCTTGGCCTTGTCCTGCGGGATGCGCAGGATGTCGCACAGCTCTGACAGGCTGCCGGGCAGACCATGGGCCAGCGCCTGCACCATGGTGTCGCGCCAGCGGGAGGGGTCCCCCACCAATTCAGGGAGCGCGCGCTTCAGAATGGTGCGGTCGAAATGGGAGTTGTGCGCCCAGATCTTCACCTTGGGGTCAGCCAGCGCCGCCTGCAGCTCGCGTGGGGCTTTGGCGCCTGCGGTCATGTCGACCACCTGCACCGGGCCATCGTCGATCGCATAGGCCATCAGCAGGATCTCGGCGTCCTCAGCGTAGCGGTGCGTTCCCGCGCTGATCGGCGTGGTGCCGTTGTACGTTTCAAGGTCAAGCCAGAGCGTTGTCATTTGGGTCTCAGAAAAAGCCAGGGCCTCATCAGCCCTGGAAAACCACCTGGCGCCAGGAGGAGGAGAATTGCGCCAGGTGGGAAAGGCCTTACAGCTGGGCGGCGGTGTCCGTCACAACGGTTTGCTCGTCGGCGGTTTGGGCCACCACATCGGCGGCGCCCAGATCCTCTGCAATCGTCGCGGTGCCCGCACTGGTCAGATGAGCCGGAGTGTCGGTGGCGGGGGTGTCCCCGGCCGCCGGGGGGAGATCGTTCTGCAGGTGCTGATTCGCGTCCATTAAATGAGGTCCTCTTCTGTGGTAGTGGTCAGGTCGTCAAATTCCTCCTCGGAAGCGCTGCCGCCTCCGGTGAAGCTGTCGCCGTCGCTGTCGAACTGGATGCCCGACAGCGAAGCATTGATGCGCTTGCCGTAGTTGTTGTCCTGCGCCCACAGCTCAAGCACAGCGTTGACGTAACACCCGGCGTAGGGCTTGCCGTCGGCCTCCAGCAGCGGGGTCTTGTCGCGGTCGAACACCGACGGACGGGTGTAGCTGCGGGCGCTGATGTAGAACATGCCGGCAAAGCCGTCATACGTCGACTTGAGGTCACCGTCGTGCAGGCAAACCTTGTCGGCGGCGCGCATCTGCTTGAGGATAGCTTCGGCCTTCTGGCCCCAAGTGGCACCGGCGGTCGCGGTGATCGCCTTGTTGATCTCGGCGATCTGCGGGTCCATCGGATCAATCAGCAGCGCAGCCGAGAAGGCCGGCTTGCCTTCGCCGTTGACGGTCTTCGCTTCCCAAAGCTGCGGGAACGCAAGCCGGACTTTTTTCAGTTTCAGTTTCATGCGGGTCTCCTAGACCAGGGTTTCAAAATCGTCCGCCACGGTGGCCATGCTGATGGCCGGCCGCTTGTCGGACTGCGGGGCGACGGAAGGGCGGCCCTCCGCCTGGGTGATCAAAGCTTGGGCGCGCTCCCACTGCTTCGGGTTTTCCGCCAGGCGCTTCTCGGCGGTGGTGGGAGAGATCAGCTTCATGTCGAAAATCTCTTCCTTCTTCCAGCGGAACGCCTTGAACAGCTCCTCGGCTTTCTGCTCATCGGACCAGCGGCGCGAGCCGCGCTTGCCCTCGACCAGTTTCCATCCGTCCACCGGCTTGCCGGCGAGCAGGCGGCCCTCCACCTCGGCCCGGATGGCTTTGCACCAGTCCTCGACCATCGGGATCGCGGCCATCGCGCGGCCCAGCCATTCCGAGCTCACATTTTTCGGCTCGTCGGCGCTGCTGGTCAGATCGTCAAAATCGACGCCGGTGGCCTGTGAGACGCTGGCCGACAGCGCCGGGCACGAAGCTCTGGCCTTGCACCAGCGGCACTGGTCCTCGCCCGGGTTCAGGTAGCCGTTCGCCTCAAGACTGTCGGCGTCCATATTTTTGGCGGCTTGGATCAGCTGGACACTGGCGAGCACCCTGGCGGCGAACTCCTTGAGTTGCTCGACGGTCGCCACTGCTTCAGAGACGTGGCCGAGACGTGGTTGGTCGATGATCATTCGCACGCGCTTGAAGATGCCCATCTGCTCAAAGCTCGCGAGCGCCCCGAGCGCGTACAGCAACATCTGCGGGTTGTCCTCGGCGTCGATTTTCACGCCCATGCCGTACTTGAAGTCGATCAGAATGATCTCGTCCAAGAGCAGGATCACGGCGTCCGCCGTGCCGAAGCCCTCCTCGGGAGCGACGTTGATCCACTCGCTGAAGTCGAGCTTCTGCTCGACCAGCAGCTCGCCCTGCACGGTCGGATCGGACTCCACGAGGTCGTACACCCGCCGGCCGTAGCCAACAATGTGGCGGCCCATCTCGTTGTTCAGCGCGTCGTCGCTTTCTACTTCCCCGTTAAGCCACGCGGCGGCCAGTTCGTGGGCTTTAGTGCCCTCGTTGGCGTACTCGCTCGACGTGTCCTGAATGCCCTGCTCAAGGATTGCCGAGCCGGGACACGGCATCCAGCGGTGCGCCCCCGACGGGGAGAATCTGCTGTGGCTCATACCGACGCCTCGTTCAGCATGAAGTAAGCGTCGGCCCACTGGTCCTCCGTCAGCTCACTGGCCTTGGCCACATTGAACTTGGACAACACTTCGGCGGCGACTGCCTTGTCACGCACCTTCACCAATTCCAGCACGGCCTTGCGCACCATATCAAAAGTCACAACCTCGCCGCCTTGGGCCGGGGCGTCCGTCGCGGTCTCCACAACGGGAGCGGGTTTCTGGGTCTCCACAACGGGAGCCGGCTTTTCGGCGGTTTTCGTTTCCGCCAGCGGCGTGCCGCTGGCCAGCATGCGTGACATCAGTTCGGCGAGTGTTTTGACAGCGGCGGTGTTCTCCGCCAGTGCAGCTTCGATGGTCATGGGTAACTCCTGGTTATGCCGACACAGCGGCGGCGAAGAAAAGCACCAGCACGGTGCACACCACGAAAAGCAGGGTGATGCCGAGCTGGACGATGAAGGGGGGTTCGTTCATTGAAGGCTCCGGAGTTGAGCGTTGCGGATCACCATCTGGGCGGCCACGCCCGCCTCCTCGGCGGCGCGGTGGATCTCGAACAGGTGCTCCGCGCCAATAAGAGCGTCGAAGACCGTGCGGCCTGCCGCACCGGCGTCGTCGACGATCTCGCCGCCGACAAAAAGCTGCACAACGTACGGAAGCGCAGCGTTGTCGATCTGCAGGATCTGCGCCTTCATCCGCCCATCCGCATCGAGGACAGTGCGCACCAAGCGGGCCATCACCAGCTGCGCACTTCGTAGGTGTTGCTGTTCAACGGCATCACGTAGGCGCGCCGTCCTGCGGCGGCATGCAAGAGCACTGCGGTTTGTGCTGCAAGGGCTGTGGTGAAGTGCTCGATTAGCATGGCGTCCCCCGTGTGAGAGAGGAAATATTCGCATCTTGCCAATTTTCAGTCAAGCAAAAATTTGCACGTAGCCAAACATTCGGACGTAAAAAAGCCACCCGAAGGTGGCTTTTTATTCGCAAACCGCTGTTCTTACGCTACTTTGTGCCGCGCTTCCGCAACTCAGCCCTTATGTCAGAAAGCACAGATTCTAGCCGTGTGATGGCGTAAAAAACTGCAGCCAGTCCAATCCAGATAGGCCAGTCGCTCACTTCCTTTTCGCCATGTCCTCGCGGAACGCCTCGATCATACGCATGTACGAGGCCGCCTGGCCATTGCCGTACGGCATGTTGCGGATTTTCATCTCCAACAGGGTGAGGATCTCGGAGCGCCCCTGTGGGTCCAGGGCCCGGAGCACCATATCTACGCCGTCTGCCGGCATGGGGCCGAAGTGCCCCTCAAGTTTCTCAAGTAGCTCGCGCCCGATGCTGCGCGCTTTCTTCTCGCCCTTGCTGTTCTCCTGCTCGCGCCCACGGCGCAGCGTCGACAGGTATGGCTGGTTGACGCCGAGTATGTCGGCCAGCTTACCCACGCCACCGGCCTGAGCGATGCACCACTCAAGGTAAGCGCGCTTCTTGTCTGCATGTGTTTCCATGCAAGCATGTGTACTCCCCCCTTCGCTAACTGCAAATACACTGACAGCCAATATTTTTGGTGTAGCATATTCGCACCTAGCGTATTTGCGAGAAGGGATTTTATGAACATCCGCAGTCTTGCCCACGAGATCGGCTGGAACGCCGTCGAGAGCTTGGGCGTCCAGGCGGGCACTCGCCCGAGCTACATGCACCAGATCGCTGGTGGCCACCGCCAGCCCTCCCCCGAGCTGTGCCGCCGCCTGGTGGCGCTCGAGCCGCGTCTGTCGCTGCAAGCCTTGCGTCCGGACGTGTACGGCCCGCTCACGCAACAGGAGGCCTGACCAATGGCGATCGAGCTGAAGGACTTCCGGGGCAAGATCACACCCGAGGCGGATGCGGCCCTCGAGGCGGTGTCCCGTGTGACTGGCCGCGACCGGTCGGAGATTGTGCGAGAGCTCGTCCATGAGTGGGCACTCCAGAAGATCAGTGAGGCCAGTGTGCTCCACCGTCTCTTGCAGGCCGAGGGCCTGACGGGGATTGGTGATGGCATCGCAGGGAATCGCAGGGCGTGAGCCGCGCGCCGGAGGATCTCGACCCCACCGCAGCGCTGGTGGCGAAGTACTTGTCGCTGGGCTGGGCGCTCACGCCGGTGCCCAAAGGGACCAAGGGGCCGCGCACGTATGGGTGGAACAAGCGCGATCAGGCAATCACCGATCTTCACCAGGTGCGCCGGATCACCGCCGGTGTCGGCTTGTGTCACGCCTGGTCGCGAACCTGGGCGCTCGACGTCGACAATTTTATGCGGGCAAAGTTGTACTTGGCCACTCATGACATCGACCTGCAGGGGCTGCTCGATGCCGCGGATGCGGTCATGATCTCCTCCGGCCGTGCCGGCCGCTGCAAGCTGCTGTACCGCCTGCCCGACGGCCATCCCTTGCTGGTCACGACCCAGCTCAAGGACCACGGGCTTGAGTTCCGCTGTGCTACGCGCGGCGGCCTCTCCATGCAGGACGTGCTGCCACCGTCCATCCACCCCGAGACCAACCGGCCCTACTTGTGGGATCTGGGCATGGCCGCCGATCTGTCGGCGCTGCCGGAGGCGCCGCCCGAGTTGCTGGCCTTGGCTGTCGCGGAAGCTGCGCGGGCCGCACCTCCATCGGTGGAGAGCAAGGAGCCGGTAGGCATCTCGGTTAAAGAGCTCAAGGTGCTGCTGTCCCAGTTCGACGCCGATCTTGGGTATGCCGATTGGGTGGAGATCGGCATGGCCCTGCACCACGAGACGCGCGGCGGCACGGCCGGGCTGGAGCTGTGGGACACGTGGAGCGCCACCAGTTCGAAGTACAGGGGCATATCCGACCTTGAGCAGCACTACCGCTCGTTCAGGCATGACGCAACGGAGCTTGTGACGGTGCGCAGCCTGATGGCGAAGGTGGGGATTGCCACCGCCGACGATTTCGAGAACCTCGAGGAGCTGGCCCCGCCGACCCGGCCCAAGTTCTCGCTGCTCCCCATCACGGACTTGCTGGCGCTGCCCACCCCGCAATACTTCATTAAGGGCGTGCTCGACCGCGGCGAGCTGGGCGTGCTGTACGGCGAGCCTGCTGCGGGCAAGTCATTCGTGGCACTGGATATGATGTTGGCCATCGCCCAGGGGGCGCAATGGCGTGGTCACCGCGTGCGCCAGGGGCGCGTGGTCTACATCTGTGCCGAGGGCGTGACGGGCCTGTCCAAGCGCTTGAACGCCTACCAGACGTTCTATGGGGGGGCGTTGACTGGCGCTGCGTTCCACGCCATCACCGACCGTCCGAACCTGCTTCGGGATGACGATCGTATGCTCGCCAAGCAGATCCTGGACGCCGGTGGCGCGGACCTGATTGTGATCGACACGCTGGCCCAGGTCACACCAGGTGCGAACGAGAACAGCTCGGAGGACATGGGGCTGGCCATCAGCCACGCCGCCCGCCTAGCGCGCGCCACCGGCGCCATGGTGCTGCTCATCCACCACAGCGGGAAAGACAAGGAGCGCGGCGCGCGCGGCTGGTCAGGCCTCAAGGCCGCCGTCGATGTCGAGCTCGAGGTGCTGCGCGATGGCGACTACCGAGCCGTCAAGCTCTCCAAGCTGAAGGAGGGCGCTGACCAAGGAGAGCTGCCCTTCATGCTGCAGGTGGTGAAGCTGGGGACGGATGATGACGGTGACGACATCACCAGCTGTGTGATCGCGGAGGCGTCCCAATCCCCGCCCAAGCGCCAGCCAAAGGGCGCCAAGCAGCGCCAGATCCTGCGCCTGCTCACCACACTGACTGACCTCGACGAAGCCCCCATTACAGCGAAAGCGCTAATTGATTCCGTGGTCGCGGATACCCCGTTGGATGCCAATTCGACAAAGCGGGATACCCGCCACCAGGTCGCCAGTAGGACGCTCGAGGATATGGTCGAAGCGGGGTTTATTGCTCGCGAAAATGGGTTTGTGAGGGCCGTATGAACGTGCAGAAAATTGCATGTAGCTGTGCAACAGATGCAACTTTGCGCAACAGTTGCAATTTAGTTGCTGCTGCAAAGCGTCGAGATGATGCAACAAATGCAACTCTCCCCTTTAGGGGAGTTGCATTGTTGCATTCGATGCCCGGGGATTTGTTGCAGATTGCAGGTGGTTTTGCTCTCGCGTGTGAAATGCAGCTTGGAGGGTGGCGGAAGGGGGAAGGGCTGGCCAAAGCCCCCTGGCGCCCGACCGACCGCAGGTCCACGCGGCCCGCCACTGGCCACCACCGCCCGGCACCGATGGCGACAGGATGGCGATACTTCCCAGAAAGCCCAACGGAATCAACGGCCTGCATCGCCCTATCAGGGCGGTACCCGCCCCCGCAGGGCCCGGCCAAGCGCGCCGCGCGGCAACTCGGGGCCCCCCTGGGGGAGGGACGGGAGCGCAAGCGCGCGCTCACCCCTTTCCGGAACTGCGCAATAAAATCAACCCCTTGTAAAAAAATGCAGGTGAAAACATGCCGGTGAATGAGCAAATTTTGCTGAAAGAGATCAGCGAAGACCGCGCCCTTGGCGCTGCCGTGTGTTTTTCGCACAGGCATCCGCAGCAGTCTCCCGCCATGCACGTCGAGATCGTGGACCACTGGCGGGCGGAGGACGAGTTCGTCCTGATCGAGGCGTTTCGCCAGGGGGGCAAGACGACGCTGGCCGAGGAGTTCTTGACGCTCGAGGCGGAGTTTGGCAACTTCGGTTACGCCCTGGTGATCGGGGAGACCTACGCCAAAGCGATTCAGCGACTGGACGCCATCAAGGCCGAGATTTCGGGCAATGCTGCGTTGGGTCGGTTGTTCGGGCGGGCGAAGGGTGTGACGTGGAACGAGAATTTGATCGAGTTGAAAAACGGTACGGTGTTGCAGGCGGCTGGGTGGGACCAGGAGTTGCGCGGGTTTTTGCACCGGGGCAAGCGGCCTGACCGGGCGTACCTGGACGACGTGGAGAACAAATCGATGGTTCGGGACACGCCGACGGTGGACGCGAACTGGCGGCGGTTTTGGACGGAGCTGGTGCCGGCGCTGGACAAGGATCGGCGGAAAATTCGGGTGACGGGCACGCCGCTTGCGGATGATTGCATGGTCAAGCGCATGAAGGCCGATCCGACGTTTGTGCACGCCAGCTACCCGATCTGCGATGGCGACATCGATGATCCGGCGACCCGCGCGACCTGGCCGGAGCGGTACCCGATGGAGTGGATCCGGGCGGAGCGGGACCGGTACGCGCGGGCTGGCACGCTGCGCGAGTTCCTGCAGGAGTTCATGCTGGTTTCGGCGCAGACGCAGGGCAAGCCGTTCACCGAGGACCAGCTGCGGTTTGTCGACGTGGCGCCGGCCGGGTGGCTGCCGCGCAAGGTGATCATGGACCCGGCACGGACGGTGGACGTGCGGCGGTCGGACCAGACGGGCCGGGTGGTGGTCTCGCGGCTTGGCACGCGGATCTACGTCCACGAGTCGGGCGGGGAGTTTTGGCGGCCGGACCAGATCGTTGACGGGTGTTTCCGGGTGAGCGAGCGGCACGACGGGGCCGAGGTGGTGATCGAGAAGAACTCCCTCGACGAGTGGTTGTTGCAGCCGTTGCGCGCGGAGCAGCTGCGCCGCGGCAAGGTGCTGGCGGTGCGGCCGGTGCAGGCCCCACAGGACCGCAACAAGGACGAATTTATCACGGGGCTGCAGCCGTTTTTCGAGGCGGGGGACGTGGTGTTGGTGGGCGGGCGCAGTGCGCACCAGGTGCTGGTCTCGCAGCTGATGAACTTCCCGAGCGGCAAGAAGGACGTGCTCAACGCGCTGGCCTACGTGCTCAAGGTTTTCGCGGGCGTCCCGGTGTACGAGGACTTTGGCGAAGCCAACATCGCTGACAGCCTGGAGCCAGGGCAAAGTGCTCAGCTGGTGCTCGGCCTGCAGGCGCAAGGCGACACCCTGGGGGCGGTGCTGCTGTCGGTCGAGGGGCAGCCGGTGTCTGTGCTGGCGGACTGGGCCAGCACGCTGGCGCCGCTCGACGGGGTGCGTGACATCGTGCGCCTGGTGCGCGCGGCGTGGCCCGGGCGGCGGCTGCAGGCCTGCGTGCCGGCGGAGCTGTACGACCAGCGCGACCGCAACCCGGTGGTGCGCGCTCTGCAGGGCCTGCAGGTGCCGGTGCTGCGCGGGCCGCACACTGGCGGGGCTCGGGGTGGGCTGTCCCCGCTGATCCGCACCGAGGTGCGCCGCAGGCGCTTGCTGCTGGTCGATCGCGGTGCGCGCAACGTGCTGCAGGCGCTGGGCGGGGGGTATTGCTACCCGCCAGGTGCGAACGGGCGGATGGCCGCCGAGCCCGAGCAGGGGCTGTACCGGGTGGTGGCCGAAGCTCTCGAGGGGGTGGTGGCGACGGTTGCCAGCGACACCGCGCAGGGCCGGTTGCCCGAGGGTGTACACCACGCAACCAACCCGCAAGGCGCGCAGTACATCACCACCTTGCCAAGGCGTTGATTGCCAAGGATTGCTAAGGATTGCGCCGGGTAAATTGTTGTTGACACGGTGCGAATGCACCGCGAGAGTGGCTCCCGTGAGAGATGGATTTTCTCAGGCAGTCCCATACATTCGCGAGGTCCACCATGGCCGTGTCCCGTTCCCACGACAGCAAGTCCCCGACGCAAAACCCGACTTCGTTCTTCAAGGGCGAGCAGCACGGTGG
>CAIJPE010000074.1 GCA_903822435.1 uncultured beta proteobacterium | reverse complement strand
CCGCGCCCGGCACGCGCAAGAGCCCCGGCGCGTGATGTCGCCTGCCGGGTCCGCTGCCGGCGCCGCGCAGGGCGAGCCCCTGGCATTGACCCTGCAAGCCACCCTGGCGCCCTTGCTGGCCGGGCGCTGGGCCGGCGACGGACCGCCCCAGGCTGCCCTTTCGGACCCCTGGTTCGCGAACCTGCTGCTGTTCCGCCAGGCCCACGACTGGCGCTGGCTGCCGGGGCCGTACCCGTGCATCGGCGGCCATGCCTACGATGGCGCGCGGCTGCTGCTGCCCCTGTTCGACCTGGCTGCGGCGCCGCTGGACGCCGTGCGCGACCGGCTGCAAGGCCATGCCGCCTACGGCCCGCTGGGCGATGCCCAGGCGGCCCGGCTGGACCCGGCCCATTGGCAGCTCAGTGGCAGCCGCGACGATGCCGACTACCTCTACGACGCCGACCGCTTCCGCGATTACCGCGGCAAGTTGCTGCAGAAAAAGCGCAACCTGGTCAAGCAGTTGCTGGCAGCGCACACCGTGCAGGCCGTCCCGTACACCGAAGCGCTGGCCGAAGAAGCCGCCACGGTGCTTTCCGCGTGGCTGGCCGACAAGGCCAAGGCGCCCGGCCAGACCGACGACGGGCCTTGCCTGCAGGCCCTGGCGCTGGCCGGGCGCCTGGGGCTGGACGGCTGGCTGCATCGCGTGGATGGCGAGGCCGCGGGTTTCGTGCTGGCCGAACGCATCCGCCCGGGTGTGGCGGTGATGCGCTTCGCCAAGGCGGCCGACCGCTTCAAGGGTCTGTACCAACACATGTTCCAGCACCATGCGCAGGCCGATGCGACGCTGCGCTGGCTCAACTTCGAGCAGGACCTGGGCCTGGCCAACTTCCGCCAGACCAAGTTGTCCTACCAACCGGTGGCCCTTTTGGCCAAGCACCGCGCCACGCCGCGTCCGGCCCGAGGCAGCCAATGGGCGCAAGACCCGCGGGCGAGCCCACCTTAAGCTGCCCGCCATCCAACCTGCACAACCCATGGCCGTCATCGAACCCCGACTCACCGCCGCCAGCGAGGTCTTCCAGGCCAACCGCACGGGCATGCTGGCCCTGCTCGAGCGCGTGCGCCAGTGCGAACAGCGTGCCGTGCAGAAGTCGGCTGCCTCGCGCGAGCGCTTCGACAAACGCGGGCAGATGCTGCCGCGCGACCGCGTGGCGCTGCTGCTGGATCCTGGCTCCCCCTTTCTCGAGCTGTCCACCCTGGCCGGACTGGGCCTGGACACGCCCGACCTGGACAAGAGCGTGCCCGGCGGCGGCGTCATCGCAGGCATCGGCACCGTGAGCGGCACGCGCTGCATGGTCAGCGCGTCCGATGCGGGCATCGACGCCGGGGCCTTGCAGCCCATGGGCCTGGACAAGCAACTGCGCGTGCAGGAGCTGGCGCTGGAAAACAAGCTGCCCTACGTGCAGCTGGTGGAAAGCGCGGGCGCCAACCTCATGGCCTACCGGGTGGAAGAATTCGTGCGCGGCGGCGCGCTGTTCCGCAACCTGGCGCGCCTGTCGGCGGCCGGGCTGCCGGTGGTCACGGTCACGCATGGCTCGTCCACGGCCGGCGGGGCCTACCAGACGGGCCTGTCCGACTACATCGTGATGGTGCGCGGGCGTTCGCGGGCCTTCCTGGCCGGCCCGCCCCTGCTGCAGGCGGCCACCGGCGAGATCGCCACCGAAGAAGAATTGGGCGGCGCCGAGATGCACAGCCGCATCTCCGGCCTGGGCGACTATCTGGCCGAAGACGACCGTGACGCCATCCGCATCGCCCGCGCGATCGTGGCGCAGATCGACTGGCCGCATGGGCCCGCGGCGCCGCGCGCGGCCAGGCCACCGCGCCACGATGCCGAGGAACTGCTCGGCCTGATGCCGATGGACCTGAAGCGGCCCGTGGACATGCGCGAGGTCATCGCGCGCATTGACGACGATTCCGAGTTCCTCGAGTTCGGTGCGGACTACGGCGCGGCCACGCTCTGCGGGCACATGCGGCTGGAGGGACATGCCGTGGGCATCGTCACCAACAACGGCCCCATCGACAACGCCGGCGCCACCAAGGCCACGCACTTCATCCAGGCCTGCTGTCAGTCGCGCACGCCCATCGTCTACCTGCAGAACACCACCGGCTACATGGTGGGCAAGGCGCACGAGGAAGCCGGCATGATCAAGCACGGCTCGAAGATGATCCAGGCCGTGACCAACGCCACGGTGCCGCAGGTCACGCTGTATTGCGGGGCCTCGTTCGGGGCCGGCAACTACGGCATGTGCGGCCGCGGCTTCGCGCCGCGCTTCTCGTTCAGCTGGCCCAACGCCCGCACCGCCGTGATGGGCGGCGAGCAGGCAGCGCGCACCATGGCCATCGTCAGCGAGGCCGCCGCGCAGCGCCGCGGCGTGGCCGTCGACCCGGCCCAGATGGCCGACATGCAGGCGAAGATCGTGCAGCGCTTCGAGCGCCAGATGAGCGTCTTCACCACCAGCGCCCTGGTGCTGGACGACGGCGTGATCGATCCGCGCGACACGCGCAGCGTCCTGGCCCTGGTGCTGGCGGTCTGCCGCGAAGGCGATGCCCGTCAGCCCCAGCGCATGCAGTTCTCGGTGGCCCGGCCATGAGCACCTCCACACCCGCGCGCACGCCGTTCAGCAAGCTGCTGATCGCCAACCGCGGCGAGATCGCCCTGCGCATCCTGCGCAGCGCACGCAGCCTGGGCTACCGCACGGTAGCGGTCTACTCCGCCGCCGACGCCCGAGCCCGCCACGCGCTGGAAGCGGATGAAGCCGTCTACATCGGCGGCGCCCCGCCGGCGGAGTCGTACCTGAACATCCCGGCACTGATCGCCGCCGCCCGCCAGGCCGGTGCCGACGCCGTGCACCCTGGCTACGGATTCCTGGCCGAAAACGCGGCCTTTGCGCGGGCCTGCCGCGAGGCCGGGCTGGTGTTTGTCGGCCCTTCGGCCGAGGCCATCGCCGCGATGGGCCACAAGGCCGGCGCCAAGCGCCGGATGCAGGCCGCCGGCGTGCCTTGCGTGCCGGGCTACGACGGCGAAGACCAGGCGCCCGGCCGCCTGGCCGAGGAGGCCGCGCGCATCGGCTACCCGGTGATGATCAAGGCCGTGGCCGGCGGCGGCGGGCGCGGCATGCGGCGGGTCGACGCGGCCGCCGACTTCCCGGATGCCCTGCGCAGCGCGCAGAGCGAGGCCCGGCATGGTTTTGGCGATGGCACGGTCATCCTGGAGCGTGCGCTCATCGAGCCGCGTCACGTCGAGATCCAGATCCTGGCCGATCGCCACGGCAACGCCATCCACCTGGGTGAGCGCGACTGCTCGGTGCAGCGCCGGCACCAGAAGCTGATCGAGGAGTCGCCTTCGCCAGCGGTCGACGCCGGGCTGCGCGAACGCATGGGGGCCACGTCCGTGGCCGCGGTGCAGGCGATCGGCTACGAGGGAGCGGGCACGCTGGAGTTCCTGCTCGACCGCGAGGGCCGCTACTACTTCATGGAGATGAACACCCGCCTGCAGGTCGAGCACCCCGTGACCGAGGCCCTGACCGGGCTGGACCTGGTGGCCCTGCAACTGGCCGTGGCCGCCGGCGATGCCCTGCCGCTGGCGCAGGCCGACGTGCGCCTGCAAGGCCACGCCATCGAGCTCCGCCTGTGCGCCGAGGACCCTGCGCAGGGCTTCATGCCGCAAAGCGGCGTGGTCGGCCTGTGGCAGGCCCCCGAGACCCTGCGCGTGGAGCATGCCTTGCTCAGCGGGGCGGCCATCCCGGCCGAATACGACTCCATGATCGCCAAGCTGGTGGCCCACGGCGACACCCGTGAAGCCGCCCTGCGCAAGCTGCGCGCCGGCCTTCAGGACCTGGTGGCCCTGGGCCTGCGCACCAACCAGGCCTTCCTGCAGCGCTGCCTGGCGGCTCCGGCCTTCGTGCAGGGCCTGGCGACCACCGGCTTCATCGTCACGCAGGGCAATGCGTTGCTGCAACCCGATGAAGACGGCATCGGCCGCGCCGCGGCGCTGGCCGCCGTGCTGCTGCTTCGCACCGGCGAGCACGTCGGTCCGCCGCCCCAGAGGCCGGGCCGCCCGCTGACGATGCGCCTGCCTCTCATGCTGCGCTTCGAGCTGGCGGGGCTGCCGCGAGTCGCCCAGGCCACCCATCTCGGCGCCGCCTGCTACCGGGTGGAGGTGTCCGGGCACAGCCACGAGGTCGAGATCACCCACCTCCAGCCCGACCGCGCCCGGATGAGCTGCGATGGCGTGATGCGAACGGTGCCCTTCTTCCGCCAGGGCGCCTTGCTTTGGCTGCAGGCGGACGGTACCCCCTTCGAGGTGCGAGACACCACCCGCGCCGCCACTGCGCCGGCCGCCGCAGCCGGTACGGCGGACGGTCGCGTGCGGGCTTCCATGAACGGCCGGGTCGTGGCCGTGCTGGTGCAGCCCGGCGACGTGGTGCAGGCCGGCCAGCCCATCCTGACCCTGGAGGCGATGAAGATGGAGCACAGCCACACGGCACCGTGCGCGGGCACCGTTCAGGCCCTGCATGCCGCGGCCGGCGAGCAGGTGGCCGCCGGCCGCCTGCTGGCTGAGATCACACCCGGAGCGACCGCATGAGCGAAGACCCCAAGCCTCTGGTGCTGCACGAGCGGCGCGGCGCGGCCTACTGGATCACGATCGACCGCCCCGACAAGCGCAATGCGCTGAACGCCGAGGTCATTGCCGGCATCCGCGCCGGCTATCGTGCCGCGCATGCCGACGCGGCGGTGCGGGCCATCGTGCTCACCGCCTCGGGCGACAAGGCTTTCTGTGCCGGGGCCGACCTGCAGAAGGGCACGGGCTTCGCCTTCGACCCCTCGCGGCCCAACGGCGACTACGCCGACCTGCTGCGCGACGCCCACGCGGCCACGCTGCCCACCATCGCCCGCGTCAACGGCACCTGCATGGCCGGCGGCATGGGCCTGCTGTGCATGGTCGACATGGCGGTGGCCGCCGACCACGCCCTGTTCGGCCTGCCCGAGGTGAAGGTCGGCGTCTTCCCGATGCAGGTGATGAGCCTGCTGCAAGGCACGGTGCCGCGCCGCACGGTGCGCGAATGGGCCCTGTGCGGCGAGCCCTTCGGCGCGGCCGAGGCGCTGGCCGCCGGGTTGCTGAACCATGTCGTGCCGGCCGCCGAACTGGACGCCAAGGTGGCGTGGCTGCTGGGCCGGCTGGTCGACAAGTCGCCCACCGCCATCCGGCGCGGCAAGGTCGCCCTGCGCACCATCGAGGCCATGTCCTTCGACCAGGCGATCGGCCACATGGAGGGGCAGATCTCGCTGCTCTCGCTCACCGAGGACGCCCGGGAGGGCATGGCGGCCTTCAACGAAAAGCGCAAGCCGGGCTGGACGGGGCGTTGAGGCGATCCCCTAAACCAGCCCCACGCCGGATGCCGAGGACGCCAGCAGGCTCCGGTTGACCGGGTTGCGTTGCAGGAAGCTGTCGCGGAAGGGCCCGGGGACATGGTCCCGGGCGGTGCGCTGAAGCCAGTCGCGGCCTTGTTGCATGACGGCCTGCGCCGCCTCGCGGTCGCCCGAAGCCAGGATGGCCTGGCCCGCGTGCAGCCAGAGCTCGGCCGGCAGCAGCACCGTGGTCTGGTGCCCCTCGGCCAGGGCCAGCGCCTCGCGCGCTTCGTGACCAGCCCGTGCAGGGTCGCAGACCGCCGCAGCGGCCGCCGCCCGGATGTGACCGGCCAGCAGGGCCCCCATGAAGCCGATGCGCCGGGCCTCGGCGCACACGGCATCCAGCTGTGCCAGCGCCGCCGCCGGGTCCAGGTCTGCCGTCAGCTCGATGACCAAGGGCAAGCGCATGTCGGGCCGCTTGTCCGGACCGATGTCGCCCAGCAAGCTCTGCAAGGCCTTGCGGGCCAGGGCCACCGCCGCGGCACCGGCGCCGGTACCCCGCAGGTACCGCCAACGCAGCAAGGCATGCAAGACCCTCGCGCTCAAGCCCAGCCCTTGGTCCAACTGTGCCGCGTCCAGCAGTTTCGGCATGCGCGACCACTGCCCCAGATGCCACCAACAGGTGGCCAGGCGCAAGAGGGCGATGTTTTCGTGGCCGGGCTGGTGGCGGCGCATGGACTCCAAGCCCTGCTCGGCCTGCTGCAACGCGACGTCGTAATGGCCCAGGTGGCACAGGCTCAGCGCACGCAGCAGTTGCAGCGACCCCAGCGTCGCACTGAAGGTGTCGTATTGCGCGGCGACCTGCAGGCCCTTCTGCAAGTTCTGCTCTGCGGCGAGCAGGTCGCCCGCATCGATGCGGTTGCAGGCCAGATTGCCGCAGGCGATGGCCGCGTTGGCCATGTTGCCACTGGAGCAGGCCAGCGCAAAGCCCAGCTCGTGGTGCGGCAGCGCATCGTCCAGGCGCGCCAGGTTGTCGTACAGCACGCCCATGGAACCGTGGAGGTCGCTGCGTTCACGCTCGGTGCCGTGGGTGTTCACCCAGTCCATGCTGGCTTGCAGGTGAGACAGCGCCTGCTCGTCCTGCGCATTCGCGCCGTGGGCATTGGCCAGCATCATGTGGCAACGGGCGGTGAGCGCGGGGTCGGCCAGGCGGATGCTCTCGCGCAGGGCCAGTCGGGAGTCGTGCAGGGTGTTGGAGAAGTCGGCCAATTGCTTGTGCATGCCGGCGCGCTGCAACAAGGCTTCCACCTGCTGCGCCGGGGTGCTGGCCAAGCCGGCGAGCCTGTCGCAGTAGGCCCCGACCGTGGCCGCATCCGAATCCACCTCCACGCGCTCTGCCAGGGCCACGGCCAAGGAGTCAAAGGCCTCTGCGCGATGGCCTGCGGCTTCCTCGATGGCGCTCTTTCGCTCCATGAAGGCTATGAATTCCTTCGACCGCAGGGCCCGGCGGGCGGCATCGGCAGCCTTCTGGAGCCAAGGCAGGGCCCGCAGGCCCTCACCGGCCTGGACCCAGTGCTCGGCAATCCGGGCCGGCTCGCTCTGGCGCAGCTCCAGCCAGGCCGCCACTGCGGCGTGCGTGTGGGCAGCGATGGTCGTCGGCACGCTGGCACGGACCGCATCGAAGACCAGATCATGCGCGAAGCCATTGCCGCGCAGCACCTGCGCCGACTCCAGTTCGTTCAAGGCGTCGGCGAACTGCATGGCCGACACACCCAGCACCGTCTCGGCCAGGGCCACGCTGAAATCCACGCCCGCCACGCTGGCCACGCGCGCCAGGGCCAGGGCGCCGGGCGACAACTGCGCCACACGGCGCTCGATCAGCAGGCCCACCGACACCGGCCTGGGCAAGGAGTTCGCATCGGCCAGCTGGTGCAAGCTGCGCTCCACCCAGGCCTGCTTGAGGGTCTCCAGGGCAAAGAGGGGGTTGCCGCCGGTGCGGCGGGCCAGGCCCGGGGCCAGCTTGCGCCCCTCCAGGCCCGCCAGGCCCAGCGAGTCCACCAGTTCGGCCAGCGCGGCTTCGTTCAACGGGGCCACGGTCACCGGCGCCAGCCGCGCCGCTTCGACCAGGGCGTCCTGCAAGCTGCGCACGGCCGAGCCTGCTTCGGCGGGCCGGTAGGCCAGCACCCAACGCAAGGCGGGCGCTGCCGCGTCACCCTGCATGGGGTTCTCGGCCTGCTCGGCTTCCAGGAGCGAGGCCAGCATGTCCAGGCTCGCCTCGTCGGCGAAGTGCAGGTCGTCCAGGGCCACGCCCGTCAGTTCCGGATGCTGCGCCAGCAAGGCGCGCAGGGCCCGCTGCAGCACCAGGCGCTGCCCTTCGCTGGCCAGGGCCGGTCCGCCGCCGAATTCGGGCAGCACGCGGCCGATCTCGCTGCGCATGGGCGGCGCCAACTCGGCACCCGGCGGGCCCTGGCGCAGCGCCAGCACCGCGCGGAGCAGGCGGGCCAGGGTGGAAAAGGGCACCCCGGCGTCGCCCGGCCGGCCGGCCGCGCGCACCACGCCGGCATGGCTCTCGCCCAGTGCCTGCAGCAGGCGGGTCTTGCCCATGCCCGCTTCTCCGATGAGCGCCACCACCTGCCCGGCACGCCAGCCCTCGTTCAGGGCGGCGAGTTCGCGTTCGCGGCCGATCAGGCGGGGCGGGCGCATGACGCTGGCCGGCACCGGTCCCCCTCCGCGCGCAACCGGCAGGGGGGCGGCCGGTTGAGGCGCCGAGCCCTCGATCGTCGCCAGCAGGGCCATCGTCTGCGCCGAAGGCCGCGTGCCGACCTCGTTCTTCAGCACCTGCTCGCAGCGGTCGAAGGCCAGCAGTGCGGCCGCGCGGTCGCCCGCCAGGTAGTGCAGGCGGATCAAACGCCGGTGGGCCTCTTCCGACAGGGGCTCCAGCGCCAGGATGTCCAGGGCCGCCTGCAGGGCCTCTGCGTGGGCATGGGCCTGCTCGGCCCTGTCGGCGCGGGCCACGAGCGCCTGGCGCCACTGCGCGCGGCGGCGTTCGCGCTGGTCGCGCAGCCAGGCTGCGAAATCCGGACTGTGGTCGTGGGCATCGTCACCCAGCAGGGCGTGTGATGAGTCCAGGTCGTGCACCACGCCCGCGCCCAGCGCCAGGATGTCCGTGCCCACAGCCACGTCCGCGCCGCTCCAGCGCTTGAGCTGGAACACCCGCTGCCGAAGGTTGTTGCGCGCCGCCTTGGGCTCGCTGTCGGGCCACAGCAGCAAGGCCAGACGGCTGCGCGCCGTGGGGCCTTCCAGGGCCAGCCAGGCCAGCAGCGCGGCGTCGCGGGAGGCCAGGGCCACCTGGCCTCCCTCCGGACGCCGGATTTCGGGGAACCGGGTCAGTCGCAGGTGCATGGGCGCCAGTATCCCAGGAGGTCAGGCAGAGCTTGCGTGAGCTTCCTACTGGCCCAGCACGATGTTCAGGACCACGTGACTGTCGTTGGACGCCACCGCCAGCTGCCCCGTGCCCGTCCACACGATGCCGATCGGATAGGCCACCCGTCCGCTGGTTCCGGTCACGGTGCGGCCATCCAGGGCCACGCCGAACACGGTCGTCACCGTCGCCGCGGCGGCCGCGCCGCCCGGGAAGGTGAGTTTCTGGACCACGAAGTTGTAGTAGTCGGTCACGTACAGGTTGCCCTGGTCGTCGGCTGTGATGCATTGCAGCGAATTGAAGCGGGCCGCGCTGCCCACGCCATCCGAGTAGCCGGGCAGTGTGCCGGGCACGAGTGAACCCGCCACCGTGACGACCTGCCCGCCACTGAGCGTGCGCACGACGTTGGCTTCTTCGGTCCAGTACAGCACGCCACCGCGGGTCACGGTCACGTCGAGCGGGCGGCCCAGGGTGGCCGTGCCCAGCGCGCCGTCCACGATGCTCAAGGGTGCGACCGTGGCGCTGGCTACCGGCGTGTCGACGGCCCCCGTGGCCAGGGACACCCGCCGGATGGCGTGGTTGTTGAGGTCGGCCACGTAGAGCCAGGTTCCGTCTGTGGCCAGGCCCCCGGGGTCATCGAAGCGCGCTTGCAGCGGGTTGACTGCGTTGACGTACCCGGCCACGCCCGAGGAGCCCGCAAACACGGTGACGACGCCCGCCGGCGTGATGCGCTTGATGGTGTTGTCCAGGCCGTCGGCCACGTACACATTGCCATTGCCGTCCACGGCCACGCCCTGCGGGTCCGTCAGCAGGGTGGCCACGGTGGTGACCGCACCGGCGGGCGTGATCTTGCGCACATCGCCGTTGCGGTTTTCCGTCACGTAGACGTTGCCGGCCGCGTCCTTGGTCATGAAGGCAGGACCGGACAGCCGGGCCGCCGTGCCGGGGCCACTGGGTGCATCGGTCCGGCCCGGATTGCCGATGGAACCGACCAGCACACTGGCGGTCGTCACCGTGACCGGGGGCGTGGTCACCGTCAACACGGCCGTCTGGCTCACGGCGGCGCCCGCCCCGTTGTAGACCACCACGCTGTAGACCGCGCCCGAATCCGTCAAGGCCAGGGCCGGCGTTGTGTAGCTGGCACTGGCGGCGCCGGGCACCACCACGCCGTTGCGCAGCCACAGGTACCGCAGCTGCGTGCCGCTGGCGGTCACGCTGAAGGTGGCGGTGCTGCCGGTGGTCGCAGAGGCCGCCGCGGGCTGCGTGCCGATGACCGGCACGCCCAGCACCAGCAGGCTGGCGCTCACGGTCTGAGGTGCCCCCACGCCGTTGCTGACCGTGACGCTGTACGTGCCGGCGTCCCCACTGTTGATGCTGCTGACCGTCAGCACCGGCAGCGTGGCACCCGGCAGGGCCACGTTGTCCTTCAACCACTGGTAGGTGATGGGGCCGGTGCCGCTGGCTGCGACCGCGAAGGTCGCGCTGCCGCCCGGAGCCTGCACCTGCGGTGTGGGCTGCGCCGTCAAAGTCAAGGGGGTGGGCGCGGGGCTTGGGTTGACGGTGAGCGTGGCCGCGGCGCTGGCGGTCAGCGGACCCACGCTGTTGTTCACCTGCACGGTGGAGCTGCCCGCGTCGGTGGACGTGACGGCGGCGACGCTGTAGGCCGCTCCCGTCGCGCCGCTGACGGGCTGCCCGTTCTTCAGCCACTGGTAGCTGAAGGGCCCGGTGCCGCTGACGCCCACCGCAAAGTTGGCCGTGCTGCCGGTGTTGACCGTCACGCTCGCCGGTGGCGACACGATGGTGGGGGCTGTGGCTGCCGGTGCCGCGGCGCTGACGGTGAGGGTGGCGTCGGGCATCTGGCTGGCCTGCGAGCCCACGCCATTGCTGACCACCACGCTGTAGGCGCCGGCCTTGCTGGCGTCCACGCGAGCAAGCCGCAGCACGGGGCTGTTGGTGCCGCTGATCGGCGTGCCGTTGAAGCGCCAATGGTAGCTGAGCGGCTCGGTGCCGGTGGCGCTGATGGCGAACGCGGCATCGTTGCCGGTCGTCACGCTGAGGCTGGCCGGCTGCGTGGTGATGCGGGGCGCCACGGCCTGGTCGCTCACCGAGACGGTGACGGGTTGGCTTTCGGCGGTGCCGACCGCGTTGGTGGCCACCACGCGGTACTGCCGGCCGTTGTCGGCCAGGGTCAGCGATGGCGTGGTGAAGTTGCCGGTGGTCGCACCGGTTCCGGTGCTCACGTCCGTCCAGGCGCCGTTGCTGTTGGCATCGCGGGTCTGCCATTGCAGCGCGGGGGCCGGCGCGCCGGCGGCGGCGGCGGTGAGGCTGGCGGTCTGGCTGGTCTGGATCAGGACCGGGCGGGGAATTGCGGTGAAGGTGGGCAGCGCCGACTGCTGCAGGACGTTGACAGCCGTTGGGCCGCTCTGAACGCAAGGAGGCGGTGCCACGTTCGGCTCCGGCGGCGTGTAGCAGGCACGGATGCGGATCAATGCGCCTTGATCGGTCGTGCTTGCGGTCCATCCGTGAGAAACAGCCCAATACATGCGGGGGAGCCCCCCGGGTACTGGATTGAGTACAGCCTCGCTCTGGTAAGAACGCGCAATGCCAACCCAGGATTTTCCTTGATCATCGCTGCGTTCCCAATCCACGATCACGCGATCAGCGCTGCTCGCAAAGGATAATGGAGTTCGGGCATACGGGCCTCCCCCCAGAATGACCTGCAATGCCGCCGTCTGGCCACTCACTACATCCATCGTGGGAGGGGTTGAGACTACGCTCAAATACGGATAATTTGGAGGCACGCTCCAATACACTGGAAAGGATCCAAGAGCGACCGGCAAGCGATCGGTCGCACATCTCCTTATCACCACAAGGACGTCCCCGTACACACCTGCAGTTTGCGGGAGCGTTCCTGTGACGATCCCTCCGCCTATCGGCAGGGTGGCAATGGTGGCTAACGTCAAGTAATTGTTGACCGAGTATGAATTTGCAGTACATCCCGGTGCAAGCTGACCGCCGTTGCTGGTCACCGCAATCCGCCAGTTGATGGGTCCGATGGGTGGGCATGAATCAGTGCCATAGAACCCATTGAGGCAATCAAACGCAAACGAAAGATTCAATGGCTGCAATTGAACATTCGTCGGGGGCGGCTGAACGATCACCGCCATGAAGACCGAGAATCCATAGACATTGGCTGTCAACATCCCATCGCTGACGCTGCTCTGGTCGTGAACAAACCACGTCCCGCCCAACTCCGCCTGCGCCAGCTTGATCTGCTCACCCGGCTGGAGCGTCACCGCGGGCACCGGGATCTTGACCTCCACCGCCTTGGCAAAGGTGCTGCCGTGCGGCGTGATGGCGTAGATGTCCCCTGCCGGCATGAGTCCGGACGGGATGGCCGGTGCGCCGGTGGAGTCCTTGGCGATGCGGATGGTCGCTGTCGTGTCCAACGCGTCAGCCGGTATCGTGACGCTGGCTCCGTCTGCAGCCACGACGCTGCCCCCCGCGGCTGTCAGCGTGGCTGACGCACTCGACGGCGGTTGGGTCACGGCGCTGTCCGCCGCCGAACCCCCGCCTCCACTGCCGCCGCAGCCGCCCAAGACCGCGGCGCACAGGGCCAGCGCCCAAACAGTCCGCCGTCGCTCCTGCCGACCCAACCACCGGCGCCACGCGCCTTGGACCACCTTGAACATCTTCCGCTCCCAGGCCCAACATCGGGCTGAGGCGGTTTATAGGCAGTGGTGCGTTATCGATGCGTTAATGGCGCAAGCGGCGTTTCGGTCCTGACAGATCGAAACCCACCCCATGGACACGGCCTCAGGGCGTGGTCACAACCATCGTGGCGACGTGATAGGCCCCACGGAAGCTCACCGGAAACGACGCCACCTGGTTGCCCGGCAGCAGCCTGCCCACCACGTTGAGGTGCGAGGTGGTGAACGACATCTCCGAGGTGAAGTCGAAGAGGATGTCCGGGAACGTGGACGACATCTTCACGGCCTTGGCACCGCTGCCGCGCCACCAGTTGGCCAGGAAGGGAATGGGGATCGTGGGCGTGCTGACGCTGCCGTGCAGCGTGAAGCGTGGCTGGCCGCCTTCGTCGGGAGCCACCGCCGCGTAGAGCTCGCTGCGGCCGGTGGCCGGCGCGAACTCGTAAGCCAGACCTTCATCCAGGCTTGCCGGCACGCCACTGGACTTCACGCGCTGAACCAGCAGCGGCAGGTTGCTGGTGTAGCTGAGCGTGTAGTTGTTGATCGAGGTGTTGGGATCGGTGGCGGTGCCGTCGGGCGAGACGATGAGCAGCCCGACCTGCGCCAGCCGACCGGGCTTGGGCGCTGCGTCGGCCACGCGGATCGCCTGGCAATCGGTGACGCGGACCACCAGGGTCGCGGCACCGCCGCTGATCACCAGTTGATATTGCGCCGGCAACAGGGCCGTCGCACCCACGGCATCTACCGGTGCCAGGCCGACGAATTCGGTGCACTGGCCGAATTGCACGGTGAGCGGGGCGGCTTCAGCGGCGTGGGCCACCGAAGCCGCCGTGATGGCCAGCGTCAGCGCGGTGGCGCGCCATGGCGCGGTGAGACTCAGATCGATCATCGCAAGGCTCCTGACGGCCATCACCGAGGTGGCGCCCCCCTGGCGCACCCGCGCAACCGCAGATGCATTGTTCCGTCGAGGGGACTCACTGTCGATGGGGAAAGCCTAGGGCAGAAATGATGTCGCGGTCTTCAACCAAATGGCCTCGGCGCAGCACGCGCCTGCGCCAGGCGTGCCACTCACGTACCGCACAACGCCTGCGCAAAGACACCCAATGTCGCCACTCCCTGTGCCGGGTCCAGCCAGCGCAGCACCGCCACGCTGTCCCGCTCGGGGTCGATCCACACCCAGTGCCCCCCCGCGCCCAGCATGAAGAGCGACCGGCATGATGCGTCCTGCAGGAACTCGCCAGCACCGTTCAACCACACCAGCCGGCCGTAGAAGGGGGCGATCGGGCAGGGCGCGGCCATCTCGGCCAGCCAGGCCGCCGAGATGACCGGGCGGCCCTGGGCACGGCCGCCGTCCAGGAACAGCTGCGCGAGCCGGGCCTGGTCGCGCGCCGAGATCGACACCCCCGCGCCCCAGTGCGTGCCGCCGGGCACCGAGGCCACGCGGCCCACGCCGGGCAGGTCCACCCACGCGTCGTCATAGGCTGCCCAGTGGAAGCCCGCGCCGCCACCCACCGGCCGCAGGAGGTGCTCTTCGAAGACCTGCGGCAGCGGCCGGCGGAACAGGTGCAGCAGCGCCAGCGCGAGCTGATTGATCCGCACGTCGTTGTATTCCCAGTACGTCCCGGGCGGCTGCAGCGGTCGGGCGCCGCCCTTCGGGCCTCCGGCCGGCCGCGGGTCCTGCGCCACCTTGCGCCAGCGGTCCACGGTATCGGGCAGGCCCAGGCAGGTGCCCTCCCACTCGCTGGTCTGCGTCAGCAGGTGGTCCCAGGTGATGGCCCTGTTGTGCGGGGTGTCGAATCCGATGCCGGGCAGTTGCCGGTGCACGGGCGCGTGCACGTCGGGCAGCAGACCCTGGTCGACGGCGACACCGGCCAGCAAGGCCAGGTAGGTCTTGGCCACGCTGAAGGTCAGGTCCGGCCGGTCCGGCTCGCCCCAGGCCGCGACTTCCCGGCCGTGCTGCCAGACCACGCCCGATTGCGGCCCTCGGGCATGGACCGGGCCGCGCAGCCGGTTGAAGGGCGGTGGGTCGGCCTGGTGGATACCCCAGGCCGACTGGCCCGGCGCGGGCTCTGCGGCGGGATCGCGCGGCCAGGGCACTTCGCACGACTGGGCGAATTCGGTGGCGGCTTGCAGGGTGGGTCTGGGCGTCATGGTGGGCCTGGAGTGTGCCGGTTGTGGCCGGATTCCGATCAAGGCTGCAGGCCCAGGCTCACGGGCACCCGGACCGGCATGTCCAGCAGGATCTGGCCGAAGCCCTTGCCCAGTGGGTCGAAGCGCGGCGATGCCGGCCCGCCGCCCGCCAGGGCGCCGTGCAGCAGCAGGTTCATGCCTGCGATGCCGGGCAGGTGGAAGCGCTCCACCCGCGCCGCATCACCGGCCTGCAGCAGGTGCACGAAGTGGTGGCGCACCGCCTCGGCGGTGACGCGGCTCCACAGCAGCGGCAGCCACTCGGGCCGTCGCGCCACCAGGCCGATGTTGGACATGTCGCCCTTGTCGCCGCTGCGTGCCCAGGCCAGGCGGATCAGCGGCACGTCGATCTGCGGGGCGCCCGGCGCGTCCTGCCAGGCGGGCGGGTCGGGCAGGGCCGGAGGCGGCACTTCGGGCTGCCCGGCCGGGGCCCGCACCTCGATCGTCTGGCCGTCGATGCGCACCCGCATGTCCACCAAGGCCTTGTCCAGCAGGAAGGAGAAGGGCTTGACCAAGGGTGAAGGCGAAGGCCGCCCGCCGGCCGGCATGGTGGTGCCTGGCGACCACGAGGTGCCCGATGGCGCCACTTCGCGCGCAAAGATCTCCAGGGCCGCCTTGCTCGGGTGATCGACCACCAGGCGCAGCATCACCTCGCGGCTCTGGGCGGTGCGGGCCTGGGCGCCGTAGAGCGATTCGCAGCCCAGCAGCTCGACGTGGGTGGCCGTGTAGTCGGGCAGCCCCAACTGCCCAAGGATCCCCCGCGTGCGCTCCAGGATGGCCTGTGCCGTGCGCCGGGCCTTGGCCGCGGCGTCGATGCCGACGATCACCAGCGAGCCGGCGCAGCGGTGGCCGTCGAGCTGCGTGGCCGAGACCTTGTAGGTGGGTGTCGGTGCCCGCCCGCGGGCGCCGTGCACCCGGACGCGATCGGGCCCGGCCTGCTCGATGACGACGCTGCGGAAGTCGCAGCTCACGTCGGCCAGCAGGTAGGCGCCCGGGTCGCCGATCTCGTAGAGCAGCTGTTCGGCCACGCAGGCCCGGCTGACGAGGCCGCCGGTGCCGGGCGGCTTGAACAGCTCGAAGCTGCCGTCTTCCGCGCACTCGACGATGGGGTAGCCGATGTGCGCCCAGTCGGGCACGGACTGCCAGTCGGTGTGCAGGCCGCCCGTGGCCTGGCAGCCGCATTCGATGATGTGCCCGGCCAGGCTGCCGCCGGCCAGCCGGTCGTGGTCGCTCATCGCCCAGCCGAAGGCGTGGATCAGCGGGCCCAGCGTCACGGCGCTGTCCACCCCCCGGCCGGTGATGACGATGTCGGCACCGGCCTGCAGCGCGCGGGCCACGGGCAGGGCGCCCAGGTACGCGTTGGCGCTGAGTACCGCCTCGGGCAGCGGCTGGCCGGTGTGCGTGTCGCGCAGGCCGGCTTCGCGCAGCCGGGGCATGAGCGCCGACACGTCATCGCCTTCCACCACGGCGATGCGGGGCGCCAGACCTTGGGATTCGGCCAGGCGCCGCAGGGCGTCGGCACAGCCTTGGGGGTTGATGCCGCCGGCGTTGGCGATGATCCTGATGCCGCGCACCAGGGCCTCGGGCAGCACCTGCTGCATCGCCGTGTCGACGAAGTCGGTGGCATAGCCGAGCTCCGGCTTGCGCGCCCTGGCCGCGGCCAGGATGGCCATGGTCGTCTCGGCCAGGTAGTCGAACACCAGGTAGTCGATCAGGCCCGAACGCACCAGCTGTGGCGCGCCGACCCTGCTGTCGCCCCAGAAGCCGCTGGCTCCGCCGATGCGCACGCGGCGCGGGCCGGAGGTCATCGCGTTGCGGACGAACCGGCTGCGGGGAAGTGGACGATCATGGCGGCGCCTCCGGTCGTGCTGCTGGGTAGACAGCAGCTTAGCTGCGGCGGATGCCCCCGGTCTTGTGCCGATTGGCTGCCGGCGCGCGGCGGATTAGTCTGGCCGACCACCCGAAGGAGACCCGTCATGTCGATCGCACTGGCTGCCTGCCCGCCTTCCCGGCCCACCGCCGGCGCCATGGGGGATCGCTTCATGTGGATCACGCCCGACCGCGTGCTCTACGCCGGACTGCTCGGCGCCCCGGCCACGCGCAGCCTGGGCAGCCTGAGCGTGTACGTGGCGCAGCAGGGCGGCATCCGCATCCGGCTGCCGGGCGGCGCGTGGGCCGACGCCACGGTGGCCGTGGTGCCGCCCCACATGCCGCACGAGGTGGAGGCCGAGGTGCGGCAGATCAACGTGCTGCAGCTGGAGCCCGAGACCGTGGACACCGCAGCCCTTCCGGTATGGCTGCGGGCGGCCGGCCCGGTGGAGGCGCCGCGCTTTGCCGAACGCGTGCGGCACCAGCAGCGCGACATCGCCCGCCGCGGCCCGGAGCTGGACCTGGCTGCGATGGACTTCGACACCCTGTTCTTCGACGCCCCGCTGGCCCGCCGCCCGATGGATGCCCGCATCGGCCGGATCGTCGATGCCATCAAGCGCGACCCCGCCGCGGCACGCTCGGCCGAGGACTGCGCACGCTCGGTGCACCTCTCGTTCTCGCGCTTTCTGCACCTGTTCAAGCAGGAGGCCGGCATGCCGTTTCGCAGCTTCCGCACCTGGAAGCGCGCACGCAGCCTGCTGCACCACGTCAACCGCCCGGCCAACCTGGCGCATGTGGCGCAAGACACCGGCTATCCGGATTCCACCCACTTCAGCCACTCCATCCGCCAGGTGTATGGCCTGAAGCCGAAGGACATCTTTGCGGGCTCGCGGCACCTGGCCATCTACGGTCCCGCGCCGTGGCCGGCCTGAGCCATGGGATGCCTTCGGGCAAGTGCTGCGAAGACCAGCCCGCCGGCCACCAGCGCGGTGGCGGCCGTCTGCAGCGACACCGCGAAACCACGCGCCGCGCCGCCGGTGCTTGCCAGCAGTGCCGCCACCATCGGCGGCCCCGCGATCTGCCCGAGCCCATAGGCCGCGGTGACCAGGCCGATGACGGCCGATGCGTTGTGCGGGTGCAGCCGCCGCACCTCCTGCATGGTGAACAGCGTGATGGCGGTGAAGGGCAGGCCCAGCAGCGCGCTGCCCAGTGCAAAGCCCGCCAGGCTCGGCAGCCAGACCGTCACCAGCACGCCGGCGGCCTGCATCGCGTAACAGGCCGCCAGCAAAGGGCGACGGTCCCACTGCGGGGGTAGCCGCACGGTGAGCGCCGCGCCCATCGCCACCCCCACGCCGAAGAGCGGCCAGAACAGATCCAGCCACACCGAACCTGGCAAGGCCGCACGGGCGATGACGGGCAGGAACGTCGCCGTGACGATGTAGCCGAAGCCTGCCAGGCCGTAGGCCAGGGTCACCCAGGCCAGCGCACCCGGCGGCGATGGGCGGCCGGCGTCCGCCCGGTGACCGGCTGCCGGCACCGCACCCCTGAACTGCGGCCAGGCCAGGGCGGTCAGCACCAGCGCCAGGCCGGCGAACAGGCCCCAGCCGGCTGCAGCCGGCCAGCCCACCGCCACCATGGCCGTGGCTGCCAGGCCGCTGGCCGCGATGCCCAGGCCGGGACCCATGAAGATCACCCCTGCCAGCGCCGGGGCGCCCAGCGCGGTCAGCCGGGCCAGGCACCAGCCCGATGTGTAGACCAGCACCAGCGCGCTGGCCAGTCCGGCCAGGAAGCGCATCAGCGGCCACGATGCCGCCCAGGGCAGGGCCATGGCCGCCGTGAGCAGCACGGTGGCCACCAGGCCGGCCCGCACGGCGGTGGTGTGGGCCCATGGTGGCAGGCCCGGCCGGCGGGCCCACAGCATGGGCTGCAGCGTGCAGGCGATGGCGCCAATCCAGTAACCGAGGTAGTTGGCGGTGGCCAGCCAGCTGGCCGTGGGCAGGTCCACCACGCCGTCGTGCAGCATCATCGGCAGCAGCGGCGTGAAGGCAAAGCGGCCGATGCCCATGGCCACGGCAAGGGCCAGGCAGCCCGCCAGGGCCACGGCCAGGGGGCGTGCTTGCGGCGGTCTGGAGGGGACGCTGCGGCTGGCCCCGTTCAGGCGCCACCCCTCAAGGTCCGGGCGAAGAGGCTGAACAGCCGTTCCCAATGCCGCTCGGCCGGGGCCCGGTCGTAGATGCCTGCGCGCTGCGGAAACACGAAGCCGTGCTCTGCGCCGCGGTACCACTCGATGCGGTGCGGCGTGCCCGCGGCCTCGAGCGATTGCTGCAGCACCTGGATGTCGGCCGGCGGTGCCCACTTGTCGATCTCGGCGCACGCAAAGTAGCTCTCGCAGCGGATCTTCGCAGCCATGCGGTGGGGCGAGTCCGGCTTGTCGGTGGCCATGTTGGCACCATGGATCGACGCGATGCAGTTCAGCCGGTCCGGGAAGGCCGCGGCCGCCCACATCACGAAGGGCCCGCTCATGCAGTAGCCCACCGCACCGATGCGGCTGGCGTCGGCATGGGCATGGCCATCCACCCACTGCAGCATGGCTTGCGTGTCGCAGTGCGTGGTGGCCGCGTCCAGCGTGGCCATCAGGCTGAACATGTGGGCCATGTTCTCGGGCGTGCGCTCCTTCAGCCAGAAGTCGCGGGTGGTCCGGTAGTACAGGTTGGGCAGCACCACGCAGTAGCCCACGGCGGCCAGGCGCCGGGCCATGTCGTGCAGCTCTTCGCGCTTGCCCGGCGCGTCCATGTAGAACAGCACCACCGGCGCCGGTGGGCCTTCCTCGGGGTGCACGACGAAGGTGTTCATCGCGCCATGCGCGGTGTGGATGTCCAGGTGGTGTTCGATCACGGTGTCTCCAGGTCGGCTGCGGCCCGCCGGGCCCTTGCGCTGTCGGCCGCGATCATGCCACCCGGGGCCACTGAAGGACGAAGCTCACGCTGCCGGCGTGGTTGCGGGCCGTGATCGTGCCCCCCATCTTGGCCATGTAGGTGCGCGCCACGAACAGGCCCTGGCCGCGCCGCTGCCCGGCATCCGCCGCGTCGGGCGCGGCATCGGACACGCCGTATTCGAAGATGCGCTCCAGCAGCGCCGGCTCGATGGCCGGGCCCTGGTTGCGGATCTCGCAGACGGCCAGGGCGTCCTCGGCCCGCAGGTGGAGATCGATGGGCGTGCCCGGCGTTCGATGTCGGTCGGCATTGCGCAGCACGTGGGTCACCACGTCTTCCAGCGAATGCTCGTCGGCCAGCACCGGCAAGGCCGTGCCGGCATCGAAGACCTGCACATCGGCAATGCCGGCGAAGGGCGCGTTGGTGGCCACGTGGCGCATGAACTCGCCCAGGTCCAGCGCGTCCAGCCGCAACGCGGCCGACTCGATGGCCTCACTGGGCGAGGCGCTGCCATACAGCACCCGCACGGCCTGTTGCATGCGCTGCACGTAGCGGTGGCTGGGATCGGCGGGGCTGCCGTGAAGGACCATCAACGATTGCAGCGGCGACATGATCTCGTGCCCCACGGCGTGCCACATGTCCCGCTCCTGCTCCACGCGGATGTGTTCGCGCCGCACGCCGTCCTTCACGCGCTGCAGCAGGCTGGCCAGGGTGCCGGCCAGGATGCCGAGTTCGTCGCGCCCGCGCAGATCGGCCACGTCCAGGTCGCCCAGGCGCCGGTCCACCTGGGGATCCTGCATGTTGTAGGACAGTGCGGCCGCCCGCTTGGTGAGCACCGCCACGCGGTGGATCAGGCCGCGCTCGATCAGCAGCCACGCCAGGGCGATGGCGGCCAGCATCGCGCCCACGTAGCCGCTCAGCCGCGTGGCCGTGGCGCCCAGGCCGCGGTCCACGCTGCGCAGGTCGCCGCTCAATTGCAGGCGATAGCGCTGCCCGAAGACGGGAACCGTGTCTTCCGCCTGGATGGTCTCGGCCACCCGGCTGTGCATGCCGTCGTAAGGCAGGCTGAGGATGAGCCGGGTCAGCCAGGGCGACGCGGCCTCGGGGTCGGCCTCGCGGCCGTGCAGTTCGGCCAGCACGGGTGCGCCGGGGCTGCCCTGCCGCTGGATGCGCAGGGTCTCGCCAGGCGCCAGCCGCCGCGCCAGGTCGGCCAGCGTGAAGGGCGCGGCCGCCCCGGGCGTGGCGCTGTCGAAGGCCACGGCACCGTCGGGCGCCAGCCATTGCAGCCGCAACACTGTCTGGCCCAGGTCCGGTGGCGGCCAGGCCGGGCCGGGGTGCTGGAACAGCGCCTCGCGCCAGGCTGCCACGGGCAGGCGCAACGACAGCAGGCTGCGGCGCGGGCACTCGGGCTCGCTGGCGCTGCCTTGGGCACACCCGGCGTCCTGCCACAGCCAGCCGCGGAAGTCGCGGTCGGGCCGGGCCCGCAGGTCCAGCGTGTCTGCGGCGCCGGCAAAGCCCGTGAGTCGGCCGCGCAGCGCCCCCGCCGGGCTGCGAACGGGCCCGTCGCCCGCGGCCTCGAAGGGTGCGGTCCAGGTCTCTTCGTGGCCGCGCAGTTGCAGGCTGACCCGCGCCCGGTGCACGCGGGCCAAATCCAGCGTGCCGCGCTCGCGGGGCCGGGCCGGCGGCAGGTTCAGGCTGGCTACCAGGTACACGAAGCCGCCTGCGTAAGCGCTGGCGCCCACGGCCGTGCACAGCTGGTCGCCGCTGGGCCATAGCAGCGCACAGCCGCTCATCTCGACGGCCTGCCGGGCCTTGAAGGGGTCGTCGAAATCCAGCGCCGAGAAAGGCAGCACCCAGGGCCGCACACCCTGTGCGGTGGGCGCGGTCGCCTGGGGCTCGCTGCTGCGCGCAGGCCCTGCGTTCAGCAGGGCCAGCTGCCCGGTGGGGTGGCGCAGCTGGGCGGCCAGGGCGGCCAGGGTCTCGCGGAAGCCTGCCTCGTAGCGCTGGCGGCTGCGCTGCTTTTCCTCGGCCAGCAGCGTCACTGCCAGCACCAGGGTGGCCAGGGCCAGCAGCGCGAAGACACCGTGGAAGACGATGCGCCGCCGGAAGGCCGCCAGCGGCAGCCGTGGCAAGACCAGCGCCGGCAGGTCGGGCAGGTCCAGGCCGCCGAACTTCAAGGCCCGACCCAGCGGAAGCCGCGCATGGGCACGTTCTCGATGCCGTCGAAGGTGGGGTCGACTTCGCGGAAAGCCTCGCGGATGGTGCTGACGTGCTTGCGCACGTTGTCGCGGTTGCGGCCGCTCTTGACCACCTCGAAAAGGTCGTCGTAGCCCACCACCTGCCCCTTGTGCTGCACGAGCGTGGCCAGGATGCGCTGGGCCGTCAGGGGCAGGTTGATGCGTTCGCCGCGCCAGGTGGGGCTGCGCTGCCATAGCGGGTCCAGGCGCAGGGCGTCGCTGGCCGGCGCGGGTGCGGCGGGCTGGGCCGACTTGGCCGTGCGCAGGATGTCCAGGAAGGTCTCGACGAACTCGGCTTCCTCGAAGCCCGTTTTCTGCAGGTAGTCCCAGGCGTCCAGCGCCTTCATGATGCCGCGGTAGATCGCCGCGGGCATGGCCGAGACCACCAGCACCGGCGTGCCCTGCTGCAGCTTGTTGATGGCATTGATGATGGCCACGCCGGCGTGGCGTTCGCGGCCGAGCTCGATGTCCAGCACCACCAGGGCGTAGCGCTCGCGCTGGATGGCGGCCTCGGCGCTGTCGCGGTCGAACCACTGGTCAATCTGCAATTCGGGCCGTGCCGCGCGGATCCATCCTGCCAGCTGGTTGCTGGTCGGGCGGTCGTCTTCGATGACGGCGACTTTGTGCGTGCTGGGGGCCATGCGGCGGATTATCGAAGCCGCCCGGCCCGCGCGGTGTGAGCGTTTCTTCCGCGGCCGGGGGTGCATTGCCCCGCCGGCTGCGTTGTGCCTTCCGGGACGGCTGCGAATCATCGGCATCCATGGCAGGGCCCGATGGCGGCTCGGCCGCAACCCCGCAACGAAGGTGCCCCATGAAGCCGATCCTCACACCCCTGGTCCATTCCATCCGCCAAGGCCTGCGCACGCTGTGGACGCGGCGGCGCGGCGCAGGCCCGTTGCCGGCCGCCGACGCTGGCTTGCGGACCACCCCTGGCATCGCGCAGCTGAAGAAGCCGCTCCTTGCCGCTGGCCTGGTGGTTGCGGCGGGCGCCGGCCTGTGGGCGCTGGCCCGGCACCCACCCGTGCACAGCGTGCCGCGCGGCGAGGTGGTGTTGCGCACCAACCTCTTCAGCGGGCAGGTCAGCCGCTTTCACGACGGCAGCCTGCTGGTGCTGCCCGGCGTGCACGAGATCCGCAGCTACCCCTTGCGCGACCAGACCTGGCATGCCGAATCGATGGCCAAGGCCAGTGGGCCGGCCCCGGCGCAGAGCGTCGAGGGCCTGTCCATCGGCCTGGAGCTGAGCGTGCGCTGGGCCATCGACAGCGACAGGCTCGCTCAGGGCGCAAGCCTGGGGCTGCCCGATGACCCGGCTGCCGACATCATCGAGCCGGCAGTGCAGGGCGTGGTCTACCGCATCCTGGCCACCCACACGGTGCGTGAGATCTTCTCCACCCAGCGCGCCGAGATCGCCCGCCAGATCGAAACCGAGCTGCGCGCCAAGCTCGCGGCCGAGGGCCTGCTCCTGCGCACGGTGCAGATCGGCAACGTGGACCTGCCGGCGGACTACCGGCGCGGCCTGGACAGTCTGCTGGCCGAAGGGCTGGCCACCGAAAAGATGCGCTACACGCTGGAGCTCAAGGACAAGCGGGTGAAGGAAACCGAGCTGGACGCAGCCGCCGACAAGGTGCGCCGCGAGACCGCCGCCGAGGCCGCGGGCCGCGAGCAGATCATCGCCGCCAAGGCGCAGGAAGAAGCCATGAAGCACGTATTGCCCTTCAAGCAGAAGCAGGTGGAGCAGCGCCAACTCGAGGCCGAGGCCGAACGCCAGGCCCGCGTGAAGCAGGCCGAAGGCGCGGCGCAGGCCCGCCGCATCGAAGCCCAGGGCGAGGCCGAGGCGCGCGAGAAGCTCGCCGATGCCGAGGCCTACCGGCTGGCACGCCTGGGCAAGGTCAATGCGGAGCAGATGGCGGTGGAGGGGGCGCTCATCACGCGCCACCCGCTGCTGATCCAGAAGACCCTGGCCGACCGGTTGAGCGACAAGATCCAGGTCATCATCGCGCCGCCGCCGGAATCGGGTGGATTCATCGCCAGCGCCCTGGTGGGCGGCATGAAGGAGGCTGTGGCCGAGCCCGCCCGTGACGGCGGCACCGGCGAGTCCGGCGAAGGCCGCAAGGAGCAATGAGCATGGGCTGCCTCCGCCTGACCACCCGCCGCTGGACCGTGGCGGCCACCATGGCCCTGGCACTGGCCGCCGCGTGCTTCATGGTGAGCGCGCGGGCCGCCACGGCTCCAGCGCCTGCCGGCCTGGTCACCCAGGACCAGACGGCCCTGCGCGGCAGCGCCAGCGAAGCCGCACCCCAGCTGAGCTTGCTGTACCGCGGCGACGCGCTGGAGATCCGCAGCCTGCGTGGCGAATACCTGCAGGTGTGGGACCACCAGCGCGAGCGCGGGGGCTGGGTGCGCCGCAGCCAGGTGCTCCCCGTCCGCGCCGCCGGTACCGACGCGGCGGTGGCCGGTGAACTGATGGCCGTGCTGGGCTATGTGCGCGAGCAGCCCGGTGCCGAGTCCCTGGGCCTGGGCCTGGCCGCCGCGGCGATCCAGGCCGCGCCAGCACAACGCCTGGCCGGGCCGGACGGCGCCGAACTGCTCGACGCCATCGGCCAGCAGGCCGAGCGCCTGGCCGACCGCGCCTCGGGCCCGGCGCCGCTGCGCACGGCCGACCAGGCCGCGCTCAGCGCGCACCTGGACGTGGCCGCCCGGCACGGCGTGGCCTTCACCAGCCTGGACCTGGGCGGCAGGACCCTGTTGTGCTACCAGGGCGATGCCTGGCGCCGCCTGCTGGCGCTCCAGGCCGCCAGTGCCGAACAGCGTGCGCATGCCGTCCTGGCCCTGACCCGGCCCGATTGCCAGGACCCTGCGGCCACGCCGTCCGCCCGGGAGCAGGCCGACGCGGCCCGTGCCGACCTGCTGGACCGTGTGCCCGATGCCGACCTTCCCCCACTCTGGAAAAACCGCCTGGCCATGCGCCGCGCCGGCGTGCTGGCCAGCCTGGCCTATGCCCAGGCGCGCCGCGGTGACTCCGCCGGCGCCGCGGCCCGTGCCGCGCGCGCCTTGCAGGCCCTGGCCAGTGTGGCCCGCGGGGAGCTTGCCGATGGGGATACCGCGCGGTATGACGAAGCGGCCTTGCGGGTGGGCGCCGTTCGCTGGGCCACTGCGGCGGGTCCGGTGGTTGCCACGGGCGGGCTGGCCCTGAGCACGCGCACCACCGAGGACGGACAGACCTGCGTGGCGGTGTCCGACCGCCGCTCGGCCGCCTCGGCCCCGGCGATCGAGCGATGCACCTGGGGCCTGCCCTGGCCCGCCAGCGCCAGTGCCAACCGCGAAGGCACGGCCCTGGCACTGGCCGTGCAGCCGGCCGACGGCTGGCGCGAGCTGTGGATCTTCCGCCGGGGCCCGGACGGCTGGGGCGTGCAGGTGCTGCCGCCGCAAGCCACGGCCCCGGGGCTGGGCTACGCCGAGTTCGCCGGTTGGGTGCCTGGCGGCCAGCAGGTGCTGGTGGCCCGTGAAGCGTGGGGCTCCGCCGGGTCCGCCCAGCCTGCGCGCGCCCTCCGCCGCTTCGAGGTGATGCAGCTCGACACCCTGACCGCCGAGCGCACGGCCTTCGAGCCGGGCGTGCTCGGGGCCTTCAACCGCTGGCAGGACCCGGCTTGGCGGCGCGACTCGCTGGCCTTGCGTTGAAGGAGGCAGCCTGCGCCGAGCGGGAGGGAACCCCCGACTTCGGGATGGTCGGCCAGGGTTTCGGCAGCGCCGTGCTGGCCGCGGTCTTCCCGGGCGTGGTGGTGTTCCTGGGCGGCTGGGCGGTGGTGCCGTCGCGGCGCTTCTGGGTGGCGCCCATTCCCGGCGCGCTGGCTGGCGCGGGGTTGTACCGCGCCATCGCGGGCGGCGAAGACTGACCGTTCCTCGGGATTGCTGCGGCGCCCGATCGCCCTATACTGAATTGCACGCCCGGCGCCGATCCGCCGACGGGGTACTGCGTCAACGCCACGGAGGTCCTTTGCTGCTCGCCACGCGCCAGTTTGCCGACGCCACCGTGGCAGCCGCCGCAGGCCGCATCGATCACCTCAGTGCCGCCGCCTTCGAAGCCGCGCTCACCCCGCTGCTGCAGCAGACCGGCGCCCGCCAGGGCGCGCTGGTGCTGGACTTCTCGGGGGTCGACTACATCAGCAGCGTCGGCCTGCGCGTGCTGATGATCGCCGCCAAGCAGATGCGCGAAGCGCAGGCCACGCTGGCGTTGGCTGCGCTGCAGGATGTGGTGGGCGAGATCATCAAGATCAGCCGCTTCGACCGCGTGCTGGCCGTCAGCCCTACCGTGGACGACGCGCTGGGGCGCTGTTCGGCCGCGGCACAGGCCTCGTACCAGTCCCGACGGCCCGGTCCATGAAGGCGGTGCGCTTCTGGGGCACGCGCGGCTCGCTGCCGGTCGCGCTGACGGCCACTGGCGTGCGCGCCAAGATCCGCGCCGCGCTGCAGGCCACCGCGGGCCGCGCCCTGGCCACCGAGGCCGACATCGACGCCCACCTCCAGAGCCTGCCTTTCGAGATCTCGGGCACTTATGGCGGCCACAGCTCTTGTGTGCAGATCGATACCGGTGGCCCCGAATTCGTGGTCTGCGACATGGGCAGCGGCCTGCGGCCCTTCGGCCTGGCGGCGCTGGCGCAGCGGCGGGGCGGCCCCCCGCAGACCTTCCATATCTTCGTGTCCCATCTGCACTGGGACCACATCATGGGCCTGCCGTTCTTCGTGCCGGCCCTGATTCCAGGCAATCGCGTGGTGTTCTACGGCAGCCACCCGGGCCTGGAGGCGGCGCTGCGCCGCCAGCAGGACCAGCCCTCGTTTCCGGTGGACTTCTCGATCTTCAATGCGCAGATCGAATTCGTCACCCTGCAGCCCGAAGAGCGCTACACGGTGGCAGGCCTCGGCGTGCGCTCGATGCTGCAGCGCCATGGGGGCGATTCGTACGGCTACCGATTCGAGGGCGCGGGGCGATCGGTGGTCTATTCCACCGATTCCGAACACCCGCTGGAGCAGCCCGAGCACACCGAGCGATTCGTGCGCTTCTTCCAGGGCGCCGACCTCGTGGTCTTCGATGGCATGTACTCACTGGCCGATGCCATCTCGATCAAGGCCGACTGGGGCCACTCGAGCAACGTGGTGGGTGTCGAGCTGTGCCAGATGGCCGCCGTCAAGCACCTGTGCCTGTTCCACCACGAGCCGGTTTTCGACGACGCCGCCATTGAAGCCGTGCTCGAGGAAACACGACGCCTGGAAGAAATCACCCGCGGCGACCAGGCGCTGCGCATCAGCGCGGCCTACGACGGGCTGGAGATCGGGCTGGACAGCGGCCCGTGAAGGCGCTGCTTGCGCGGTGGCTGCCCGGTCCGGCGGCACGCATACGTGCCGGCGGCACTGCAATCCTGCTCTTGCTGCTCCTGCTGATGCAGGCACCCTGGACCGAGCGGCTGCAAGCGGCCTGGTTCGATGCCCATCAGTTGCTGCTGCCCCGCCAGTTGGTGGACCTGCCCGTCACGGTGGTCGAGATCGACCAGAAGAGCCTGCTCGCCCTGGGCCAGTGGCCATGGCCCCGCACCGAGCTGGCCCGCCTGGTGCGCACGCTGCAGACCGCGCGCCCGGCCGCCATCGGCTTGAACATCCTCATGCCCGAGGCCGACGCCCTGTCGCCCGAGCGGCTGCTGGCGCAGGCCGCCGGCCACGACCCGGAGGTGGCGGCTGCCCTGCGGGGCCAGCGATCCAACGACGAGGTGCTGGCGGCTGCGATGGTGACGGCGCCCGTGGTGCTGGTGATGGCCGGCAGCCCGGACACGACGTCCATCCCGCTGCGCGCCACGCCGATGACCGTGCGCGACACCCGGGGTCCGCAGGCAGCCCCCCTGCCGCTGGCCGTGGCCGAATACCCGGGCGTGCTGCGCAGCATCGACGTGCTGGACCGCCAGGCCGCCGGGCGCGGCCTGATCTCGGTGCAGACCACGCGCGGCGTGGTACGCCGCATGCCCCTGGTAGCCAGTATCCACGGCACGCTGGTACCCGGCCTGGCCCTGGAGATGGTGCGCGTGGCGCTGGGCGCGGGCGTCGTGCAGATCTCCGCCTGGGGACGCCAGATGACGGGCCTGCAGGTGGGGCGCCTGGTCGTCCCCGCCGAATCCGACGGGGACGTTCGCCCGTACTTCTCGGCGCACCGGGCCGACCGCTTTGTCTCGGCCATCGACGTGCTGGAAGGCCGCTTCGACCCGGCGCAGTTCCGCGGGCAGATGGTGCTGGTGGGACCGACGGCGCTCGGGTTGCAGGACGGGCACGACACGCCGGCCGGCGAGCGCCTCTCGGCCACCGAGATCCACGCCCAGTTGCTGGAGAACCTGCTGGATGGCACGCTGTTGCGCCGCCCGCCCTGGGCACCGGCCGCCGAAACGCTGCTGCTGCTGGTGCTGGGGGGATTGATGGTCTGGGGTGCGCCGCGCACCACGCCCGTCCTGGGCGTGCTGGGCCTGGCCGCGGGCGTGCTGCTGCCCGTGGGCGCCGGGCTGCTGGCCTTCCGCTACGGCCATCTCCTGATCGACACCGCCACGCCGGGGCTCTACCTGGTCTTGCTCGGGGGCGGCCTGCTGTCGCTGTCGCTGGCCGAGTCCATCCACCACCGCCAGCTCTTGCAGACGCAGATGCAGGCCCAGCGCGAAGACAGCGCCCGCATGGGCGGCGAACTGCAGGCCGCCCAGCGCATCCAGACGGGCAGCCTGCCGCGCGGCGACCTGCTGCAGGGCGAGCCCCGCGTGCAGCTCAAGGCCGCCATGACGCCCGCCCGCGAAGTGGGCGGCGACCTGTACGACTACTTCCTGCTGGACGCCGACCGCCTGTTCCTGATGATCGGCGACGTGGCGGGCAAGGGCCTGTCAGCCTCGATCTTCATGGCCGTGAGCAAGGCGCTGGTCAAGAGCGCCATGCTGAGGGCGCCGCACGTTGACCTGGGTCAGTTGCTCGTGACGGCCAACGTCGAGATCTCGCGGGACAATCCCGAAATGCTCTTCGTCAGCCTGTTCGCCGCGGTGCTGGACTTGCGCAGCGGCATCCTGCACTACTGCAACGCCGGGCATGACAACCCTTTCGTGCTGAAGCCGCCGTCGCCGGGGCTCGGCCGCATCGAGGACGGCGACGGCCCGCCCTTGTGCACCCTGGGCGGCTATGCCTACAAGGGCGCGCAGCGGCAGATGCAGCCGGGCGAGTTGCTGTGCCTGCTGACCGACGGCGTGATCGACGCGCAGGACGCCGAGGGCCAGCGCTACGGTCTCGAGCGCGCCGCGCAGGTCATCGGCCAGGCCAGCCAGCGGCAGTGCGGCGCCTCGGACCTGGTGCAGGCCCTGCATGGCAGCGTCATGGCCTTCGCCGCCGGGGCCGAACCGGCCGACGACCTGACCATCCTGGCCGTGCGCTGGCAGGGCGCGGCGGCTGCCGCACCCGACCCTTGAGGCCCCAGCGTGACCACACCCCGTTCAGCGAACCTGGATCTCAACCCGGCGGTTGCGTGCCTCGGCCACGCCATCGGCGGTGGGCACGGCCAGTTCGCGCTTTCCGCGCCCCACGGCCACCACCTGTTCGGGCGCCAGGCCGCGCAGCACCAGCGCCTGGCGGGCCACTTCCGCCCGCTGGCGGGACAGCGTGTCGTTGTACTCGTCGCTGCCCACCCGGTCGGTGTGGCCGATGACCACCACGTCGGGCAGCGGCCGACGGGCGATTTCGGCAAACACTGCGTCGATCTGGCGCCGCGACTCATCGGTGAACTCGTCCTTGCCCTCCACGAAGTACAGCGTGAAGCGCGTCGGCGGCAGCGGCAGCGCCGCCATGGCAGCGCCGAAGCGCGCCTGCACCTCGGCCGGCGTGCGCGTCGCAGGCTGCGGGCCGTTGCGGGTGAGGCTGGCCGCAGCGTAGGGCTGGCTCAGCACCAGCTCGCCACCCGGCTGCGTCACCACCACCGAAGTGGCCTTCCCGTCACGCTCGGGCAGCAGCACCACCTGGCCCTGCGGTGCGGCGCAGGCGGCCAGCTCGGCCGCCACCAGAGCCAGCGCCACGCGCCGCACCGCAGCCCGCCGGCCGCTCATTCGGCCACCTCCACGGCGAACTCGGTGCCGCGCACGCCCAGCACGGCTGTGGGGGTGCGCACTGTCATCGACTGCGGCCCCTGCTTGGCGATGCGGCCCGACACCACCATCAACGTACCCCGCTGCAGCACGGTTTCGAAGCGCCCGGGCTGGCTGCCGGTGGCGTCGAAGTCGAAGCGATCCAGGCTGAGGATGCTGTTGGGCCCGGCCGAGAGCAGCGAGTTGTCGCGCATGGTGATGCCCACCGAGCCGTCGGCGCCGGTCTTCACGACGTCCATCGGCTCCAGCAGCAGGCCGATCTGGCCAGGCAGGGAGGCGCCCTTGCGCTCGATCGTGACCTGCCCCTTGACCGTCTTGATCTGGCCGATGTCGGCCAGCGCGGCCGTGCTGCCCAGGGCTGCGATGGCCAGGGCCATGGCAGCCGCGCGCCGGCGCCAGAGCCACCTGAAGGCATGCTGCCGTGCGAGAGGGTGTGGCCACATGCGGGTCGCTCCAGCCGCGCCCGGGTTGGCGCGTTCGGGGCGGAGCTTAAACGTTCGTCCTGCGCCGGGCCCCCGCCCATGAGCCAGGACCTGCCGCACCGCTTTGCTGCGCGCATGGCGAACCTGTCCGAAGCCCTGGCGATGCTGGCCCGCGAATGCGAAGCCCAGGGCGTGGCAACGGAGGACGTGCTGCGCCTGAGCCTGGTGGTGGAAGAACTGTTCACCAACACCGTGCAGCACGGCCATGGCGGCGACTGCGACGAGCCGGTATGCATGGGCTGGCACGCCGAGCCGCAGCACCTGGTGCTGCGCTACGCCGACCGCGCACCTGCCTTCGATCCGCGTCCGAAGGCGCTGGCCCCGTTGCACCCGGACGACACCGAATCCGGCGATGTGCTGCAGCGGCCGGTCGGCCGCCTGGGCCTGGTGCTGGTGGGCCAGTTGAGCCAGAGCCTGGACTACGCCCACGAAGAGGGCTGGAACACCCTGCGGCTGCGCCTGCGCCGCGGCGGCTGAAGGCCCGGGCCGGGGGTTGCCCGCTTGCTTCCTGGCGGGCACGGACGAGAATAGGCCGCCCACCCGACCCACCCACCCTGGAGCACCCCACCATGGCCGTCTACGACAGCATCCTGCAGACCGTCGGCAATACCCCGGTCGTCAAGATCAACCGGCTCGGGCCCGCGGGCATCAACCTGTACGTGAAGGTCGAGGCCGCCAATCCGCTGGGTTCGGTGAAAGACCGGCTGGCCCTGGGCGTGATCGAAGACGCCGAACGCACCGGGGCGCTCAAGCCCGGCCAGACCGTGGTGGAGGCCACCAGCGGCAACACCGGCATCGGACTGGCCATGGTCTGCGCCCAGAAGGGTTACCCGCTGGTCATCACCATGGCCGAAAGCTTCAGCGTCGAGCGCCGCAAGCTCATGCGCTTCCTGGGGGCCAAGGTGGTGCTCACGCCGGCCGCCGACCGCGCGCTGGGCATGGTGAAGAAGGCCACCGAACTCGCCGAAGCGCACGGCTGGTTCATGACGCGGCAGTTCGAGAACGCGGCCAACGCCGACATGCATTCGCGCACCACGGCCCGCGAGATCGTGGCCGATTTCGCCGGCAAGCGGCTCGATTACTGGGTCACGGCCTTCGGAACCGGCGGCACCTTGCTGGGGGTGTCGCGCGTGCTGGCCAAGGAAAGGCCCGACACCAAGATCATGGTCTGCGAGCCGGCCGACGCGCCCATGCTCAGCGACGGCGCCGTGCAAGAACGCCACCCCGACGGCACGCCCGTCAAGCCCAACGCCTCGTGGAAGCCGCACCCGCTGCAGGGCTGGAGCCCCGACTTCATCCCCAAGCTGGCTGGCGAGGCCGTGAGCTCGGGCGTGATCCACGAGGTCATCAAGATCACCGGCGCCGAGGCCATGCACTGGAGCAAGGAGCTGGCCCAGAAGGAAGGCATCTTCACCGGCACGTCCGGTGGCGGCTCCTTCGCCGGGGCGCTGAAGGTGTGCGCCCGGGCCCCGGCCGGCTCGACCGTGCTGTGCATGCTGGCCGATACCGGCGAGCGCTACCTCAGCACGCCGCTTTTCGCTGACGTGGGGGCCGACATGAACGACGAAGAGCTGGCGATCATGCGCTCGACGCCCAGCGTGCAACTGGCGCCGAAGGCCTGAGGACCCTTCAGTCGAACCCGAGCGCCGGCACGGCCACGAGCACGTCCTCGGGCCACGACTGGCTGCTCACGCACAGCGAGGAAAGGGCGGTGGAACTGGTGTCGCGCAGGGCTTCGGAGCGCCCAACGCCTACGGCCCGATTCGGAGCTTGCGGCCAGTGTGCCGGGCGTGCTTGACAGGCAGCGCACGCGGTGGCTTCGCCCCCGGGGCTGCGGCCAAGGGCGGCCCGAATCGCCCGTGTTCACGGGAAACCGGATCAGTCCTTGCCTGACTTCTCTGCTTGAGGCCGTCGGGGTGGGCCCGCGGTCAAATCGAGCAGCCCAAGTCTCGCGGGGCCGAGCCCATTCGCAGCCTGCGCGACCGCGTTTCGCAGGCGCTGCAGGGCGTCGTCCCTCTCTACCAGTTCCATCGCAGGCCCCAGGGCGCTCATGGCGCATTTTCACCGTAGCCAGAGCTCGCCCAATCAGGCTGTTCGCGAGGAATCGCAGCGCAATCTGGGTAGGCTTACCGATGCGCGGGCCCTGGACGCGCAGTAGCCTGTCGAGGCCCAACGACCCTGAGCCTTGCGGGAGCAGTCATGCTGGATGTGAAGACCCCTGAGTCCGCCGCCGAGTGGGGCCAGGTCCGAGCTTTGATGCGGGCCTTCCTTGCCTGGCATCGCGAGCGTCATCTCCAGGACATCCATCTGGTTGACAGCTACTTCGATGCCGCTGCCTTCGATGCCGAGCTCGCGACGCTGCCCGGGCCCTATGCGCCGCCGAACGGTCGTCTGCTGCTGGCTCGGCTGAAGGGTCGCGCCGTCGGTTGCGTGGCCCTGAAGGACTTGGGCGGCAGGCGCTGCGAGATGAAGCGCATGTTCGTGTGTGTCGACGCCCAGGGTCAGGGTGTCGGCCGTGCACTGGCCACGGCCATCGTTGACCAAGCGCGATCAGCCGGCTACCGGAGGATGCTCCTCGATACGAGCATCCGGCAATTGGAAGCGCAGGCGCTATATCGAAGCCTGGGGTTCAAGCCGAGCGACCCCGACATGAGCTTGCCCAGGCCCTTGCGGGACTGGCTGGTCTTCATGGCGCTGGACCTGTCGGCCGCGGCAATCTGAGGTGTTCGTCGCCGCAAGATGCGGAGCGTGGCCGGTGCATGAAGGTGCGCAGTTCGGCAGAGTTCGATCCCAGCAGCGATTCTGCTGCTGCCCGAACCGAAGGAGCCGACATGCCCCGCTACCTGATCGAACGCCACTTCCCTCAAGGTCTGTCCATCCCGATGAACGATGAAGGGCGTAAGGAGGTCGCCGGGGTCGTGGCCACCCATGCAGAAAGCGGTGTGACTTGGGTGCATTCCTACGTCAACCCTGAGCGTACGCAGACCTTCTGCATCTACGACGCACCGACCCCGGAAGCCATCCGCAAGGTCGCGGATCGAAATGGACTGCCGGTGGGTCAGATCACCGAGGTGCAGGTTTTGGATCCGTACTTCTACGCGGCCTGATTCATTTCATACGCAGGGGGTGAAGCCATGGTCAGGCCTCTTCATTGGATTGTCCTTTTCGTGCTGGCGGTGACAGGGCTGGATCCATCCGCCCACGCCCAGGTGCCCGGTGGTGGCGGCGAAGCCTTCTGCCAGGTGTACGAGGTATCCACCACCACCACCGACGGTGGCGTGTTCCCGGTCGGCCCGGCGTCGTGCAGTCTGGGGTTGGCGGCCCAGGGTTCCATCGGCATTCAACCCTGGGTCCTGCTGTCGGCCCGTGCCGATGCCAGCCAGATTCCCGCAGCCAATCGATGGGCCACCTCAGTGACCGTGGACTTGCAGTACGACTTCACGGTGACGGGAGGAAGCCTCGGCGACCTTGTGCCGGTCCTGGTCCATACCGGCATGTCCACCCAAGTTTCTCCATCATTGGACAGCAACAACGCAAACGCCGCAGAGGCAGCCCTCAGGCTTTACGGCCTCTCGCCCACAGGCAGCATCATCAGCAGTGGGCCGGTGGCTCACGCGTGCAGCATGTCGCCCGGTCCTGCGGATTGCCCCAGCAGCTTCGACGGCGATCTCAATCTCACCCTGCCTTCCGGTTCGTCAGAGCGGGTCTACCTGCACTTGATCGTTGGTGCCAGTTCCAACGCAGCGGCAGTCGCTTCGGCCTGGATCGACCCGTACATCTTTGTCGACCCGCAATTCGCCCATGTCGGCGACTACTCGATTGCGGTGAGCAGCGGAGTGGCCAATGCGCTGCCGGTGGCCGAGCCGAGTCCGTGGGTGCTGATGCTGGCGGGTCTTGGGGGTATCGGCCAGGCGGTGCGGCGTCGTGCCCGGTCCGTAGCGGCACTTCTGACCCTTCCGAGCCTTTCGACTTCAACGGGAATGTAGAGTCGAAGCCGACCATGCTGCTGGTTCCCCGGTAACCCGGATGCCGTGCCCCGACCCTATCCTGAACGCCAAAGGCGCGAGGATCACGGCACCCCTTACCGGGCCGATGCCGTCTCAGGTCTGGCTGACCGCGACCGAGCGCATTCGAGTCATCGCACCGGAATGCCTGTCGAGGCACATCCAGGGGGTGGCGACCGTCGCCGCCAGCCGGTGCGAAGCTTCGCGTTGGGGGGAAAATGCGGGAGATTCCACACGAGGTCACCGATGGCTCACCACGTCGATTACTACTTCACCCCGGTCTCGCCCTGGGCCTTCCTTGGGCATGCGCGCTTCGTGCAACTGCTGCGCAACGCTGGCGCCTCGGTTTCGGTTAGGCCGGTCGACTTCGGGGCCATTTTCCCGGCCAGCGGGGGCCTGCCGCTGGCCAAGCGCGCTCCGCAGCGACGGGCCTACCGGCTGGTCGAGCTGCAGCGCTTTGCCGACGCGCTGCAGGTTCCTTTGAACCCCCAACCGACATTCTTCCCGGTGCCTGCGGACCCGGCTGCGCTCCTGATCGTCGCCGCCGGCGAGCGCGAAGGGCAGGATGCCGCACTGGAACTCGCCGGGCGCTTCGGTACCGCGGTCTGGGTTGAGCAACGCGATATCAGCGACGAGGCGACGCGGCTTGCGATCGTCGCCGAGGCCGGCCTCCCGGATGACCTGCACGCGCGAGCCGCGGCGCCGGAGATCGCCGCCCGCTACGGCTTCTTCACGCAGCAGGCGCTGGAGGCTGGCGTCTTCGGTGCTCCCAGTTATGTCGTCGATGGCGAGATCTTCTGGGGCCAGGACCGGCTCGACTTTTTCGCCCGGCGCCTGCACGCCGGATGATCCGGCTGCTACGCGTGCTCGTGGCGATGGCCGCCCGCTCCATGCATGGCGCTGCACGCTCGTAGATGCGAAAGCACGCCCTCGCAGGGCCGTTGAAGCGTGCTTCCCCCTGGCCGAGCACAACCGGTGCAAGGGCCCGGTGCATGTCGTGGATTCACCCGGCCGGCAGTTGGTGTGGGACTGCGCGCGCACCGCCGCCGAGCTTCAGGTCCTTGTCGCCTGCAGCGTCACGCGCATGCCTCACCAACCCATCACGTGTACCGGTACCAAGGCTGCCCCCAAGGCAAACGCCTGGGCTGCAACCACCCGCAATCCCTGCGACGGTGCCCGACGCAAGCACCGATAGGCGAAGAATGCGATGACCGGGAGCTGCCCGAGTACCAACAGTTGGTAGAGATGCGCCAACGCCCCTTCGTCACGCTCGGGTGCCGTGCCGTGCATCACCACTTGCAGGCTGACCAGTGCCAAGGCGGCCAGCGACATCACCACCGGGATCAAGGCGCTGGGCCTTTTGCCAAGATGCAGTTCCATGGCGCGGTCTCCTGCGGACACGATGATTCTCAGTATATCCAGGCGAATCGGTGCCCGGTGGGTTCAATCCGCGGACTTGACGGCCAGCACGGGGCAGCGCACGGACAGGAGGATGTCGCGCGACACGCTGCCCAGAAGCATCTTTCCCACCGGGCTGCGGCGGCGCAGCCCGACGATGACGAGCGTCACGTCTGGGGACTCGGCCAACTCCACGATCTCCTCGACGGCACTCCGGCCGCGAACGAAAACCTTGAACATGGCATCGAGGCCCGTTGCAGCGAGCCGCTTCTCGACGGCCTCCGCCTCGACCGTGTCGGCCCTGGAAGGGTCGTCCGGCTTGTCGCCCGATATGGCGTTGACGACCAGCAGGCGCTCCTTGTTCAGGCCCGCAAGCTCGATCCCCTTGTCCAGGGCGGCCCGACCCTCGGGGCGAGGTGCGTAGGCGACGATGATGGTCATGGCTTCTCTCAGGTTCTGCCGCAGGATGGCGGGCGCCGCGCCAGGGCTCGGCCGGCGCCATTCAGCATAGCGGGGTTCCGGACAGGGGTTCTGACCTGCGTCAAGCCGTACGTGCGCCGATCAACACCAGGCCCGCCAGCCACATCGCCGCGGCTGCTGGCGAAGTCCTGGTGGAGGATGGCGTTGCCGCCCCCTTGGCCTTCGCCGTCCATGTTGATGCCGCAAATGCCGCTGATCGTGGGATACAAGTCGGTGTTGTGCACGGTACCCGCGTGGCTCGAGGCGATGGTCCAGCCGGGAATCTGCGAGCCGCTGAGCGCGGAACAGCCGGAGTCACCGCGGATGCCGCTGCCGATATTGGCTTCGCTCTCGAATCCGCCGTTGGTGAGCAGTTCGGCGTGGACGACCAAGGGCAGGCATGGTCGAGACCGTTCGAGGGAGTATCCGGCATGCTGATTTCATCGGCTGGCGCCAACGAAGTCGAGCCCCGCGAGTGAGGGGGGTGCGCGCACGGAGCGCCGGCGGAATCAGTGCGGCGCCGTGTGTTCAGCCAGCAAGGCGCGGTGGCCGGCCAGGGCCTCGATCACGGTGGGGCTGAGGCCTTCGCCGGCGGTGGCGTCGATGTGGGCCAGCAGTTCACGCCGCATGCGCGGCTCCCAGAACCGCTTGATGTGCTGCGCGATGCCTTCCAGGGCTTCGGGCCGGTCGGGCATGGCGTCGAAGAAGGCGCCGATCTGGTTGGCCATGCGGACGAGGGCATCAGTGTGCATGGTGGGCTTGCGCAGGAGGCATCGAAGGCGGCAACGGCACGAGCCGTTCCGGATGGGTGTAGACCACGAAATCGGCGCCTCTTGCGAAGCCCAGCAAGGTCAGCCCGCTGCGCTCGGCGGTGCTGACGGCGTAGGTGGTGGCGGCCGACACCGCCGCCAGCAAGGGCACGCCCGCTGAAACGGCCTTGTGCACCATCTCGAAGCTGGCGCGGCTGGTCACCACCATGAAGCCAGCCGAGGCATCGGCCGGCTTGCGTGCCAGGGCACCGATGACCTTGTCCAGGGCATTGTGGCGGCCCACGTCTTCGCGCACGAAGCCCAGGTCGCCCTCGGCGTGGCACCACGCGGCGGCGTGCACGGCGCCGGTGGCCTGCTGCAGGGTCTGGCGGCTGCTCAGCTGGGCCATCGCGCGGGACACGGCCTCGCGGCGAATGGCGGGTCGTGCAGGGATCGGCGGCAGTTCGCGGGCCACCTGGGACAGGCTCTCGGTGCCGCAAAGGCCACAGCCGGTGCGGCCGGTCATCGAGCGGCGGTGGAGCTTGAGACGGTCGAAGGCCGCACCCGAGACCTGCATCTTCAGCGTGATGCCCAGTTCGCTGGCTTCTTCGTCCACCGAGAACAGTTCGGCGGCAGTCCTCAGGATGCCTTCGCTCAGGGCAAAGCCCAACGCGAAGTCTTCCAGGTCGAGCGGCGTGGCCAGCATCACGGCGTGCGAGATGCCGTTGAACTCGAGCGCGACCGGCACTTCGTCGGCCAGCCAGTCCTGAAGGGCATAGGGCTTGCCGCCCCGCACGCCGCTGACGGGCACGGCTTGGGCGCCAGGCACGGTCATGGCGGGCCCGCGGGCGGGGCGCTTCAACACATCCGGTGCAGCCATGGCGTCACTGGCCCGTCACCGCGCTGATGGTCGTGGCATCGGGCCCGGGTGCCGGATCCTGCCCGTGCAACAGGGCCTGCTGCACGCGGTTGAAGCGACTGTACTCGCGCTGCCAGGCCGAGGGCTGCATCACTGGCATCACCTGCACCGCCGTCACCTTGTACTCGGGGCAGTTGGTGGCCCAGTCGGAATTGTCGGTGGTGATGACGTTGGCGCCCGACTCGGGGAAGTGGAAGGTGGTGTAGACCACCCCAGGCTGCATGCGCTCGGTCACCGTGGCACGCAGCACCGTATCGCCGGCGCGGCTGGCGATGCCCACCCAGTCGTCGGTCTTGATGCCACGCTCTTCGGCATCGTGCGGGTGGATCTCCAGCCGGTCCTCGCTGTGCCAGCGGTTGTTCTCGGTGCGTCGGGTCTGCGCGCCCACGTTGTACTGCGAGAGGATGCGGCCGGTGGTCAGCAGGAGCGGGAACTTGCGCGTGACCTTCTCGTCGGTGGCCAGGTACTGGGTGATGATGAACTGGCCCTTGCCGCGCACGAAGTGGTCGATGTGCATGGTGGGCGTGCCGTCGGGCGCCTCGGCATTGCACGGCCACTGGATGCTGCCCAGCTCGTCGAGCTTGCGGTAGCTGACGCCGGCGAAGGTGGGCGTCAGCGCGGCGATCTCGGCCATGATCTGCTCGGGGCTGTCGTAGTGCATGGGGTAGCCCAGCGCCTGCGCCAGCTTCACCGTCACCTGCCAGTCGGCCAGGCCGGCCTTGGGCGGCATCACCTTGCGCACCCGCGAAATGCGCCGCTCGGCGTTGGTGAAGGTGCCGTCCTTCTCCAGGAACGAGGAGCCAGGCAGGAAGACGTGCGCGTATTTGGCGGTCTCGTTCAGGAACAGGTCCTGCACCACCACGCACTCCATCTGCATCATGGCCGCGGCCACGTGCTGCGTGTTGGGGTCGGACTGCACGATGTCCTCGCCCTCGCAGTACAGGCCCTTGAAGCTGCCGGTCAGCGCGGCGTCGAACATGTTGGGGATGCGCAGGCCGGGCTCGGGGTCGATGGAGACGCCCCAGGCAGCCTCGAACTGCGTGCGCACGGTGGTGTCGGACACGTGCCGGTAGCCCGGCAGCTCGTGCGGGAACGAGCCCATGTCGCAGGCGCCCTGCACGTTGTTCTGGCCGCGCAGCGGGTTCACGCCCACGCCCTCACGCCCCACGTTGCCGGTGGCCATGGCCAGGTTGGCGATGCCCATGACCATGGTCGAGCCCTGGCTGTGCTCGGTGACACCCAGGCCGTAGTAGATGGCGCCGTTGCGGGCGTTGGCGTACAGCCGTGCGGCGGCGCGCACTTCGCTGGCCGGCACGCCGGTGGCGGCCTCCATCGCCTCGGGTGAGTTCTCGGGCTTGGCCACGAAGGCGGCCCATTCGCGGAAGGACTTGGTCTCGCAGCGCTCGGCCACATAGGCGTCGTCCACCAGGCCCTCGGTGACCACCACGTGGGCCAAGGCGGTGATGACGGCCACGTTGGTGCCCGGCTTGAGCTGCAGGTGGTGCGCCGCCTGCACGTGCGGCGAGCGCACGAGGTCGATGCGCCGAGGGTCCACAACGATCAGCTGCGCGCCTTCGCGCAGACGCTTCTTCATGCGGGAAGCAAACACCGGGTGGCCATCGGTCGGGTTGGCACCGATGACCACGATGACATCCGCCTCTTCAACCGACCTGAAGGTCTGCGTGCCGGCCGATTCGCCCAGCGTCTGCTTCAGGCCGTAGCCCGTGGGCGAATGGCACACGCGCGCGCAGGTGTCGACGTTGTTGTTGCCGAAGGCCGTGCGCACCAGCTTCTGCACGAGGTAGGTCTCTTCGTTGGTACACCGCGAGGAGGTGATGCCGCCGATGGAGTCGCGGCCGTACTTCGCCTGCAGGCGCTTGAACTCGCCGGCGGCGTGGTCGAGGGCCACTTCCCAGCTCACCTCCTGCCAGGGGTCGGTGATCTTCGCGCGGATCATCGGCTTGAGCATGCGGTCTGTGTGGGTGGCATAGCCCCAGGCGAATCGGCCCTTCACGCAGGAATGCCCTTCGTTGGCCTTGCCATCCTTCCAGGGCACCATGCGCACGACTTCGCTGCCCTTCATCTCGGCCTTGAAGCCGCAGCCCACGCCGCAGTACGCGCAGGTGGTGATCACGCTGTGCTCGGGCTGGCCCAGCCAGATGACCGACTTCTCTTGCAAGGTGGCCGTGGGGCAGGCCTCGACGCAGGCGCCGCAGCTCACGCACTCGGACTCCATGAAGGGCTCGTCCTGGCCGGGCGACACGCGCGACTCGAATCCCCGGCCGCTGATCGTCAGCGCGTAGGTGCCTTGCGTCTCTTCACAGGCCCGCACGCAGCGGTTGCAGACGATGCACTTGCTGGGGTCGTAGCTGAAGTAGGGGTTGGACTCGTCCTTCTCGCTCTTCAGGTGGTTTGCGCCCTCCATGCCGTAGCGCACGTTGCGCAGGCCGGTCACGCCGGCCATGTCCTGCAGCTCGCAGTTGCCGTTGGCCGAGCAGGTCAGGCAGTCCAGCGGGTGGTCGCTGATGTAGAGCTCCATCACGCCCTTGCGCAGATCCTGCAGCTTCGGCGTCTGGGTGCGCACCTTCATGCCGTTCTCGGCCGGCGTGGTGCACGAGGCCGGGAAGCCCTTGCGGCCTTCCACCTCCACCAGGCAAAGCCGGCACGAACCGAAGGGCTCCAGGCTGTCGGTGGCACACAGCTTGGGCACGTGGATGCCGGCGTCCACGGCCGCGCGCATGAGCGAGGTGCCTGCCGGCACGCTGACCGGGTTGCCGTCGATTTCCAGGTGCACGACCTGCTCCGAATGGCGCTCGGGCGTGCCGTGGTCGATGTCCTTCAGATGGTTCAGCATGGGGTTGCCTCTCAAGCGGCAGCGCGATCTGGCGCCGACAGGCCAAAGTCCTGGGGATAGTGGTCCAGTGCCGACAGCACGGGGTAGGGCGTCATGCCCCCCATGGCGCACAGCGAGCCGTGCAGCATCGTGTCGCACAGGTCGCGCAGCAACACCACCTGCTGGGCCCGGTTGCGGTTGGCTGTGATCTTGTCGATGACCTCCACGCCGCGGGTGGAACCGATGCGGCAGGGCGTGCACTTGCCGCAGCTTTCGATGGCGCAGAATTCCATGGCGTAGCGCGCCAGCTGGGCCATGTCGGCGGTGTCGTCGTGCACCACGATGCCGCCGTGGCCCACCACGGCGCCCATGGCGGCATACGCTTCGTAGTCGAGAGGAACGTCCCATTTCGATTCGGGGACGTACGCACCCAGCGGGCCGCCCACCTGCACGGCCTTGATGGGGCGGCCGGTGGCGGTGCCGCCGCCGAAGTCGTAAAGCAACTCGCGCAGCGTGACGCCGAAGGCCTTCTCCACCAGGCCGCCGTGGCGAATGTTGCCCGCCAGCTGGAAGGGCAGGGTGCCGTGCGAGCGGCCCACGCCGTAGTCGCGGTAGAAAGACGCGCCGCGGGCCATCACCAGCGGCACCGAGGCGAAGGTGATGACGTTGTTGATCACCGTGGGCTGTCCGAACAGGCCCTGCACCGCGGGCAGCGGCGGCTTGGCCCGCACGATGCCGCGCTTGCCTTCCAGGCTCTCCAGCATGGCGGTTTCTTCGCCGCAGACATAGGAGCCTGCGGCCATGCGGATGTCGATGCGGAAGGCACGGCCCGAGCCGCAGGAGTCATCGCCCAGGAAGCCCGCTTCGGTGGCCGAGGCCACGGCTTGCCGCATCGTGGCCACGGCGTGCGGATACTCCGAGCGGATGTAGACATAGCCCCGGTCCGCCCCCACCGCCAGTGCCGCGATGGCCATGCCCTCGATGAGCATGAAGGGGTCGCCCTCCATCGTCATGCGGTCGGAATAGGTGCCCGAGTCGCCTTCGTCGGCGTTGCAAACCACGTACTTCCGGGCCGATGGAGTATTCAGCACCGTCTTCCACTTGATGCCGGCCGGAAACGCGGCACCGCCACGCCCACGCAGGCCGGAGTCGGTGACCTCCTTGACGATGGCGGCGCCGTCCAGGGCCACCGCGCGGCGCAGGCCGGTCCAGCCGCCATGCGCTTCGTAGTCGGCCAGCGAGAGCGGATCGGTCACGCCCATGCGGGTGAAAGTCAGGCGCTCCTGCCGGGCCAGGTAAGGGATCTGTTCGACCGGGCCCAGGCACAGCGGGTGGCTGCCCCCTGTGAGCAGGCCGGCCTGCAGCAGCCCGGGCACGTCCTCGGGCCTGACGGGTCCGTAAGCGATGCGGCCCCGGGGTGTGGCCACTTCCACCAGCGGCTCCAGCCAGAAAAGGCCGCGCGAGCCGTTGCGCACGATGCGCACAGGGCTCGGGCCGCCCGCGCAGGCATCGGCCAGCGCCGCGGCCACCTCGTCGGCACCCATGGCCAGCGCGGCCGAGTCGCGCGGCACGTACAGGGTGAGGGGGGATTCGATCATGCCGTGCTCCACGTCGCGGCGATAGCTTCCAGGCGCTGGGCCGTCATGCGGCCGTGCAGCTTGTCGTCCACCATCACGGCCGGCGACAGGGCGCACAGCCCCAGGCAATACACCGGCTCCAGGCTGACGGCCCCGTCGGCCCGCGTGCCGTGGGCCGTGCAGCCCAGCACGGTCTGCGCCTGCGCCAGCAGTGCCTCGGCCCCCAGCGCCTGGCAGGCTTCGGCCCGGCAGATCTGCACCACGTGGCGGCCCGGCGGCTCGCCGCGGAAGTGGTGGTAGTACGTCACCACCCCGTGCACCTCGGCCCGCGACAGGTTCAGGGCCTGCGCAATCTGCGGCACCGCCGCCTTGGGCACGTAGCCCAGGGTGTCCTGGACGGCATGCAGGATCGGCAGCAGCGCCCCCGGCTCGGCGGCCAGCCGGCCCACGATCCCATCCACCAGGGCCCGGACGTCGTCGGAAAGTTCAGTAACGGTTTCGGTCATGGAACCTGCTGCTCGGGATGGGGCGACTGCGGTGCGGCCAGTCAGCCGAAGAACTTGGCCACGCTCAGCGCGGTGCGGTACACGCCCCAGGCCAGGGGGATGCCCACGGCTGCCCAGGCGAGGTACACCCAGATGCCGCTGGTGGCACCGCTGCCACCGCTGCCGCTGCCCACCTCGGAGGCCACGGCGCGGTCGTGCGCCAAGCGCTTTTCCTCGGCGAGTTCGGCCTCGCTCATGAAGTACTTCTTGTCCAGCGGGCGGATCATCAGGTTGCACAGCAGGCCGAGGGCCAGCATGCCCACCAGGATGTACATGGTCTGGTTGTAGACCTGCTCCCGCGGGATGCCCAGGCTGATCTGGTAGTCGCGCATGTAGTTCACCACCACCGGGCCCAGGATGCCGGCCGTGGCCCAGGCCGTGAGCAGGCGGCCGTGGATGGCGCCCACCATCTGCGTGCCGAACAGGTCGGCAAGGTAGGCAGGCACCGTGGCGAAACCGCCGCCGTACATGCTGAGGATGATGCAGAAGGCCGCCACGAAGAGCAGCTTGTTGCCGGCCCCCGCCGACGAGGGGATGCTGGCGTACAGCAGGCCGCCCAGCACGAAGAAGACCACGTAGGTCATCTTGCGGCCGAGCTTGTCGGACAAGCTGGCCCAGAAGAAGCGGCCACCGATGTTGAACAGGCTGAGCAGCGCCGTGAAGCCTGCCGCGACGCCGGCAATGGCGGTGAGCTGCGCCTTGTCGAGCTCGCCGAACTTCTTGGCCACGCCGATCAGGCCGCCGCCGAAGACCTCTTGCAGCATGGGGCTGGCCATGCCGATCACGCCGATGCCGGCTGACACGTTCATGCACAGCACCATCCACACCAGCCAGAACTGCGGAATGCCCCAGACCTTGCTGACGTGCACGTGTTGCCGGGTGATCATGGCGTTGGACGACACGCCCTGTGGCACGCTGTAGCCCGCAGGCGCCCAGCCGGTGGCGGGCACGCGGTAGGCCAGCGCGCCGCCCATCATGAAGACGAAGTACACCAGGGCCATGACGACGAAGGTCTGCATCACCCCCACGTCGGTGGGGCTGGCGAAGGTCTTCATCAGCTCGGCGGCCAGCGGCGAGCCGATCATCGCGCCGCCGCCGAAGCCCATGATGGCCATGCCCGTGGCCATGCCACGGCGGTCGGGGAACCACTTGATCAGCGTGCTGACCGGCGATATGTAGCCCAGGCCCAGCCCGATGCCGCCGATCACGCCCGAGCCCAGCAGCATCAGCCAGATCTGGTGGATGTACACGCCGAAGGCCGAGATCAGCATGCCGCCGCACCAGCACACGGCACTGACCACGCCGGCCTTGCGCGGGCCGGCCCGCTCCAGCCAGCCGCCCCAGATGGCGGCCGAACTGCCCAGCAGCACGAAGAAGAGGGTGTACATCCAGCCCAGCGTGGAGATCTTCCAGTCGCAATTGGCGACGAACAGTTCCTGGAAGAAGCCGACTTCGGGCCCGCACTTGATGGCCTCCTTGATACCCAGCGCCTTGGACAGCGGCAGCCAGAACACCGAGAAGCCGTAAGCCATGCCGATGCACAGGTGGATAGCCAGGGCAGCCGGCGGCACGAGCCAACGGTTGAAGCCTGCTCCGGCAATGATCCGTTCCTTGGACATGAAACCGGGCACTTCCCCGGCCAGCGGCTGGCTCGCTGTCGACATGACGGTGGACATCGCGTCTCCTTATGTTGTTCTGGCACGCCCGGACCTGCTCCGAGAGTTTTGCCAAGGAGCCGATTGCAGTCCAATTTATTCGGGGAATGTATTGATACGTTCCCCAAATCAGGGATTGCCCGTAGGTGGCCCTCAGGGCGGAATGGGGGTTTACGCCAGAAGGCGTCCGGCGTGCCGGGCCGCCTGACCCAACCAGACCGGGTCCTGCGCGAAGGCCAGGGCGGCCTCCAGCGTGCGGGACGGCCGGTTCGTTTCGTGCACCAGGAATGCGATGGGCACTTCGACCAATGGCTCGGTCAGCGCCAGGGCCTCCAGGTCGGGGTAGCCTCGGGTGATCTCCAGCAAGGCGCCGGGCAGCACGCTGCACACCCGCCCTGCCACCACGCCCAGCACCAGGGTCATCGGCGAGTTGGTCTCGATGGCCGGGTTCACCTGGCACCCGACGGAGCGGAAGGCCCGGTCGACGATGGTGCGGTTGTGCATCTCGGCGCTCAGCAGGCACAGCCGCAGCGACGCGGCTTCGGCCCAGGTCATGTCGGTGCGGGCGTGCCCGAGCGGCTGGGCCTCGGGCCGCCGTCGCAGCAGGTAGTAGTGCTCGGTGTATTGCGGAACCACGCGCAGGTGGGCGCTGCCGGTGTCGCCCCGCTCGACGTAGCCCAGGCCCATGTCCAGCGCGAGGCTTTCCAGGCCGGTCTCGAGCTCGATCGAACTGAGCGAGCGCAGCGTCACCTCGATGCCGGGGTGGGCCTCCTGAAGCATTGCCGCGAAACGTGCGGCGATGGGCATCGCCGTGGGCACCGCGCCGATCAGCAGTTGCCCCTGGGGCTTGCCGGCCCGGCTCTCCAGGTCCTGGCGCAACAGTTCCTGCTCGCGCACGATGCGGCGGGCGCTGACCAGCACGCGTTCGCCCTCGGGCGTGAAGCCGGCGAAGTTGCGCCCCCGCTTGACGATGGACGTGCCGAAGTTGGCTTCCAGCGCCCGCAAGGCGTTGGACAAGGCCGGCTGCGTGACGTGGCAGGCCAGGGCCGCCCTGCCGAAATGGCGGTGGTCGTCCAGGGCGATCAGGTACCTGAGCGAGACGAAGAGGTTCATCGGCGGCGGTGCGCCCGCAGGGCTGGGCGGTCAGCGGGCAGCCGTGGCCCCCACCAGCGCCGGCGCGGCCCGGTACTCGGCCGGAAAGAGCCGCTTGAGTTCATCGATCTTGGGCAGATCGTTGATCATGATGTAGGGGTGCCGCGGGTTGCGGGTCAGGAAGTCCTGATGGTAGGCCTCGGCCGTATAGAAGGTCTTGCCCGGCTCGATGGTGGTGGCCAGCGGCTTGCCGAAGGTGTTGCTGCGGTTGAGCTGGGCGATGTAGCTGGCCGCCACCTTGGCCTGCGCTTCGTTGGCCGGGAAGATGGTAGAGCGGTATTGGGTGCCGTGGTCAGGCCCCTGGCGATTGAGTTCGGTGGGGTCGTGCGCGACCGAGAAGTAGATCTGCAGCAGCCGGCCGTAGCTGATCTTGCGCGGGTCGTAGCTGACTTTCACCGATTCGGCGTGGCCGCTGCTGCCCGTGCTGCTCTGGCTGTAGGTGGCCGTGTCGGCTGCGCCGCCCGCGTAGCCCGAGACCGCATTGGTCACGCCCTGGACGTGCTGGAACACACCCTGCACGCCCCAGAAGCAGCCGCCGGCGAACACCGCGGTCTCGGTGGTGGCTGCCGCGGGTTCGGTGATGTCGGCCGCCGGCGGCGGCACCGGCACGGCCGAGGCGGCGCGGGCCGTGTAGACGTAGGTACAAGCCCCGGCCAGCACCAGCAGCGCCAGCGGCAACAGGCCGGCGCGACGGGGTGCGGGAGCAGTGGCAGGGCGGTGCGCGGTCATGGTCGGTTCCTGTGCAGAGAGTCAGATGATGCCGCAGGGTCGCCCCGGCTGCATGGCTTCTTACGCCGCCTGCAGCACTTCGAGATAGGCGTGCTCCAGGCCGACGGGCTGCAGCGTGGCCGAGCGCACGGCCAGGCCTTCGAAGGCCTGCACCACGTCGCGCAGGGTCGTCTCCTCAGGCATCAGGCAGGCCAGTTCGCCGGCATAGGTGCGCGTGGGCCAGCCCAGGCTCTCGGCGCGCTGCCGCAGGGCGGCTTCGTCGTCGCCGCGCACCAGGGCGATGGCCTTCGCCGGCACGCGTGCGCGCAGCGCCGCCAGTGTGCCCTCGGCCACCAGCCGGCCGCGCTGCAGGATGCCGACGCGGTCGCACAGGCGCTCGGCCTCGTCCAGGTGGTGCGTCGTCAGCAGGATGGTCATCCCGCCGGCGCGCAGGGTCTCGATCAGCGCCCACAGCGCATGTCGGGCTTCGAGGTCCACCGCCGAGGTGGGTTCGTCCAGGATCAGCAGTTCGGGCCCGTGCACCACCGCGCAGGCCATGTGCAGGCGCTGCTGCCAGCCACCCGAGAGCTGGGCCGCCGTGCGGTGGGCGTACGGCGGCAAGCCGAAGAGGGCCATGACCTCGGCCACGCGCCGGGCCCGCTGCGGTGCGCGCAGGCCCTGGATGCGGGCGTGGAAGTCCAGGTGCTCGGCCGGCCGCAGGTCGCGGTACAGGGCCGGCTGCTGGGCGCACAGGCCGATGCGCGAAGGCGACCCCGGCGCAGCGGCGGGACCCGGCATCTGGGCGGTGCCGGCGTCGGGTGCCAGCAGGCCGCAGACCACGTTCAGCGCGGTGGACTTGCCGCTGCCATTGGGCCCGAGCAGCCCGTAGATCTCGCCGCGTTCGACCGCCAGGCTCAGGCCGTCGAGCACGGCGGCCGTGCCCAGGCGCTTGCAGACCCCGTCCAGTCGAAGCAGGGTCACCCGCGGCGCTCCGCCTGCAGCAGCCGGCCGTAGGCCCAGATGCCCAGGCCCAGCGAGGCGGCGCAGAACACCGCGAGAAAGGCCAGCCGCGGCCACAGCGCCTGCACGCCCAGGCCCTGGGCGGCCACGCCCTTGAGCGCTTCGTTCATGTGCAGGATGGGGTCGAGCTGGGCCAGCCGCAGCAGGAAGTCGGGCATCAGCTGCAGCGGGAAGAAGCTGCCGGCCAGCACCAGCAGGGGTACGCCGAAGGCCGACAGCGGCCCGTTGATGTCCTCCACCCGCCGGGCATAGCGGCAGCCGAACAGAAAGCCCAGGCCCACGTACGACAGCACCGACATCCCGATGATCAGCCCGCCCAGCCAGAGGCTGCCGCGAAAGCTGCCGCCGATCAGCCAGGAAAGCCCGAACACGAGCACCGTCTGCCCGAAGGCCACCACCGCCAACGCCAGCGCGATGCCCATGAAATAGGCCGCGGGCCGCAGCGGCGAGACCAGCAGCCGGCGCAGCGTGCCGCGCTCGCGCTCGGTGGCGAGGATGGTCAGCGTGCCGCCCAGGCAACTGAAGAACAGCGCCGCCCCGATCAGCACGCCGCCGGCCGTGGCGTCCAGGCTGGCGCGCATGGTGCTGCTGTGGCCGTAGATCAGGCCGAACAGCAGCAGCATGGACGCCGGAAACACGGCCCAGAACACCAGCCCGCGGCGCTGCCGCCACTGCTCGGTGAGGATGCGCTGCGCGATGGCCAGCGTCTGTTCCCACATGGCCCCGGCAGCCCCCTGCTCAGCGCGCCGGCCGCGGTTCCACCACGGGGAACATTCCTGGCGGTCCGTCCAGCATGCCGAGCAGTTCCACCAGCTTCTCTCGCTTGCCCGCCACCGTGATCTGGCCGGCCTGCAGCGCGGCCGGGAAGCTGGTCTGCTGCAGCGAGATGGCGTCCAGCGTGGCCCGGGTCAGCGACACCGTGGCGTCGGCTTCGGGCGCCTGGCTGTCGGGCGTGTCGGTCAGGGCGCTGTTCTCCAGCGAGAGCACATGGTTCTGCCCGGTGTCGGTGAATCGCCAGTTGATCACCATCGCCTTGCCCTGCGCCTTCTCGGCATTGAGCCGCACGCCCAGGTAGTCGAAGAACATCTCCAGGCTCAACGAGCGGATGACGTCGGGCGAGACGGTGCTCAACGTGGGCAGCTTGGGCACGCCGTTGCGCAGCTCGGAAGCGCCCTGCAGGAAGGCGTTGCGCGCGGTGGCCGATTCGGCCTGGTAGCCCAGCTGCTCATAGGCATCGGCGGCCAGCTGTCGCGCGGGCGTGTCGGCCGCATCGGCAAAGACCAGCTGCGAGGCCACTTGTGCTACCCAGCGGTATTCTCCCTTGGCGTAGTCGGCACGCGCCCGTTCCAGCACGGCTGCTGCGCCGCCCATGTACTCGATGCTCTTGCGCGCGGCGGCGACCGGCGGCAGTGCTTCCAGGCTGGCCGGGTTGGCATCGTAGTAGCCCAGGTAGCGCTGGTAGATTGCCTTCACGTTGTGCTTGAGGTGGCCGTAGAAAGGGTGGGTGGACCACTCTTGTGCCAGGCTCGGCGGCAGCTTGAAGTTCTCGGCGATCTCGGCGCCCACGTAGCCCTGGTTCATCAGCCGCACGGTCTGGTCGTGCAGGTACTTGTAGGTGTCGCGCTGCTTCTTCAGGAAGCCCTCCACCCGTGCCGCGCCCCACACAGGCCAGTTGTGCTGGGCGATGAGCACGTCGCTGCGGGTGCCGTAGCGCTGCAGGGCGCCCGCAATGTACTTGCTCCAGGCCAGCGGGTCGCGCACCAGGGCCCCGCGCATGGGCAGCAGGTTGTGCATGTTCTGGGTGGTGATCTCGGCCATGTTCAGCACCCGGAACTGCGGGTAGTACATGATCATTTCCGCCGGGGCCTCGGCCCCGGGCGTGGGCTCGAACACGATGTCCACGCCGTCGATGCGCTCCTTCTGAACCGGCTGGGTGATCAGCCGCGTGGGCGGAATCAGCGTCAGCGTGCCCGAGGACACCGATTTGCCCAGCCCGCTGTCGACCTGCCCGCGTTCGCCGCGCGGCAGCAACTGGCCGAACTGGTACAGCGCCCGGCGCGACATGGCCGGGCCGGCGATCACGTTTTCGCCCACGGCCTCTTCCATGAAGCCGGCCGGCGCCACGATCTGCGCCTTGCCGGCCGCCACGTCTTCGCCGCTGACCACCCCGCGCACGCCCCCCCAGTGGTCCACGTGGCTGTGGGTGTAGATCACGGCCACCACCGGCCGGGCCGGGCGGTGCTTGAAGTACAGGTCCAGCGCCGCCTTGGCCACTTCGGTGGTCACCAGCGGATCGATCACGATCAGGCCGGTGTCGCCTTCGATCACCGTCATGTTGGACAGGTCGAAACCGCGCAGCTGGTAGATCCGGTCGGTCACCTTGAACAGGCCGCTGCCGAGGTTGGCGCGGGCGTGTCGCCACAGCGCCGGGTTGACCGAATCGGGGGCCGTCTCGGTGGCCAGGAATTCGTAGCCCTTCAGGCTCCAGGCCGGCCGTGGGCCAGGGCCAGCGATGGCGCGGTCGCCCAGGGCTTCGATCAGGCCGCGGCGGGCGTCGTCGAAGGACTGCTTGTCGGCCATCGGCAGTTCGGCCAGCAGGGCCTGATTGGCGGCACGGGTGGCTGGCTCCGCCGGGTGGGGGGCCGGCGCCTGGGCCATCGCGGCTCCCGCCATCCACGCGCCGACCAGGCCCGGCGCACACCGCATCCACGTCTTCATGTCTGTCTCCGTCGTTATTCGGTACAGGCTGAAGTGTAGGCAGGGCCCCGGCCGGGCCCCCGGTGCGCCGTCGGATCAGGCCACGATACGGTCCATGTCGTGGATGTCCCGTTCGTAGGCGGTGGGGCCTTCCAGCGCGATGGTCTGGCGGCCGTCTTCATAGTTCACCACCACGAAGAGGCGGTCGGGCAGGTGCCCATGCACCTCGGGGAACAGCGCGTGGACGATGTCTCCGCGCTCCAGGGCTGCCACCACGTCGGCCACGGGCACCACCCGCTCGATGCTGTCGCGCGCATTCGCCTTGAGGTCGACGTGGCTCCACTGGGCGGCGGTCACGCGGCCGGCGTTGTCCAGGGCCACGCGAGACACGGCATAGGTCTGCACCGGGCGACGCGACGACGGGCCGGCTGCGCGGGCCAGCCGGGACGCGCCGTTGTCGGGCCAGTGGGTGGGCGTGGGCGGCGCCACACGCACCGGCCGCGAGGGCATGTCCAGCGTGGCGACCAGGCGCAGGGCTGCGGGGTCGGGCAGCGTCACGGTTTCCAGCCCGTCGTCGTGTTCCAGCACCTCGAAGCAGCGGTCGGGCGAGGGCTGCGCCTGGGTGGCGAACAGGGCCTCGACCCGGGCGCCGTCGTGGATGGCGTCCACGACCTCGCCCACCCGGGCCGCCACGGCCGGGCCTTCATCCAGATTGGATTTCGGATTGACGGAGGTCCAGAGCACATCGGTGACGTGGCCGGACTCGTCCAGGCGCAGCCTGGAAATCACGAAGACACGCCCGTCTTCGGATCCGGGGGAGGCTGCGCGTGCGCCTTGGTAGGTCATGGCAGTGGCACTTTCAGGATTCAGGGGATCCCGCCAGTGTGGGCCCTGGGCCGCCTGCGTTCGGTGGGCTTGCGCACAGAGCGCAGGCCGGGCCGCAGGGGCCCGGCCTGCGCGGCCTTACCAGCCGCCGTCGTCGGAAGCGCCACCCGAGGCGTCGGCCGCGTCGTCGCCCCAACCGTTGCCCGAGCCGAAGTCGATGGGCCTGTCTTGCAGCTCACGTGCCGACGGGTCTTCCAGTTCGCCTTCCAGCAGGCCCGTGCCGATGCTGCCAGCGCCCAGGCCGGACCCCAGGTTGCCGGCGCCCCCGCCCAGCCCGGCGGATTCGCGGTGGCCTTCGAAGAGCCGCTCGGCCAACATGCCCGCAGCCACGCCGCCGGCCACCGCCAAGCCCGTGCCCAGGAGCCCGCTGCCGCCGCCGGCGGCGGGTTGCGGCCAGCCCGGCCCGTAACCGGGGCCGCCGTAGCCTGGGCCGCCAGCGACCGTGCCGCCGCCTGGCATCGTGGGTGCCAGGGCGCCCCCGGTGCCGGCATAGGAAGAGCCCATGGCGCCGGCCGGGCTTTGCGGGCGGGCGCTGAACATGCGCCATGCCGCCAGGGCCAGCAGGCCCCCGCCCACGCCCCACACCCAGCCGGGTACACCGCCGCTGGCCGGGGCGGGCTCACGCACCACGGGTGCGGCCGTCATGCCGGTGCCCGTCGAGGGCGTGGTCGCATCCCGCCGTCGATGCGCCGCGGCCTGTTCACGTTCGAGCAGGGCCGAGAAGGCGTCCAGCCGGGCGCGGTCGGTATATTTGTCGGCCGGGTCGATCTGCCGCGCACGGGCAAGCTCGGCCGCAGCCTGCTCGAAACGGCGGTCATGGGCCAGGATCTCGGCGTAGACGTAATGCGCCCGCGCGCTGGTGGGGCGGGCAGCCACCACCTCGCGCATCATTTCTTCGGCCTGCACGTAGCGGCCCTTGGCCACTTCGGCCTGCACGTCCTCGACGGTGGGCAGGGCAAAGGACGCGGCTGCCGCCAGGGCCAGGGACATTGCAACCAGCAATCGCTTCATGGGTACCTCCAGCACGCTTGTGCCTGAGTGGGGACATCTGGTGGCGGACACCCGCACTTCAAGATGCCGCAGCCAGCCCCGGCGCTGATTTTGTGTGTCAACGCACAGACGCCGGCCGCGCCGGAAGGCAAGTTGGGTGCCTCCAAACCACCGATCCGCAAACCGTCCATGATCCAGCCCGAAGCCTTCCATCATGCCGTTGTCTGGGCCGATCACCACAACGCCCGCATCTTGCCTTTCGACGCCCACCGCGTCCACTCGCTGGCCGTGCACGCCCACGAGCACCCGACCCGCCAGCACGAGAGCGACGTGCGCACCGAGCACGAGTTCATGGGTGAGGTCTGCGACGCGCTGGATGGCATTGCGCAGGTGCTCGTCTGCGGCTCGCACACCCTGCTGGCGGATCTGCGGCACTATGTCGACAAGCATCGACCGCAGGTGGCCGCGCGCATCGTCGGCTATGAAGTGGTGGACCATCCCAGCGACAACGAACTGGTGGCGCTGGCACGGCGGCATTTCCTCAAGCTCGACGCCATGGCCGGCAGCCCCGGCCCTTCACGCTGAAGGCAAGGCCACCGCACCGAGCCGCAGGCCGGCCTGCCGGGGTTGTGAAAAAGTTCGCTAAAGTTCCGGAAGGGGTTGCCGAAACCACGTTTGAGTGCGAGCGATCCCCCCGACTTCTCCGGGGGTTACCGCCCGGACAGGGAGCTCTTTCCATGGTGACTTCTGTTTCGGCCGCAGGCCCGGTGACGGGCGTGGCCACCCGCCCGGATCCACAGGATGTGTTCAAGCGCCTGGACACCCAGGGCAAGGGATACCTCACGCCGAACGACCTCGCCTCGGCGATCGTGAAGATCTCCGCGAAGGGCGCCGAGCTGTCGCAGGATGCGGCGACGGCCAAAGCCCAGGCGATCTTCCGCCGGCTCGATGCCAACGGCGATGGCCAGGTCACGCAGGCCGAGTTCACGCAGGCCGCAGCCCAGCGCGGTGACGGCACCGCCGGCCTCGGCGCTGGCTCGCCGGCTGCGGCCGGGGGCCAGGATGGCGGCCCGGCCAAGGCAGCCAAGCCTGCGGTTGCGGCGGGCCCCGTCGCAGCCACGGCAGGATCCAGCCCCATCTACGCGCCCGCCGACGCAAACCGGGACGGCACCGTCACCGTGCCCGAACAGTACGCCTACGACACCCAGCAGGCCCCGCGCACCCCGAAGCCCACCGCGTCCTCGGCGGCCGCGACCGACGCCGCTGCAGCCCGGTCGGCTGTGCAGGCCTACAGCACCGTCGACCAGTTCGCGGCCGCGTAACGGTGAATGGTCGACCCCTCCGGGTCGATCTGGAACAGCTGCAGCCAGCCGTGGTCGAGCAACTGGCGCAGCCCTTGGTGCTGCGCCAGCACGGCGTCGATGGCGCCGGTGGGCGCTTCGATGAACGCCGACAGCCGCACCGGCATGTGACGCAGCGCCTGGCCGTCGTGCAGCGATTGCCACGGCAGGCCGATGCGCAGGTCGCCGCCATTGCCCTCGAAGACCCCGATGTGCCCGCCGACCACGTTGTGCAGCGTCTTGTTGCCGCTGCCGTAGCGGCCGTTGTCCACCGTCGAGGCGTGGTATTGCATGTTGATCCAGTGCGCCACGACCATCGGTGCGGTCATGATCTGCGCCAGCACCGCGCCCTCGGGATCCTGCCGGTGGTCGTAGTCGTGCAGGAAGGCCCGGCCCGCCAGGTCGGTGCCCTGGGTGCGCGTCCGGGGCGCGGCCACGAAGAAGGCGTTGCCCGCCAGGCCCCACTCCGGGCGCAACTGTGCCCAGTCGTTGGCCCGCTCGCGCAGGGCGCGGTGCAGCCGGGCGGGCGACCGGGCCAAGGCGCCCAGGCCGAGCGAGCCCGCCCGCTCGGCCCGCGCCCGGTCGCCCGCAGCATGCAGCCAGCCCTTGAGCACCTCGATGGCTCCGTGGTGCGTGGCCGGCGCATCGGCGGTGTCGCACAACCCGATCTCGTCGGTGGTGGTGTTGTGCAGGCCGGCGATCACGTGCGTCTGGGCCGGGATGTCGATGCCGACCGTGCGCAGGCCCTGGCGCACGGCCGGGTCGTTCAGCAGCCCGGCCAGCACGCGGGCATTCATCTCGCCCGTCTGGCCGCCGCAGGCGCCGCAGTTCAAGCCGGCGGCCTGGGGGTTGTTGGCGCTCTGGCTGCCGTGGCCGGCGAGCAGCAACAAAGGGGCGAAGCTGCTGCGCAGGCCCATGGCCGTGAGGATGTCGTGGGCCATCCGCACCTTCTCGGCCGGCCCCACATCGGCCAGCACCGGTCGCAACACGTTCTGTGACCGGGCATCCAGGCCGGCGCCTTCCCAGCGGCTGGCGGCGCGGCCCGAGGGCAGGCTGGCGCGCAGAAGCGCCCCGGCATAGGCCAGGCCGCAGGCTTCCACGAACCCGAAGGTCGACGACGCCGATCCCTTGAACGCGTCCCACCGCTGGCCCAGGGCCAGCGCCTGCCGCCGCCGCTCGGCCAGGCGTTGGCCCAGGCCGACATCGGGTGCCGCTTCGGTGGCGTGCAGGCGCGGCGCCAGCAGGCCCGGCAACTGCGGCTGGGTCAGCCTGCCGCCCAGCGGTGTGTGGTCCATGGCCACGCCGAAGAAGCCGGCGAAGCCGTGCGTGCTGACCTGGGGGCTGACGGATTCCAGCGCGCGCCGCATCACCTCCGAACGCACGTCGATGCAGAAGACGGCCTGCACCGCGCGGCCTGCGGCCTCGGCAGGCCTGCCGTTTCCTGGCACACGGCCGGCCAGGGCGTTCAGCACGGGCTCCGTCTGCGCGATTTCCAGGGCGCGCTGCCACACCCAGTCCAAGCCCTGTGCGTCCATCAACGCCTTGACCTGCCCGTCGGCCCCGCCCCAGGCCTGGGTCCACGACGGATCCACGGCGCCGGCCGGGGCGTCTTCCAGCAACAGCAGCTCCCAGCTCAGGCGGATGGCCAGCAGTTCGACGGTCAGGCCGTCGGGGTCGGCCGACGCGGCGTCGCCCGGTGTTGCGTCCAGTCGGGCCTGCCAGGCCTGGTAGGCGCACCAGGCGGCCCAGCCGTTCACGCTCAGCAGCAGGGCCGTGAGGTAGCGCTGCCGCCCGCCGGCCGGCACGCCCAGCGCCCGCAGCGCCTCGGCGATCAACGGCAGTGGCCCGGCGGGCAGGCTCTTCAGCCGGCGCTCGATGTGTCGGCGTCCCGTGCGCCAGGGCAGGCCGCGGTCGGCGGCCAGTTGCTGCCGCCACCCGGCGAGCAGGCCCTGGCTGCGGGCCGCCTGCCAGGTGGCCTGGCCCTGGTCGAAGTGGGCGGCGCAGTGCTGGCTGATCTGATGCGTGACGATGGTGCGCCAGGCCTGTACGCGGCCGCTGGCGGCGATGCCTTCGCACACGTCGGTGGCCAGTGGCAAGGCGGCCACTGCCGGCTCGGGCCGATGAAGGACGCCCACCGCGTCCGCCGGCGACAGCCCGGCGCCCGATTCCGCACAAGCCGCATGCAGATGCTGCGGCTGCAGGAGCCCGGACTGCCAATGCGCCTGGTACCAGGCCCTCGGCATCAGCAGCCGGGCGCCCGACAGCACGCCCAGCTCGGAGGCGGCTTGCGCCATCGGGTGATCGCTCCACCCGGCATAGGGGTTGACCGCGATCAGGCGGTCCAGCGGCCAGGTCGGCATGATCCGCGCGCAGGCTGCGGCCACGTCCTCGGCCAGGCGGTGGGCGTCTTGCGCCAGGGGTGGCAGGGGCGGACTCATCACAGGGGCCTTTCGGGCGTGGTCAGGGGTGGCATCCAGGGGGCCGTGTGCGGGGCTGCCGGCGGCTGCACCGGGCTGACCGGGTCGGCGGGCGGCCAGAGCTTGAACACCAGGCGGCTGACCTGTTCATCCAGGAACAGGCCTCCGTAGAACCAGGGGTACAGGATGCGAGACCAGCGGCCGTGGGGCCAGCGTGCCAGCACGGCCTGAAGGGCAAAGAGGCTGGCAAAGGCCATCCCCACCCAGGCCAGCCAGACGGGGCTCAGAGCCTGGGCCGGCCGGCTGCCCGCATCGGCCAAAGCGTGCCAGGCCAGGGTGGCCATGGCCGTTGCAGCCACGCTGCAGACCACGGCCACCCGCCAGGGCCCGCGGGGTGCGACCGTGCCGGCCATCAGCAGGGGCGCCATCGAGGCTCCGCCAATGGCCAGCAGCACCCATGACGCCGCCGGTGCGTCGGCGCCCGAGCCCAGGGCCCACGCCAACGCGCCCAGGGCGACCATCCCCAGGACTGCCCGGGCCAGCGCCCCGCGTGCGGTGCCGGCGCCGCCCTGGGGCCCCAGCCGCCGGGTGTTGCAGCGCTGCACCGTGGCGCCCGTGTCCAGGAAGGCATGGGCCTTGTAGAGCGAATGGGCCAGCAGGTGGACCAGCGCCAGGCCATAGGCGCCCAGCCCGCACTGCATGAGCATGAAGCCGAGCTGCGCGCAGGTGGACCACGCCAGCATCACCTTCACGCTGATCCGGGTGGACATCACCAGTGCTGCCACCACGGCGGTCGTGCTGCCCACCACCAGCAGAAGGGCCTGTGCGGCGGGCACCGCGCCCACCAGCGGAGACAGGCGGATGAGCACCAGCGCGCCCAGGTTCACCACCCCGGCATGCAGCAGGGCAGACACCGGCGTGGGTGCCTCCATCACCTGGATCAGCCAGCCGTGGAAGGGCAATTGCGCGCACTTGAGGATGGCCGCGGCGGCCATGAGCAGGGCCGCCGCCTGCAGCGGCCAGCCCAGGCCGGGCGCCGTGGCTGCGGCCTGCATGGCGCCATCGATGGCAAAGGTGCCCGTGGAGGACCCGATGATGGTCACCGCCGTGAAGACGAACAGGTCGGCCATCCGGCTGGCCACGCGCTTCTTGTGCGCGGCCAGACGCGCCGCGGGCCTGTGGTCGTAGAACATCAGCAGCCGCTGCAGCGCGGCGCTGGTGGCCAGCCAGGCCAGGGCCATCACCAGCAGGTGGTTGCCGACGATGACCATGCCCACGCCGCACAGTGTGGCCAGGAGCCAGCGCGCGCCGTGCACCTGCCGCGCCTCGCCGGCCAGGTAGGTCTGGGCAAAGCGCAGGATGACCCAGCCGACGAACCCCACCAGCAGGAGCACCGCCGCGCCGGCCACGTCGGCCCGCACGCCCCAGCCCGCACCCCCGCCATCCTTCGCCAGGGCCAGCGCGCCGGCCGCTGCAAGGCCCAGCCAGGCCGCCGCAGCGCCCTGCGCCAGGCGCCAGGCCCGCTCCGGCGTGGCGGCAAGGCCGCAGGCCCAGGCGGCCACGCCGGCCAGGATGGGCGCCGCCCACAGGCACAGGGCGTGCAGCAGGGCGAGTTCAGGCAGCGGGGCAGTGTGCATGGGCGGGCGATCGGCTGGAGTGCCCGCACTATGCCGACGACCGTGGCCCACGTAAAATGCATTGTTCAGCTCTTTTAATGCTCAAAAACAGAACAAATGGCCACCGTGCCCAAGCCCGACCCACCATGCGCCGATTGAACTTCCACCACCTGCACTACTTCTGGGCCGTGGCCAAGGAGGGCAACCTCACGCGGGCCGCCGGCAGCCTGCACGTGTCGCAATCGGCCTTGTCCACGCAGATCAGGCAGCTGGAAGAAGAGCTGGGTCAGGCCTTGTTCGCCCGGGCGGGGCGCGGCCTGCAGCTGACCGAGGCCGGTCATCTCGCCTTGAGCTATGCCGAATCCATCTTCGCCTCGGGTGAAGAACTGCAGACACTGATGCGCGAGGGGCGGCAGCAGGCGCGCTCGGTGCTGCGCATTGGCGCGGTGGCCACCCTGTCGCGCAACTTCCAGGAGAACTTCCTGCGCCCGCTGCTGACGCGCTCGGACGTGGAACTGGCCCTGCACGCCGGCAACCTGCAAGAGCTGCTGGCCCGGCTGCGCGTGCATGCGCTCGACCTGATCCTGTCCAACCGCCTGGTGCAGCGCTCGGCCGACGAGCCCTGGCGCTGCAGGCTCATCGCCCGCCAGCCGGTGAGCCTGGTGGGCCGTCCGCGGGGCCGACGCAAGCCCTTTCGCTATCCGGATGACCTGGCCGAGGTGGCGCTGCTGCTGCCTGGCCGCGACAGCGACATCCGCACCGGCTTCGACCAGCTCTGCCAGCAGCTGGGCATCCGCTACCGCCTGCGGGCCGAGGTGGACGACATGGCGCTGCTGCGCCTGCTGGCCCGCGATTCCGACAGCGTGGCCTTGCTGCCCACCGTGGTGGTTCAGGATGAACTGCGCAACGGCACCCTGGCGGAATACGCCGTGGTGCCGCGCCTGCACGAGAACTTCTATGCCATCACGGTCCCGCGGCACTTCGAGCCGCCGCTGGTGAAGGACCTGCTCCGGCGCCCCGCGGCCGAGGTGCTGGGTCCGGCCGCGGCCTGAGCCGTGGCGCGGTTCAGGACTGGCGTGCCTGGGCCGTGCGGCGCGCGGCCCGCCATGCCACCACACCCAACCCGGCGCCCAGCAGCGCGAGCGATGCCGGCTCGGGCACCACACCGGGCGTGCCGGTGAAGTTGCTGTTGTCGGGCGCGAAATCGGCAATCGCCGCAAAGCCTGCAAAGGTCGTGTCGCGCGGCCACAGGTTCCAGGTGTAGTCGAGCTTGCCGAAGCCGGTGCTGGGCAGCAGGGCCCCGCTGATCACCGCTGAAATCGTGTTGCCGCTGATGGTCACGGCACCGGCGGGCAGGGCGGTGGCGCCGATGGCGCCCGTGCCGTCAGGACGCAGCAGGATGACCCGGTCGAAGCGGACGCCGTCGATGCCGTTGGCCGCAAACCCGGCGGTGCCGGCGCCGCGGTTCACGCCCCAGACGTACAGCGCGTTGGTCGTGTACCCCAGCGATCCGGCCATGGTGCCGGTCAGCTTGAACAGGTCGGCGGTGGCGTCGTAGAGCACCGTGGCGCTGACCACGTCCAGGTCGGTCTGCGCGGCCGTGCCGCCGAAGGTGGGCAGCAGGTCTCCGATGGGGTCGGTGATGCTGCTGAGGGCGTGGCTGGCCAGTGGGCTGGCAGCCAGCGCGGCGGTGCAGAGCAGCCGGGTGGTGAGTTGGCGGGTCATGGGTTCACTCCTGGGGTGGGTGTCCCGTGCGGCGTGCACGGGCTCGTGGTGAGTGCCGCCGCGGGCTCTTTTCGTTGCTCGGCGGGCCCAGGCCCGGTCCCGCATCACGGAGGTGCAGCGGCGGCCCGGGCGCCGAGGCCCGAAGACGAACAGTCGGCCAGCGGCCTCAGGCGCTGGACGGCGCCGCACAGGTCGATGGCGCCGCCGTTGCGGCCGGCCGCGGGCCTGAGCCAGGCCTGGGCCGGGCCGGACCGCAGGCCGGGGTCCAGCGACTTCAGCAAGGCCACGGCGCCGGTGACATGGGCCGCCGCCAGCGAGCTCCCGCTGGCGTAGCCGTAGTGCCCGCCGGGGGTCAGGGTGAGGATGTCCCGTCCCGGCGCAGCCAAGGCGGTGGCGCTGGCCTGCGGCTCGTCGGAAGACGACACCGCCAGCACGCCTTGCACGCCCACCGGAAATCCCGTCATGGCCCCGCCCGGGGGGACGGCGCCCACCACGATGGCGCCGTTGCGCATGGCCTGCTCGACCAGTTTCTGCAGCAACGCGTCGGCCGGTCCGCCCAGGCTCAGGTTGATGATGGCGGCGCCGGCCTCGATGGCCGCTGCCAGGGCTTGCGCCAGCGTGTACGAGTTGCAGCGCGACGCGCCGCCGGCCACGGGCCAGCATGCCCGGTAGGCCAGCAGTCTTGCACGGGGCGCCACGCCGACGATGCCGATGCGATTGTTGGCCGTGGCGGCGATCACGCCCGCCATCTCGGTACCGTGGCGCTCGCCGCCCGCGGCGGCCGGGTTGTCGGAACCCACGAAGTCGCGCTGCTCGGCCAACCGCCCCTCCAGGTCGGGGTGGCGGGCGTCCACGCCGGTATCCACGAGGGCCACGCGCACCCCGTCGCCGCGCGACCAGCGCTGCGCCTGGCGTGCCTGGATGGCGGTGAAGCCGCGCTGCAGGTCGAGGTAGGGGTCGTCGTAGCGGTCTTCAGCACGGCCGGCCAGGCGGTCGGGCGGGGTCTCCGTCCGCGGCGGACGCGTGGCGGGCTCGGCGGGCAAGGCCAGGGTTTCGAATTCGTTGAGGTTCTGCACCAGCCGCACGCGCGGATCGTGCGCCAGGCGGCCCATGACGGCCGCCTTGTCGGCACCCGGCGCGAGGCGGAAGAGCATGCAGCGCCACTGCAAGGACGCAATGCTCCACGAGGCCTGCTCCTGCAAGGCGTTCTCGCCGGCCAGCTCGGCCGAAGCGGCGGCGCCCATGCTGCCGCCTGCGTAGCCGGCCAACCCCGTGTAGCGGGCCCTGGGGGTGCTGCCGGGGCGGGGCAGTGCCTCGGGCGGATCGTCCACGGCCACCACGATCATCCGGTCGGGCGTGTAGGCACCCGGGGCCGGCAGCGTGTCGCGAACCTGTCGGGCGGCGGGCAGCGCCGCGCAGGCGGCCAAGCCTGCAACCAGGCCCGCGGCCAGGGCCAGCCCGCTGGCCCGGCGCACACGTGCAGCGAGTGCCATCACGGCCGCGCCGCGGGCGTATCGGGCATCGGCTCGGCCAGCCGCACACCCGGATCGGCGCGCAGCTGCTGCAGGGCCTGCTCGGCCGTGCGGCCCGACGTGGGGTCGAGGACCAGGCCGAGGATCCCCCCGTCGGCGCTGATCTCGGCCACGCGGGTCCCCGTGCGCACCAGCAAGGCCTGCAGTTGCGCATGCGGCAGCGAGCCGGCCGGCACCAGCCGGATGGTGGCCACCGCAGGCATGGCGCTGACCTGGCTCAGGGTCTGGTAGTCGGCGCTGCGCGTGCGTTGCCACAGGGCCCCGCCCAGCACGGTCAGCCCCACGGCCTGCACCACCACGGCGGCCACCAGCATGCGCATCAGGCGAGCGTTCCAGGGTGCCTGGGTGCGGATGTCGGCCGGGCCGACGGGCGGCCGAGCCGATGCGGCCAGGGCCCCCGGCTCGATGCGCGCCTGCATGCGCTGCCAGGCGGGCTCCAGGTCATGAGGGGCCGGCGTGCCGGCAGACAGCCCGGCCCGCAGGTCGGTGTGGAAGGCGAGTTCTTCCCGGCAATCCGGACAGCCGGCGGCGTGTTCGGCCACCAGTTGCTGTTCGGCAGGGCTGGCGCTGCCGCCCACCACCCAGGGGATCAGGTCCCAGGCCTGACGGTGCGGCGCTTGGGGGTTGTCGTTCATGGCCATCATCCTTCGGCCGACCGCTGGCTTTCGCCCAGCGCCGGCATCACGCTGCGCAGGCGCACGCGGGCGTGGAACATCCGCGCCTTCACGGTGCCCACCGCACAGTCCATCACGCTGGCGATCTCCTCGCAGGAATACCCCAGCAGGTACGCCAGCTCCAGCGTCACGCGCTGGTCCTCGGGCAGCGTGCGCAGGCCGCAGGCTACCCAGTTGCGCAGTTCGCGGTCGGGCGCCGCATCGTGCTGGGCGCCGGCCCATTGCTCGAGTTGCGGGGCGTCGAGCAGCGACTCGCCCAGCTCTTCCGCCGGTGCCGTGCCGCGCAGCGCCTTGAGCATGCAACGGTAGGCAATGCCGGTGATCCAGGTGCTGACCTTGGATTCGCCGCGGAACTCGGCCGACTTGCGCCAGACGATCCACATCGTGTCGTTGATGACCTCGTCGGCCAGGTCGCTGCGCGCCGTGAAGCGCCGCAGGAACCGCGACAGCCGGGGGTGGTAGCGGCGGTACAACTGCTCGAAGGCGGATCGGTCGCCCCCCGCGACCCGGCCCAGGCAGGCGAGGTCCGCCCCGTTGGCGGGGTCGCCAATGCTGTCCCGGGGGGTGTCGGTTGCGGAAGTCATCGCCGTGTGTGCCGGATTCGTCCATCATGGTTGCATGGAAGCGATGTCAAGCGAAGCGCCCTGGGCAGGGAGGCAGTGCCGAGGCCGGCGGGCCGCCGCCGTGGCGGTCGTCCTGGCCGGCTGGTCGGCCGTGGGACAACCGGCGCGGGCCGAGACCTGGCACGGCTCGATGGCCGCCGCCAGCGACAAGGTGCTGCGTGGCATCAGCCAGACCGATGGCGAAGCGGTGCTGATGCTGGATGCCTACCGCCGTGCCGACACGGGCTGGGCTGTGGCGGTCGGCTGGGCAAGCCCGGTCTATCGGCTGCAGGGCGGCAAGGACGAATGGACCTTCGGCCTGAGCCAGGTCTGGCAGCTCGATCCCGATTGGGTGCTGCAGGCCGGCGCGGGCGTGTATCGCTACACCGGCGACCCCGGCGTCCGACTGCGGTCCTACCGCGAGTTCTCTGCCGCGCTGGGTTGGCAGGGCCGCCTGCAGGCCACGCTCAGCGTGGCGCCCGACACCACCGGCTACGCCGCAGGCGGCGCGATCACCAACGGCCGGGCAGTGACCTTCGAACTCGGGGCCCACCAGCGGCTGGCCGGGCGGCTGGTGCTGGACCTGGGCGCTGGCTACAGCAACCTGCAGGCTATCCAGGGCCGCAGCTATGCCTATGGCAGCGCCGGGCTGAGCTGGGGCATCGGTGCGGCCCAGGCCAGCCTGGTGCGCATCGACAGCTCGGCGGAGGCGCGCGGCACCGTTGCCGCGCCCCGTGCCGGCGGGCGCTGGGTCGGCTCGTTGTCCTGGTCGCTCTGAGGCCCGGCCGAGGCCGCGCAAGCGCTCGGGCCGCGGCTCGACCGATGGCGCCGAAATCGATTGCCGGGCCCATTGCAGCATGCAAAATGCAGGCTTGCCCTGAGCGACCGATGCCCCACACCCGGCTTTCACTGGCCAGCGAATTGATGCTGGTGCACACCGACCCCGAAGGGCTCGTCACCTGGGTCAACGCGGCCTTTACCAGTCGCATGGGCTACACCCTTGCCGACATGTTCGGCCGCGCGCCGGGCGAGGTGCTGCAGGGCCCCGACAGCGACCCCGGGGCCGTCGCGTGCATGGCCCAATCCATCCGCGAACGGCAGGCCTGTCGGGCCGTGGAGCTGATCAACTACCGCAAGGACGGCTCGGCGTGCTCGGTATGCCTGGACATCGAGCCCCAGTTCGGCCACCTCGGCGAACTGGTCGGGTTCGTCTTCACGCAGCTGGACATGGGTTCCGTGCTGCCGCTCAGCCAAAGGCAGCGCATCCTGCAGCGCTGGCACGACGCCAGCGTGGGCGACCCGAACGTGGGTTTCTTCGAACGCAACATCGACACCGACGAGGTCCACTGGGACGAGCGCATGTTCGCCCTGTACGACCGCCCTGTGTCCATGGGGCCGCTCGGCCGCGAGGGCCTGCTGCGGGCCATCCTGCCCGAGGATTCCGGCCGCATCCTGGATCAGTGGATGGCCGGGTATCCGCGGGGCTACAGCCACACCGCCTACCGCATCCGGCTGCGCGATGGCGGCATACGCTGGCTTCAGTCGGACTGGACGCTGCTGGCGGGCCCCAACGGCACGCGCGTGGCCAGCGGCACCATCCGCGACATCACGGCGCAGGTGGAACGCCAGCACGTGGCCGAGCGCGAGCATTCGCAGCTCCTGCTGGCCGCCGAGCTCGGGCAGATCGGCCTGATGACCGAAGTGGCCGCCACCGGCCAGCGTCAGTTCAACACCGCCTGCCTGCGGCTGTACGGCTTCCCGCCGGGCCCGTCCCCCACCTTCGAGCAGATGCTCGAGCGCGTGCACCCCGACGACCGCGCCAAGGTCCGTGACGATTGGCTGGCCTTGCGTTCGGGTGCGGTGCGCCACAACGAGAGCCGCAGCCGCATCCTGCACCCCGATGGCCGCCTGGTGTACATCCTGGTGCGCCGCAGCGCGTTCGGCGGCGCGGGCGGCAAGCCGCTGGAGTACATCGCCGCGGCGGTGGACATCACCGAAGCCACGCTGGCCCGTGAGCGGGAGCAGCAACTCAGCGAATCTCGCGCGCTGGCATTGGAGCTGACCGGCCTGTCGCTGTGGGAGCTGAGTGCCGGCGGGGGCCACTTCAACATCGACGGCCGCATGCTCCAGGCTTACGGCTGGGCGGGCGATTCGGCGCGGGTGCCGGCGCAGCGCTGGTTGGAGGCGGTGCATCCGGGGGACAGGGAGCGCATGGGTGCCTGGTTGCAGCGGGCCAGCCAGGGCGAACGCCTGCGCGGCAGTGCCGACTTCCGCATCGTTCGCCCGGATGGCGAGGTGCGCTGGCTGAACGCCAACTTCGCCAGCATCCAGCAGGACGACGGCACGCTCGGCGGCCTGCGGGGCACCATGCTCGACGTGACCGGACGCCAGCGGCTGGAAGCCCAGTTGCAACTGGAGCGCGGGTTGCTGGCAGACACCCAGCGGCTGGCCCGCGTGGGGGCCTGGCGGCGCGAGATCGGCAGCGACGACGCGCACTGGTCGGCCGAGCTCTACCGCCTGCTGCGCAGAGACCCGGCGCAGGGCCCGCGCCGCCATGCCGAACGCCAGCGGGCCTTCACACCCGAGAGCTGGGCGCGCCTGCAAGCCGCCGTGGAACAGGTGAGCATCACCGGACAGGGCTACGAGCTGGAGCTCGAGGTCGTCCGCGACGACGGCACCCGGGCCCACATGCGCCATTGGGCCGAATTCGAGCGCGATGCCGAAGGCCGCGTGGTGGCCCACCGCGGCTGTTTGCAGGACATCTCGGACATCGTGGCCATGCGGACCGAAGCCGAGCAGGCCCGTGTTCGCCTGCAGGCCCTGTTCGACAGCGCCCAGAATGGCATCTTCCTGATCGACGACGAAGCCCGCTTCGTCGATGTCAATCCGGCGGCTTGCGAACTGCTGGGATACGACCGCGACGATCTGCTGCAGCGTGGCGTGGCCGCCGTGCTGGAGCCCGATGCAGCGCGCGCACGACGGATCGAGCCGATGGCCTTGTTCCGCGAATTCGTGCGCAGGCGCCGTGCCGCGCGACGCCTGCGGCTGCGGTGCAGGGACGGCTCGGTCCGCGTCGTCGAGTTCAACGGCGTGGCCTTCATCCGGCCCGCGGTTCACCTGGCCATCGTCTCGGACGTGACCGCGCGCGTGCAGACCGAACAGGCCCTCGAGCAATCGCAGGCGCGGTTGCGCGAACTGACGCACCGCCAGCAGGAAGACACCGAAGCTTTCCGTGCCGAACTGGCACGTGAAGTGCATGATCAGCTGGGCCAGACCCTGGGTGCCCTGAAGCTGGAGATCGATTTCATCGCTGCGTCCATCCCCGAAGCCGCCCTTCGCCTGCGCAAGCTCATCCACGAAGGCTTGATCGCCGTGCGCGAGGTGTGCCGCAGCCTGCGCCCGCCGGCTCTGGACATGGGGCTGGCGCCTGCGCTGGCCGCGCTGGCCCAGGACACCTCCATGCGCAGCGAGGTCGATGTCAGCCTGCAACTGCTCGACCCACTGCCCGTCGAGCCCGACCAGACCGTGCACGCCCTCTACCGCATCGCGCAGGAAGCGGTGGGCAACGCCGTGCGACACGCGCAGGCCCGGGCTGTCACGGTCTCGCTGGGCCGTTGCGCCACCGGCCTGCAACTCGAGGTGCGCGACAACGGCCGTGGCTTCGACACGGCTGGCTTGCCGCTCCAGCCGGGCCTGGGCGTGCTCGGCATGGCCGAGCGCGCCCGGCAGATCGGCGCCCAACTGCTCGTTCGCAGCCAACCCGGCGCGGGCACCACCATCCAGGTTCGTTGGCCCGCCGTGACGGCCGGCCAGGAAGCACTCATCCCATGATCAAACTGCTGGTTTGCGATGACCATGAAGTCGTGCGCACCGCGCTCGTCCGCGTCCTCCTGTCCGACCCCTCGCTCAGCGTGCTGGCCGAGGCCGCCAACCGCGAGCAACTGCTTCAGGCCATCCCGCAGGCACCCGAGGCCAACCTGCTGCTGCTCGACCTGAACCTGGGCGCGGCCGGCGTGTCCGGCGGCATCGCGCTGATCCAGGCGGTGTGCGAGCTGCCCGTGGCACCGCCCGTGCTCGTGTTGTCGATGCACGGCGAGCCCGAGATCGTCAGCCGGGCGATCGCCGTGGGTGCCCGCGGCTACGTGAGCAAGGCCAGCTCCATCGACGTCCTGCAAGAGGCCATCCGGCAGGTTCACGCGGGCCGCCTGTATCTGGACCCGAGCCTGGTCGAGCCTATCCTGCGCCAACGCGAGCGCTCGAGCGAAGAGCCCTGGAACGCCACGCTCACCCCCCGCGAACGCGAGGTGATGCAGATGCTCTGCGCCGGACAGCGGGTGAGCGACATCGCAACGGTGCTGGGCCTGAGCATCAAGACCGTCAGCACGCACAAGGTGCGGCTGATGGAAAAGCTCGCCATCACCAACAACGCCGACCTGATCAAGCTCGGCATGCGACAGGGCCTGGCCTGAAGCCCCCGGCTGGCCGCGGCAGCTGGCGCGGCCGGGCTCAGTCGGTGAAGGGGAAGGACCCCTCGGCTGCCAGTTGCGACAGCGGCTGCCTGCCGTTGGGCGACTCGCGTGCCTGAAGCGCCTCGGGCAGCACCGACTTGTCGCCGCGCCGCCCGATGGCGATGACGGCATGGATCTGGCAATCGCCCGGAATGGCGAGGTTGGCGCGCGCCTTGTCGCGGTCGAAGCCGCCGACGCCGTGGGCGTTCCAGCCCGACAGCGAGACCTGCAACGCCAGCTGACCCCAGGCCGCACCGGCATCGCAGACATGGCCGTAGGCGTGCGGTTGGCCTTGAACTCGAGGGATTGTGAGCCTTCAGTGCCTGGCCCCGCCGCCGATAGATCCGGGCTGGGCCACGCACCGCGGGTCAATCCCATGAGCCTCATCGCCTGCTTCGACCATGATTTCCGGCGGCTGCCGGAAGACCAAGCCCCCTGCCTGCTGAGCGCGCTGGGCGTGGAGCGGGGGGCGCTGGCCGCCCCCCAGAGACCGGTTTCCAGCGCTCCGCAGCTGACGCATGCGCGCGAGCTTCAAGCGCTGCAGAGCCGCTTTCACACCGTGCTGACCGACCGCTTGCGGATCGTGTCGGCCAGCCCGGCGGGGCGCCAGCGGCACACCCCGGTGCGCCATCCGGTGGGCGCCGAGCCAGCCGGGCTGCACACCCACTGCGACCGCGAAATCCGCGTCGTCGTGGCCGGCCAGGCCTGTTTCACGCTGCAGGCCCCTTTCGGCTGGGCCACCGTCGTCTGCGATGCCCGCGACTGGATCGCCTTGCCACCGGGATTGCCCCACCGCTGCCAGGCGCACCCCGAGCAGGGTGCCGACCTGCTGCGCATGTTCTCGTTGCCCTATGGATGGGCGCCTGACCCGATGGGCCTCGAGCCGCCGGGCGGCCTGGCCCCCTGGCCATTGCCAGCGCAGCAGGCCGCTGCGCGGTCCACCTCGGCCTGAGGTCCCTGCCGGCCCGGCTTCAAGTGCCGTTCATGCCGAAGTTGCGGCTCCAGGCGAGCTCGACCACGGCGCTGCCGGCCCGGCCATGCAGGGGTTTGGCTTGCCCGATGCCCAGGCGCCATTCGCTGCGG